>CAMLHT010000327.1 GCA_946479895.1 uncultured Gemmatimonadota bacterium | reverse complement strand
ATCACGCAGTTCCCGCCGGTGCTCACGGCGAAGGCGACGGGCGCCACGCCGAAGCCGTACTACGAGGCGACGAACGCGAACGCAACCACGGCGCCGACGGTGGATTTCTCGAAGCCGGCGCCGCCCCCGGGAACGAAGACGCCCGGAGCTGACCCCCGGACCCCGCGGATCCTGCGAATCACACGGATCTGAAACGCGCGGGGCCACCGGAAATGGTGGCCCCGCGCTTTTTCAGATCCGCGGCATTCGCAGGACCCGCGTGATCCGCGTGTGAACCAACGGACCATCCCTCCGCACCTCAGCCAGAGGTGGGGGCCTTCTCCGCACGCGGAAACAACGGATCACCCTTCTCGACCTTCCATCCCGTCGCGTCGAGTGCGGATAACGAACCGAATCGCTGCTCCTCGATCCGTCCCGGCGCCCCGAGTGCCTTCCACAACTGATCCGCCTTCCCGGGCATGAACGGAAACAGCATGATCGCGTCGCGAGCCAGGTGCCGCGCCAGCGCGGCCATGATGGCGTCCAGCTCCGCCTTGCGCGAGGGATCCTTCGCCACCGTCCAGGGCGCGGACGACTGCACGTACTCATTACCGGCGCGAACGGCCCGCATCACGGCATCCAGCGCCTGGTGCAGCAGGTATCCGTTGCCGCCGTCCATCGCCGCGTGATACGCGCGCAGCTCGCCGGCGTCCGAGGCGTCGAGGGTCGTGGCCGATCCGGAAGGGACGACGCCGTCGCAGTACTTCTCGATCATCGACAGCGCGCGGCTGGCGAGGTTGCCGATGGAGTTCGCGAGGTCGGAGTTGTACCGCTCGTCGAAGCGCTCGAGGGAGATCGACCCGTCGCCGTCGAACGGGACTTCGCGCAGCAGGAAGAAGCGGAACGCATCGGGCCCGTGGGTGGCGATCATCGCGTCGAGGTCGAGTCTGACGCCCGCCGACTTGCTGAGGCGCTCGCCCCCAACCGCCACGAAGCCGTGGGCCCAGACGCGCTCGGGCAGCGCGAGTCCCGCGGCCTGGAGCATGGCCGGCCATACCACGACGTGCAGGCGCGTGATGTCCTTGCCGACGATGTGAAGCTGCGCCGGCCAGCGCTCCTCGTAGCCGGGATCGGGATAGCCCGTCGCCGTCAGGTAGTTGGGCAGCGCGTCGAACCACACCCACGTCCCCTGGGTTTCCCCAGTGGACGTCGGGATCGGGAAGGGGATCGCCCACGAGAGCCGTGACCGGGTGACCGATATGTCCTCGAGTCCCTGCTCGATGAGGCCGAGGATCTCGTTGCGCCGCGACTCCGGCTGGATGAACCCCGGCCGGTCCGCGATCAGCTTGCGGAGGAAGGGCGCGTACTTCGACAGCCGGAAGAACCAGTTGCGCTCCCTGGTCCACTGGAGCTCGCGCGTCGGATGGAGCACGCACTTGCCGTCGACGATCTCGTTCTCGCGCTTGAACAGCTCGCAGCCGACGCAGTACCAGCCCTCGTAGGCCTGCTCGTAGAAGTCGTCGGGCGCCTTCCGGCGGATCGTCTCGATGAGCGCGACGACGCCGCGCTTGTGCGGCGCCTCGGTGGTCCGGATGAAGCGGTCGTACGAGACGTTCAGCCGCCGCCAGGTGTCGGTGAACCGCGCCGCGATGCCGTCGGTGAATTCCTGGGGCGTGATGCCGCGCTCGGCGGCGGCCTGGGCGACCTTCTGCCCGTGCTCGTCCATGCCCATGAGGAACCAGACGTCGTCGCCGGCCATGCGGCGGTACCGGGCGATGGCGTCGGCGCCGACCTTCTCGAGGGCGTGACCGATGTGCGGATCGCCATTCGCGTAGTCGATGGCGGTCGTGAGATAGAAGCGAGCCACTCAGTCGTTCGGTGTGGGGGGCGTGGATTGCGGGCCGGAGCCGCCACCGGAGCCTTCCGGGCCGTGGCGTCCGCGCCGGCCGCCACGACGTCCGCGGCGGCGGCCCCGCCGGCGCTCGCGCTGCTCGGCGCCGGCCGCCGTGGCGTCCGCGGGCCCCGCGGGGGCGGCGGCTTCATCGGGCTCGGAGACGGCGACGAGCTCCGACGCTTCCGTCGAATCCGCCTCGTCCTCGTGCTCTTCCTCGTGAGGCCGCGGTGCCGGGGCGGGCGGGCCGGCGGTGGGCGTGGGCAGCGGAAGTCCGAGCGCCTCGAGCTCTTCGCGCAGCTCGGCGAGCGTCACGGTCCGCGGCTCGCCTTCCTCGCCGCGCAGCGTCACCCGCTCGCGGAACAGGTCGTTCGAGATCACGCGCTCCTCGCCCTTCGACGTGCGGATCGTCTTTCCCTCCTTCGGGAAGCGACGGCGCGTCGTCACGTAGAACTCGTGCTCGTACCGCAGGCAGCACATCAGTCGCCCGCAGGCGCCGGAGATCTGGGACGGGTTGAGCGAGAGCTTCTGGTCCTTGGCGACGCCGAGGTTGACCGGACGCAGCTCGGGCAGCCATGAGGCCGAGCAGTACTGGCGACCGCAGCGACCGTAGCCGTCGAGGCGCTTGGCCTCGTCGCGCACGCCGATCTGCTTCAGCTCGATGCGCGTGCGGAACATGGACGCCA
>CAMLHT010000326.1 GCA_946479895.1 uncultured Gemmatimonadota bacterium | reverse complement strand
ACGCGGGTGCCGCCGACGGTGGCGCTTCAGGCCGAGTAACTACAACTGACGTAGCGCGTACCTCGTACTTCTCCGATAACGGCAACTGAAGTAGCACGTACCTCGTACGACGTATCCGGACCCGGGGGGCTGGCCATTCCAATGAACGGCCGGCCCCTCTTTCCTTACGCACGGTGTCGAGCTGCATTGGACCAACGGTGCGTCAGGTCCTCGTACGAGGTACGGCGTACGAAGTACATCAGTTGTCGTTCATGCGAGAACCGGCAGCTCCACTCCTTTCCATAGTTTGTCCCTCATCGCCCGTGTCTCCACGAGCGCCCGTGCCCCCCTCGCCGTGAGCGCGAACAGGCGTCTCGACGGCCCCGCGCCGTGCGTGCGGCGCGAGGAGAGCAGCTTCTTCTGCTCCAGCCGGTCGAGCGTGGCGTAGACCGCCCCGATCGCCAGGTCGCGCCCCGTCACGTCCTCGATCTCGCGACGCACTTCCATGCCGTACGCCTCGTCCTGCGTGCGCACGACGGCGACGAGGATCTGCTCCTCGAGAACGCCGAGCGGCACCATCGGGTCGGTCGTCATTGTTCGCGCAGCACGAGTGCGGGGTCCACGGTGGAGGCGCGATGCGCCGGCACGAACGCCGCCACCATCCCGAGCAGCAGCAGCACCGCGCTCGCCGCGACGAAGGAGATCGGGTCGATCGTGCCCACGCCGTACAGGAAGGAGGTGAGCAGCCGCGCGAGCGCGACCGTTCCCGCGACGCCGATCACGATGCCGATCACGACGAGCGCGGCACCCTGGCCGACGATCTGCCGGATCACGCGTGACGTGGGGAGTCCGAGCGCCACGCGGATGGCCCAGTCGCGCTTGCGACGGGCGGCGAAGTGCGAGATCACGCCGTAGATGCCGATCGCGCCGAGGATCATCGCCAGGGCGGACAACAGCGACAGGAGGGTCATCATCTGCCGCGCCGGCCCGACGGCGAGATCGAACACGCGCGACATCGTCGTCGTCTCCTGCACCGCGAAGTCGGGCGCGACGCGGTTGACCGTGCGACGTGCATCGTCCAGCAGCGAGACGGCGTCGCCTGGCCGCGACGTGCGAATCACGATGCTCGCCGTGTTGCCGAACAGCGGCGCCTGCCCGGCGAGGTAGTAGACCGTCGATTCCTTGTCGTCGGTGAGCGCCCCTTCGGCAACGTCCGACACGACGCCGATGATCGGCGTGCTGACCGGACCGCCGTCGGCGATTCGCCGGCCGATCGGGTTCTCCCCCGGAAAGTTCTTCTTCGCGAACGTTTCATTGATGACGGCCACGCCGACCGAGTCGCCCGGCCGGTCGGAGGCGTCGAACGTCCGGCCATCCAGCAGCTTGATGCCCATCGTCCGGAAGTAGTCCATCGAGACGATCCGGAAATAGGTGAACACCTGCGATTCCGGTCCGCGCCCCTCGATACCGACGTTGAAGCTGTCGCCGCCACCGCGCAGCGGCAGCTTCATCGCCACCGCCGTGGACTTCACCCCCGGCAGCTGGGCGAGCGCAGCGAGCGATTCCTCGACCTTCTGGCGCCGGATGGCCGGCCTCATGTTGCGGCTCGAGATGATGTCCACCACGGCGAGCCCATTCGTCTCGATGCCCGGATCGATGGCGTAGAGCTTGGTGACGCTGCGCACGAGCAGCGCCGCGCCGGAGACGATGAGCATCGCCAGCGCGACTTCGGCCACCACGAGCCCACGCTCCATCCGGCCGCCGCGCCCCTGGATGCCGCCCGTGCGCGAGCCGCTCATCGTGCCGCGCAGGTCGCTGCGCCGCAGCGACGACGTCGGCACGAGCACCACCAGCAGCACGGCGGCGATCGCGATCAGGAGCGCGACGGCGAACATCGACCAGTCGAACCCGGTGCTCGCGCTCCACGCGCCGATCGGCAGCGCCTCGGCGAGGATGCGGAATCCCGCCGCAGCCAGGACCGCGCCCACCACCGCCGCCGCCACCCCGACCACGAGGGCTTCCACCACGAGCTGCTGCGTCAGCCGCCGCCGGCTCGCGCCGAGTGCCGAGCGCACCGCCAGCTCCGTGGAGCGTCCTTCCACCTGGCCGAGCATCAGCGCGGCCACGTTCGCGCAGGCGATGAGGAGGATCAGCCCCATGGCGGCGAACGTCGCCACGATCGCCGGCTTCATCGTGCCCAGCAGTCGCTCGCGGATCGGGATGAACTGTGCGTCCTTCGTCTTGTCGCCCTTGGGACCGTACTGGAACCGCTCGTGGATCATCGACACGAGGCGCTCGAGGTTGGGCTGCATGGTCGCGACCGTCTGGCCCGGCGCCATTCGCCCGATCAGCTCCCAGCTTCCGTTGCGTCCCTGCGGGTCGAGCGGCCGCGTCGTCCAGATGCGTGCCGACGGATCGGGGAACCAGAACCCGCGCGGCATCACGCCGATCACGGTGCGCGGCGTCCCGTCGAGGGTGATGCGGCGGCCGACGATGTTCGAGCTGCCGCCGAGCTCCTGCCAGAGTCCGTAGCTGATCACCACCACCGGCTCGGCGCCCTGCACGTCGTCACCCTGGCGGAACGACCGGCCGAGCAGCGGCCGTGCGCCGAGCACGTCGAACAGCTCCGCGCTCACGATGTTGCCGGGGAGCAGTCGCGCCGGCGCGTCGCCGTCGCGCATCGTGACGTCGCCCGGGCGCCACATCCCCACGGCGCTGAAG
>CAMLHT010000325.1 GCA_946479895.1 uncultured Gemmatimonadota bacterium | reverse complement strand
GCCGCCGCCGAGAGCTGCTCGGCGATCGGCGCCGCGGCGGACGCCGGCGCCACCTCGTAGTCCTCGCCGCGCTTGCGGAGGTCGATCATGTCCGCGTCGTGTGCGTCGCGCAGGATGCGGTGGAAGAAGCGCTCATTGAGGCTCTCGCTGTCGCGCCCGAGCAGCTCGCGCGCCTTGCGTCGCACCTCGCGCGCCGGCACGGCCTGGTCCTCGCTCTGCGTGAGGGCGAGCACGGCGCGGCGCACGAGATCGAGCGCCTCGTCGCGCGTGAGCCGCTCACCACCCATCTCCGACTCGCGCACCTCGGGGCGCGCGGTCACCGGCTCGGTGATCGGCGGCGCGAAGTGCGCCGGCGCCGCCGCTGCCTGCTCGGTGCCTTCCGGACGCGGCGTCCGCTCGCGCCGCTCGCGGTCGCGGTCCCGTCCGCGCCCGCGCCGCCCGCGGCGCCCACCTTCCTCCGGGGCGCCCTCGGCGCGCTCGGGCTCGTGCACCGGCGCGAGACGCGCGCGGGGCTCGGCCGCATGCTCGGCCACGCGCTCCGCCGCCGGCTCGGCCACGTCCACCTCCATCTGGCCGTTCTCCAGCCGCGTGATCTTCAGCAGACCGCGCTGCGACGCCTCCTGCACGAAGCGGGAGAACTTCGCCATCCCGAGATTCTTCTCGTCGAACGTGTCGTCGATCTCCTGCATCACCTGCTTCAGGCGATCGGAGCGCATGACGTCGCCGTTGCGCTTCATGCGCGACACGGCCTCCACCACGAGCTCCCAGGGATCGCGGGCGACCTTCTCCTCCTCCCCGCTCTTCACCAGCCCCGCCAGCGCGTTGTAGCTGTAGTACTCGTCGCAGTTCATGACGAGCAGGTCGCTCGACGACTCGCGGATGCCGACGCCGATCACGTATTTCCCGTACTCCTTGAGCTTGATCACGAGGCTCGAGAAGTCGGAGTCGCCGGAGAGGAGGATGAAGGTGCCGATCTCCGGCCGGCTGAACACCAGCTCGATCGCGTCCACCGCGAGGCGGATGTCGGTGGCGTTCTTCTTCGAGGAACCGTAGGCGGGGGCGTAGATCAGATCGATCGACGCCTCGGTGAGGGGGACGATGTACTGCGGGTAGCGGCGCCAGTCGGCGTAGGCGCGCTGGACCGCGACCTTCCCCTTGATGATGTCCGACGACAGCAGGTTGCGCAGCTCGTTCCCCAGGTCGGACCGGATCCCCATCGTGACGTTGTCGAAGTCGATGAGGAGCGCCGCGTTGGGCGCGTGGACGAACGAGTGGCCGCCGTACTGCGGGGCCGATGCGGCGGACATCGCCTGCGGCCCGCGGTGCAGCGGAGCGACCGGCGTGCGGGAGACAGCCGGTTTCATCGAGCGTGAGTTCATGAACTTCCTATCGTAGCGGTGTATTCGAGCGACACCATGCGCTCGAGCTCTCGCCGCTTCACCTTCCCGCTCCCGGTCATCGGGAAGGCATCGAAGAAGCGGACGAGATCGGGGAGTTTGTAATCGGCCATCGTGTCGCGCGCGAACTCCTTCAGCTCGCCGCCGGTGATGACCGCGCCTTCGACGGGGACGACGCACGCGCAGACCAGCTCTCCCATGATGTCATGGGGGACACCGATCACGCAGACATCGTCCACCGCGGGGTGCCCGCGGAGCAGATCCTCGACCTCGCGGGGGTAGATCTGATACCCTCCGCGCACGATCGTCTCCTTGGTGCGCCCGACGATTCGCAGGTAGCCCTCCTCATCGATGATCCCGAGATCACCCGTGAGGAAGAAGCCTTCCGGGGAGAACGACCGGGCGGTCTCCGCCGGCATGCGGGCATACCCCTGCATGACGTTCGGCCCGCGGACGGCGATCTCGCCGACCGCCTCGGGCCCGTGCAGCGCGCCGGTGACGAAGTCCACCGCCTTGATCTCCACGCCCGGGATCGGCCGCCCCACCGTAGTGAGGCGCTTCTCCTCGGGATCGCTGAAGCGGGTGATCGTCACCGTCGGTCCCGTCTCGGTGAGACCGTACGCGACCTGCACGTTGCACCAGCGTCGGATGCGGCGGACGAGGTCCTCGGGGACCGGGCCGCCGGCGACGATGCCGGTGCGCAACTGCGGGAAGCCGGCGGGGTCGAACCCCGGCGCCCGCATGATGAGGTGGTACATCGTGGGGACCCCGAGGATGACGGTGATCTCCTCCTCGCGCAGCAGCTCGATGGCGCGGGCGGGCTCGAACGTCTCCTGCAGGACCAGCGTGGCTCCGGTCGCGATCGTCCCGACGACGATGCTGAACCCGAAGATCGTGAACAGCGGGACCGAAACGAGCACGCGATCCGATGGGTCCATCTCCAGCGCCTCGGCCGTCCGCGTCGCCGTCTCGACGATCGTGCGGTGCGACAGCCGGACCCCCTTCGGCTTCCCCATCGTGCCCGACGTGTAGAGCATCGCGAGATCGCTGTCATCCACGAGCTCCACCGGCGCCGGATAGTCGCGCCCTTCCCCGCTCGACAGGAGATCCTCGAACTGGAAGATCCTGTCGTCGTACCACAGCTCCTCGTCCCCCACGGTGACGAGGTACAGCAGGTCCGGCAGCTCGGCGATGATGTCCTCGAACGTCTGGAGGTAGTCGATGCCGCCGTGCTTCTCGGCGGAGAACACCGCCGAGACCTCCGCGTGCCGGAGCTGATACTTCAGCTCGTGGTAGCTCAGTCGGGAGTTGAGCGGCACCACCGTGACGCCGAGCTTCGCGGCGGCCAGCAAGGTGA
>CAMLHT010000324.1 GCA_946479895.1 uncultured Gemmatimonadota bacterium | reverse complement strand
GGCTGGCGCAGATCAGCCGGAACGTGATCGACCAGTGCGCGGCGCAGGGCGTCCCCTTCGCGCGCGAGTACGGCGGCCTGCTCGCCAATCGCTCGTTCGGCGGGGCGCAGGTCAGCCGCACTTTCTACGCGCGCGGCCAGACGGGCCAGCAGCTCCTCCTCGGCTGCTACCAGGCGATGGAGAAGGAGATCATGAAGGGCGGGATCACGATGTTCGCCCGCCACGAGATGCTCGACCTCATCGTGATCGACGGCAAGGCGCGGGGCATCATCGCGCGGAACATGGTCACGGGCGAGATCGCGCCGCACATGGCCGACGTCGTGGTGCTCGGCACGGGCGGGTACGGCAACGTGTTCTACCTGTCGACCAACGCCAAGGGCTCGAACGCGACGGCAATCTGGCGCGCGTACAAGCGCGGGGCGGCGTTCGCGAACCCGTGCTTCACGCAGATCCATCCGACGTGCATTCCCGTCAGCGGCGACTACCAGTCGAAGCTGACGCTGATGTCGGAGTCGCTGCGCAACGACGGCCGGGTGTGGGTGCCGAAGCGCAAGGAAGACTGCGGCAAGGCGCCGGGCTCGATTCCCGAGGGCGATCGCGACTACTACCTCGAGCGCAAGTATCCGAGCTTCGGCAACCTCTCGCCGCGCGACATCGCGTCGCGGGCGGCCAAGGAGGTCTGCGATGAGGGACGGGGCGTCGGGCCCGGCGGGCGCGGCGTCTATCTCGACTTCGCCGACGCCATCAGGCGCCTCGGCCGCGCGAAGATCGAGGAGCGGTACGGCAACCTCTTCGAGATGTACCAGCGCATCACGGACGAGAATCCGTACGAGGTTCCGATGCGCATCTACCCCGCCGTGCACTACACCATGGGCGGGCTGTGGGTGGATTACAACCTGATGAGCACCATTCCGGGGCTGCACGTCATCGGCGAGGCGAACTTCTCCGACCACGGGGCGAACCGGCTCGGCGCGAGCGCGCTGATGCAGGGGCTCTCGGACGGCTATTTCATCGTCCCGCTGACGGTGGGCGACTACCTGGCGACGGCGAAGCCGGCGCCGGTGTCCACCGACCACCCGGAAGTGACGGCGGCGATGAACGCGGTGAAGGCCGGCACGCAGAAGCTGCTCGACACGAAGGGCAAGCGGTCGGCGGATTCGTTCCACCGCGAGCTCGGGAAGATCATGTGGGAGGACTGCGGCATGGCGCGCTCGCGCGAGAGCCTGGAGCACGCCCTGAGCAAGATTCCCGACCTCCGCCACGAGTTCCACCAGAACGTGTTCATTCCGGGCACGGGCGAGGAGCTCAACCAGTCGCTGGAGAAGGCGGGACGTGTCGCCGACTTCATGGAGCTGGCGGAGCTGATGTGCATGGACGCGCTGCAGCGCGAGGAATCGTGCGGCGGCCACTTCCGCGTCGAGCACCAGACGCCGGACGGCGAGGCGCTCCGACACGACGACAAGTTCGCGCACGTTTCGGTCTGGGAGTACCGCGGACCGGAGCAGGCACCCCGACTACACCAGGAGCCGCTGCACTTCGAGCACGTCGCGCTGGCTCAGAGGTCCTACAAGTGAAGCTCACTCTCAACGTCTGGCGTCAGCCGAGCCAGAAGGCCAAGGGGTTCTTCGTCACTTACGAGGCGCCGAACGTCAGCGAGGAGATGTCGTTCCTCGAGATGCTCGACGTGGTCAACGAAGAGCTGACGAACAAGGGCGAGATGCCCATCGCGTTCGACCACGACTGCCGCGAGGGCATCTGCGGCATGTGCGGCCTGATGATCAACGGCGTCGCGCATGGTCCGTCGAAGGGCACGGCGACCTGCCAGCTGCACATGCGGCACTTCAAGGACGGCGACACCATCTGGATCGAGCCGTGGCGCTCGGCCGGCTTCCCGGTGCTGCGCGACCTGGTGGTGAACCGCGGGGCGCTCGACCGCATCATCGCCGCCGGCGGCTATGTCAGCGTGAACACCGGCAGCGCGCCGGACGCCAACGCGATCCCGGTGCCCAAGCCCGACGCCGACGCGGCGATGGACGCCGCCGCCTGCATCGGCTGTGGTGCCTGCGTGGCCGCATGCCCGAACGGATCGGCGTCGCTGTTCACGGCGGCGAAGATCTCGCACCTCGGCCACCTGCCGCAGGGTCAGGCGGAGCGGAAGCGCCGCGCGCTGGCGATGGTGGCGCAGATGGATCTCGAGGGCTTCGGGCCGTGCACGCTGTACGGTGAGTGCCAGGAGGCGTGCCCGAAGGAGATCAGCATCGACACGATCTCGCGCATGAACCGCGACTACATGGCCGCTACGGCGACGCAGCGTCCGGAGAAGGCGGTCGGCGGCGCGGGATAAGCGCCGACGGGCCGGGTTGGTACACGAAGGGCGAGGCCGGGAAGGCCTCGCCCTTCGCTTCATCCGGTCCGTTTCCCTCAGAGCTTCGGGAGCGTGACCCCGACCTGGCCCTGATACTTGCCCGCCTTGTCCTTGTAGCTGACCAGTGGCTCCTCGTCGCCCCGGAGGAACAGCACCTGGGCGATCCCCTCGTTCGAGTAGATGCGGGCGGGCAGGGGCGTCGTGTTCGAGATCTCGAGGGTCACGTAGCCTTCCCACTCCGGCTCTAGCGGCGTCACGTTCGTGATGATGCCGCAGCGGGCGTAGGTCGACTTGCCCACGGTGACCGTGAGGATGTTCCGCGGGATGCGGAAGTACTCGACCGACCGGGCGAGGGCGAAGGAGTTCGGGGGGACGATGCAGACGTCGCCCTCGAACTCGACGAACGACTTGGGATCGAACGCCTTGGGATCCACCACCGAGTTGAGGACGTTCGTGAAGATCCGGTACTCGCTGGCGACGCGCATGTCGTAGCCGT
>CAMLHT010000323.1 GCA_946479895.1 uncultured Gemmatimonadota bacterium | reverse complement strand
GTCTCGGTCCACAACACGACGTGGTTCGCCGACCTGATGAAGAAGACGTACGCGCTCGGCGGCGGGAACATGACGAGCACCGCGGCCAACAACGAGGCAGGTGCGTCGGTCGGAACGATCATGCAGCACACGAATGCGCGGTGCTATCCGGGAGGCGCCCCGCAGCTGGTCGCGGTCGCGCGAACGGCCGCCGCCTATCCGAACGCGGCCGATCGCCAGAAGGGCGGTGACGACACGACGTTCACGGCGACGGATCCGTACGGCGCGTGGCAGCAGTACAGCGCGACCCCGAATGCCGCTGTATCCGCGAGGCGGGCCGATGCCGCCTACCTGTACCCGCTGCACCGGAGCCTGAACACCAACTCGAAGGGCGTCGTCTACGCGAACGGCTCCGTCGCCGTCAGCGGCGTCCTGCGTGGGCGCGTCACGCTGTACGCCACCGGGACCGTCGCGGTGATCGACGACCTGCGTTACGCCAGCGATCCGGGGCTGGGCGTCTGCCAGGACATCCTGGGGATCATCGCGGGCGCCGACATCCAGGTCGCCGACAACGCGATCAACACCCCGCAGCTCGTGACGAGCTCCACCCGCCGCAACCTCGACGACACGAAGGACTTCTATCTGCACGCGGTGATGATGGCCCTCAACACCTCGTTCGGTGTCGAGAGCTACAACACCGGGCCGACGAACTTCAGCGACTGCGAAGGCACCAACAACGGCCGCGGGTGCCTGTACCTGTCCGGCGGCGTCATCCAGGTCGAGCGCGGCGCCGTCGGCCAGTCCGACGGTCACGGCTACACCAAGCGGTACAGCTACGACCGCTGCGCGATCATGTCCCCGCCGCCGTACTTCCCGACCACCGGCCGCTTCAACGACAGCCGGTACTACGAGCTCGACCCCGTCGGGTTCAACGTGAAGGAGCTGTTCAAGGCGATTACGCCGGACAAATGAGAAGGGGAGTGGGAGTGGGATGAGACACTCCCACTCCCACTCTCACTCCCACTCCACCGCGCTACCGCCCCAGCTTCGCCCGCAGGAAGTCCACCGTCAGCGGCCACGCCTTCGCCGCCGCGGCGACGTTGGCCCGCGCGACCGCCGTCGTGTCGTCCCGGCCCCGCAGGAATCCGTGGCCGGCGCCATCGAAGATGTGATACTCGTAGGACTTGCCGAGCGCCTTCATCGCCGAGTCGGTGGCGGGAATGGTCGCGTTGATGCGGGCGTCGTTCCCGCCGTAGAGCCCCAGCACCGGCGCCCTGATCGCCGCCATCTCGGCCGCCGCCGGCGGTGAGCCGTAGTAGACCACCGACGCGCCGAGCGACGGTGCGTGCACCGCGTGGGAGAAGGAGCGGCCGCCGCCCCAGCAGAATCCGACGATGCCGTACTTCTGCTGCGCCGCCGGAAGCGACATGCCGTACTTCGCCACCGCGTCGATGATGCGGTTGCCGATCTCCGGCGTGACGAGGCGGATCGCCGCGCTGCCTTCCTCGCGGGTGGGATCCTTCGTCAGGTCGCCGGTCCGGAACATCGTCGTCAGGTCGGGGGCGATCCCGATGAACCCGTCCGCCGCGAGCTGGTCGGCGACGCCGCGCGTCCAGGTGTTGATCCCCGTGTTCTCGTGGATCGCGATGACCACCGGGGCCTTGTCCCTGCGCTCCGGGTACACGACCCACGCCATCACGCTGTCCCTGTCGCCGACCTTGATCGCGACCCATTCCGCGTGGCGCGGCGACTTCGCGATGCGGTCGGCGGCCGTGGCGCCACTGGCGGGAATGCCGGGGGTTTGCTGGACGCTCACGTTCGCCGCGGTCATCGCCGGCATGTCGTGGCCGGCGTGCTCGTCGACGACTGCCTGGGCCGGCCGGACACGTCCGGCGGCGAATCCGATTCCGACCGCCGCGACGACGGCGGAAACTCCGAGTATGGCGCGCATTGCAGTGCCCTGGGTGGAAGACGGCGTGGAAGCTACCCGCGGCCCGAACGGCTGCCCAGCCAGCGCCCGCCAACCCTAGATTCACGGGGATGAAGCTCCTCGTGCTGGGCGCCGGCGGCATCGGCGGGTACTTCGGAGGCCGCCTCGCGGAGGCGGGCGCGGACGTGACCTTCCTCGTGCGGCCGAAGCGTCGCGCGCAGCTCGAGCGCGATGGCCTGCGCATCGAGAGTCCTTTCGGCAACCTGACGATGCCGGTGAAGGCGGTCGGCGCGGAGGAGCTGCGGCCCGGCTACGACCTCGTCCTGCTGACGTGCAAGGCCTACGACCTGGACTCGGCCATGGACGCCATCGCGCCGGCGATCGATGGGAAGGCGGGGATCGTCCCGATGCTGAACGGGATGGCGCACCTCGACGTCCTTCGCGACCGCTTCGGCGCCGCGAGCGTGATGGGCGGAGCGTGCTCGATCAGTGTCGCGCTGACGCCGGAGGGAATCGTCCGGCACGCGAACCGGGTGCACTCGATCGTCTTCGGTGAAATCGGCGGCGGCGAGACGCCCCGCGCGCGGATGCTGGCCGACGCGTTCGCCCGCACGCGGGTGGATTGGGAGCTGGCGGCGGACGTCATGCAGAACATGTGGGAGAAGATTTCCTTCCTGTCCGTGCTGGCGGCGACCAACTGCCTCTTTCGCGCGAACGTCGGGCAGATCGTGCGCGCGCCCGGCGGCCTGGCCGCGGTCGAGCGCGCGCTGGCGGTGAACTTCGAGATCCTCGAGCGGGAAGGGCACGCGCCACGGCCCGCGGCCGTCGAATTCGCCCGCAAGCTGCTCACGAATCCGGAGAGCACGGTCCGTGGCTCGATGCTGCACGACCTCGAGTCCGGCGCCCCGGTCGAGGCGGATCACATCATCGGGTGGATGCTCGGGAAGGCGCGCCAGCACCAGCTCGACGACACCGTCCTTGCGTTCGCGTACACGGCGCTGAAGGCGTACGAG
>CAMLHT010000322.1 GCA_946479895.1 uncultured Gemmatimonadota bacterium | reverse complement strand
TTCGGGAAGATCGACGGGAAGACGGCGTTCGTCGTGAAGACACAGCGGTCGTTATGCCCGCACTCGGACACGATGATCGCGTTGTGCTTCGCGCCGAGCGTCTGGGTCAGATAGGTGAAGAAGGCTTCACCACGCGCGCGACGCGTGGGGCCCTGCGCCATCGCGTTCGGCGAGGAGTCGAATCCGCCAAGCGGCAGCACGTCCACCTGGCCGAGCAGGTAGGTCGTGGGACGCTCGACGAGCTGCTTCACGAGCTGCTCGTTCGAGGGACCGGCGCTGTATCCGGAGCGGTTCTCGAGGCCGGCTGGCCACTGGTTGTACCGCGGGGCCTTCGTGGAATCGAACGGGCCGAAGGTGAAGTTCATGTTCACCTTCTCGCCGTTCGGCCCCAGGGCCTCCTTGTCGGCACCAACCGGGTCCGCGTTGCCGACCGGCAGCGGACGCACGGCCGCCGGCCACGCGTAGCTCGACGGATTGGCGACGACGTAGCTGATGCTGACGCCGGGCGTGCCGTGGACCTTGCTCGTCATCGCGTATCGCGTCGCGAGCTGGCCGCCGGCGGAGTGCCCGGCGACGACGATGGCCTTCAGGTTCGGAAAGACCTTCCGGTCAGCCAGCTTCCGCACGATCTCGTCGATGAAGTCGAACGAGGTGATGGCTGGATTGGTCGGGGACGGCCCGCCGGCGCGCCAGGAGTTCCCGCCCTCGGGCCAGAGCATCTCGTTCGGCTTCACCGAGTCGCGGCCGGCGGCGAAGCGCGGCGCGATGACGACGGTGTTCTCGAGCGCGCCCGCCAGGAACGCGGCGGCCATGGCCGTCTCGAAATAGTGGTCGGCGTTGCGCCCGGCTCCGTGCACCATGATCAGCGCGCGGCTGATGGCGGGATTGGGCGTGGTCAGCGAGTAGGATCCGTAGACCATCGATCGCGACGGGCCGGATCCGAAGGTGATCCACCGTTCGCAGGCAGGGACGGGGTGCGTGCAGGGGGCGACCTGGGCGTTCGCCGCGGCCCCGCCGAGGAGGACGAGGAGGGTAGTGACGCGAAAGCGCATGACGAGGGCCTGAAAGAAGTGAGACTGACGGCTAATGATGCGTCAGTGACCCGTCCGGGGTCCAGCGATAGGTTATGGACGGTGGATCGGTGGATCAGTGAATCAGTGGATTGGAGACTCCATGAAACGTCGTGATTTCGTCCGGAACTCGGCCACCCTTGCGGGCATGGCTGCCGTCGCCCAGCCCGAGCTCTTCCGCGTATCCGAGGCGCTCGCCGCGCTTCCGGGGTCGCCGCCGGTCGCATCGATCACCGATGCGGAACGGCTCGCCCGCATCGAGAAGGCGCGGCGCCTCATGCGCGAGAACGGCATCGACGCCATCGTCCTCGAGGGCGGCACGAGCATGTTCTACTACACCGGAGTTCGCTGGGGTAACAGCGAACGGACCTTCGCGGTGGTGATCCCGGCGCGCGGGGAGCTGGCGTGGGTGACGCCCGGCTTCGAGGAGGAGCGCGCGCGCGAGCTGATTCCGCATCCCGTCGACGTGCGGGCCTGGCAGGAGGACGAGAGCCCGTTCGCGCTCATCGCCGGCATCCTGCGCGATCGCGGCGCGACCGGCACCGTGGGCATCGAGGAGCGCCTGCGCTTCTTCATATATGATGGGCTGCGATCGGCCCTGCCCCAGTCGAAGTTCGTGAGCGCCACGCCGGTCACGGCGGGATGCCGGATGATCAAGTCGCCGGCCGAGATCGAGCTGATGCAGCGGGCCAACGACATCACGCTCGCCGCGATCGGTTCGACGATCGCGGGGCTCAGGCCGGGCCAGACGAACGGCGAAGTGTCCGCCGCGTTCGGGAGCGCCGTCCGGAAGCTCGGCGGCGTGAGCGACGGCGCGCTCGTGATCTTCGGGAAGTACACGGCGTTTCCGCACGGGAGCATCCAGCCACAGACGCTGCGCGAAGGTGACGTGGTGCTCATCGACGCCGGCTGCACGGTCGAGGGCTACACGGCCGACATCACCCGGACCACGGTGCTCGGCAAGCCGACGGACCGGCAGCGCCAGGTGTGGGATCTCGAGAAGAAGGCCCAGAGCGCCGCCTTCGCCGCGGCGCAGGTCGGGGCGACGTGCGAATCGGTGGACGCGGCGGCGCGGAAGGTGATCACCGACGCCGGCTTCGGCCCGGATTACAAGGTGCCAGGACTGCCGCATCGCACCGGCCACGGCATCGGCCTCGACGGGCACGAGTGGACGAACTTCGTGCGCGGGAACACGACGCGCATAGCGCCCGGCATGTGCTTCAGCGACGAGCCGACCATCGTCAGCTATGGCGAGTTCGGCATCCGCCTGGAGGATTGCCTCTACATCACTGAGTCGGGGCCGAAGTTCTTCACGCCGCAGTCTCCGGCAATCGACCACCCGGTCTAGCGATGCCGGGGACCGTCGTTTCCGTGTCGGCCAACCGGCGCCACACCTTCAGCAAGGCCCCGCAGCTTTTCATCGAGCTTCGCGCCGGGCTCGGGGTGGAAGGCGACGCGCACGCCGGCCAGACGGTGCAGCACCTGTCCCGCATCGCCCGGGATCCGCACCAGCCGAACCTTCGACAGGTGCACCTGATGCACGAGGAGCTCTTTGCCGAGCTCGCGACGAAGGGGTTCAGCGTGAGTCCCGGTGACCTTGGCGAGAACATCACGACTCGCGGCATCGACCTCCTCGCGCTCCCACGGGGCGCGCGCTTGCGCATCGGGTCGTCGGCGGTGGTCGAGCTGACGGGGCTCCGCAATCCCTGCGTCCAGATCGACCGCTTCCAGAAGGGGCTGATGGCGGCCGTGCTCGATCGCGACGCCGACGGCAACCTGGTGCGGAAGTCCGGCGTCATGGGCATCGTCGTCAGCGACGGAGCCGTTCGCCCCGACGATCCGATCACGATCGAC
>CAMLHT010000321.1 GCA_946479895.1 uncultured Gemmatimonadota bacterium | reverse complement strand
CCTCGTTGATTGCGTTTTCCTACCGCCGCCTCTAGCTTCGCCTCCCCGCACTCCCTGAGTTTTCCACAGACTGAATGACGCTCACGCCCCGAGAAACATGGGCCCGACTCCTGGACCGCGCCCGCCAGGAGCTTCCTGAGCAGACATTCAAGACCTGGCTCGAACCCACCGAAGCCCTCTCGGTCGAAGGCGAGACCGTCGTGGTCGGGTGCCCCGACCAGTTCGCGGCCGACTGGAACGAATCCAAGCACGCCGAGCTGCTCGCCAACCTCGCCGCGGTGGCTCTCGGGCACCCCGCGCGCGTCGTTTTCCGGGTGACGGAAGAACGGAAAGCGCGGCCACAGATGGACCTGTTTGTGGCTCCGCCCGTTACACAATCGCAACCGTCTCGCGCCTTCATGGCGCCACCGCTCAGCGATCGTTACACCTTCCAGTACTTCGTCATCGGCAAGTCCAACGAGCTCGCCGCCGCCGCCGCTCACGCCGTCGCCCAGGCCCCGGGGAAGGTCTACAACCCCCTCTTCATCTACGGAGACACTGGCCTCGGCAAGACCCACCTGATGCAGGCCATCGCCCACGAGATCCTCGAGCGACGCCCGGAAACCCGCATCACATTCATTGGCACCGAGCAGTTCACGAACGACCTCGTGGCCTCGATCCAGAACCGCACGACCGCCGATTTCCGCCGCCGCTTCCGCGAGACCGACCTCCTCCTCGTCGACGACGTCCACTTCCTGAAGGGCAAGGAAGCGATGCAGGAGGAGTTCTTCCATACCTTCAACGCCCTCTACGAGGCCGGCCGGCAGATCGTCATCACCAGCGACCGGCCCCCGTCCGAGATCCCGGGCCTCGAGGCCCGCCTCGTCAGCCGCTTCCAGTGGGGCATGGTCGCCGACGTCGCCGCCCCGGACGTCGAGCATCGCATCGCGATCCTCCGCCAGAAGGCGGAGCTCGACCACCTCGAGCTCACCATCCCCGATGAGGTCATCCGCTTCATCGCCGAGAACGTGCGATCGAGCATCCGGGAGCTGGAGGGGTCGATCATCAAGCTGCTGGCTTACGCGTCCCTCAAGCACCGGGACATCACCACCGAGCTGGCCCGCGAGGCGCTGCGCGACAAGATCCGCGCGCCCGAGCCGGGGGACGAGCCGGCGGCGCTGAACACGAACGCCATCCAGCAGGCGGTCGCCAGGGAATGGGGTGTCACCACCGAGGGCCTTCGGTCCAAGACGCGGACGAAGACCCTCACCATCCCGCGCCAGGTCGCCATGCACCTGATGCGCGACCTCCTCGGCATGCAGCTCGTGGAGATCGGGAACGCCTTCGGGGGGCGAGACCACTCGACGGTCATCCACAGCCTCGAGCGGGTCAGCGAGATGGTCAAGGAGGACCCGGAATTCGCGCGGCGCGTCCAGAAGGTGGAGTCGGCGCTGCGCGGCTCGGCCGGTTAGGTTCGGGCGCTGGATGGACGACGGGTTTTCCAGATTCCATCCGCATTCCGGCGCGGGCTTTCAACACGCGGTGCAGGGTAGTGGTGGGGATATCTGGAAAGCCGTGGGAAGAATTGCGATCATCCACGTCGATCCACACGCAGGTCGCGGGACGTAAGGCGCGGTGGGCGGGATGGTTAGGTCACCTCTCCACGCTCTCCCACAGTCCCTACTAGTACTACTAGATTGATATATACATAGAGTTTGTAGTGCATTACTGTCCCGCTTTTTGAGGATACGCGATGCGGTTTACCATCTCCCGGGAGAAGTTGCAGGAAGGACTCGCGGCTGTAACGCCGACGACTCCGCCGAAGACCACGCTCCCGGTTCTCGCGAACATCCTCGTCGAGACCACGGATCGTGGCATTCGGTTGTCCGGTACCGATCTCGACATCGCGGTGACGACGGAAGTCGCGGCCGACGTCGAGATGCAGGGCGCGATCACGATTCCCGCCAAGAAGCTCTCCGAGATCGCGAAGGAGCTGTCGCCCGCTCCCGTTCGCATGGCGACGTCTGGTGAGCAGCGAATCACGATCGATTGCGGCCGCTCGCACTTCAAGCTGCTCGGGCTTCCGCGGGACGAGTTCCCGAACTTCCCGACGGTCAAGTTCGACTCGAGCTGGCGGATCAAGTCCGGCGACCTTCAGAAGCTGATCCAGCATACGGCTTTTGCGGTGTCGAACGAAGAGAGCCGGCCGATCCTGAACGGCGTGCTCTGGGAGCTGCGGCCGGACAACATGCGCATGGTGGCGACCAACGGTCATCGCCTCGCGAAGATGGACGTCCCGATCAACTCGGCCGGCGCGCCGTCCTCCGACATGATCGTGCCGCCGAAGGCCCTCGACCAGATTCGCCGCCTGTTCCCCCAGGACGAAGAGCTGGAGATCGCGCGGGGCGACAACCACCTGGGCTTCCGATCGCCCTTCACGGCGGTCTACACGCGCCTTATCGAAGGTCCGTATCCGAACTACGACCAGGTCATTCCGCGGGACAACAACCGGATCGCGATCGCCGATCGTCAGTCGCTGATCAGCGCGCTTCGCCGCATGTCGGTGATCGCGTCGGATCAGACGCACCGCATCCGCCTCTCCTTCAACTCCGGGCTCCTGCGCTTCAGCGTCCAGACGCCGGACCTCGGTGAGGCGAACGACGAGATGCCCGTGCGTTACACCGGAGACCAGCTCGACATCGGCTTCAACGCGACGTACCTGCTCGAGATCCTCCGCTACATCCCGACGGACGAAGTGAAGCTGACCTTCCGCGCGCCGGAGCGCGCCGCCACGCTTGAGCCGGAAGCCTGGTCCGAGCCGGGATCGTACCTCTGCCTGGTGATGCCCCTGAGGTTGCTCGACTAGAAGGGAGAGGGGA
The DNA here is from genome assembly GCA_946479895.1 of uncultured Gemmatimonadota bacterium. The sequence continues at coordinate 69 of CAMLHT010000321.1, read as the reverse complement.
TAGGAGAAACGCGAAGGAGAGCCCATGGACGGGCGCTGCTTCGCGTTTCAATAACCAGGCGCGCGCCAA
>CAMLHT010000320.1 GCA_946479895.1 uncultured Gemmatimonadota bacterium | reverse complement strand
GAAGTCCTTCGGCTTCACGCTGGGCGCGTTCGAAGGACTTCTCCAGCGAGCCGAAGATCCCCACGAGCTGCAGGTAATAGATCGCGATGTTGGCCGCGATCAGTCCCTGCACGCCCATCGTGAACCGGGGAATCTCCCGCTCGGAAACCTGCGACGACGCCATGAGCCCTACCGCATGCCTGTCGGAGGGGGGAGTCGGAGGGCGAGCTGCACGTCGCCGTGCAGCGCCATGCAGCGCTCCAGCAACACCGTCCAGCGGCGGTCGCGATCCACCGGAGTGCCCGTGGCCGGATGCACCACGATCATCGTCTTGTCGCTCGCCGCGTTGGCCTGTTCCACCAGTCGTAGTACCACCGAATCGGTGGTTCGTTCGTCGGCGACCATCACCAGGGAGTGCTGCGCGCCCATTTTCGCTGCTTCGCGGATCGTCTCCACGGCGTTGGCGGTAGGGCCGTCAGGGCCGAGGAGGCTTCCCTCGAGCGCCACCTGGATGTGCTGGACGACCTTGGCCAGCGCCTTCAGCTCCTCGGGCCGCTGGCCGTCGCAATCCACCATCACCGGCACCCTCACGGACTTCGCGCCAAGCGCGGCCGCCAGGTACTCCACGTTGCCGAGCGGGTCTCGTCCGCCGACCGAAACGGAGTGGAACTTCGAGCGCGTCGTGGCGCGGTCGATTTCGTTGGCGAGGGCGTCCGCCGTATACATCGTGGCCGTTTCCGCCTCACCGGCGAACCGCACGAACAGCTGGCGCCGGCCGGCCCACGGCCCCTGCGCCTGAAGTCCGGCCGGGATCCCGGCCAGAGCTGCTGTCGGTCCTGCCACGCGTGTCTTCACCGGCTTCCTCCCTCCAGAGCGAGCCGCACGATCCGCTCGCACAGCTCGGGGAACGTCACCCCGGCCGCCGCTGCCGCCTGCGGCGCCAGGCTCGTGCCCGTCATTCCCGGAAGCGTGTTCGCCTCCAGGCAGTAGAACTCACCGTCCGCCGACATGCGGAAATCGATGCGAGCGCAGCCGCGAAGCTTCAGCGCCGCGAACGCGCGCCGCGCCAGCTCCTGCACCCGATCGCTTTCCGCCTTCGTCAGCTTCGCCGGGAACTCCTCGACCGCCATGCCCGGCGTGTACTTGCACTCGTAGTCGTAAATCTCGTGTTTCGGGATGATTTCGCCAACCGGCAGCGCCTCGCCCCCGAGGATGCATACGGTCAGCTCCCGTCCGGCGATGAATTCCTCGACGAGGACCTCGTCGTCGAACCGGAAAGCCTCGGCGATGGCCGGCCCGAGCTCCCCGGCCTTCTTTACGATGGAAAGTCCGACGGTCGACCCCTGCTTCGACGGCTTCACGATCAGTGGGAGCCCGATCTCCTTGAGGGCCTCCTCCGCCCTCCGCCCTCCGCCCTCCGGACTCGTCAACAGGATCCACTTCGCGGTCGGAACGTCGGCGTTCCGGAAGAGGTGCTTGGACACGTCCTTGTCCATCGCGATCGCGCTCGCGAGATGACCACTGCCGGTATACGGCACGCCGACGACGTCGAGCAGTGCCTGGATCGTTCCGTCTTCGCCGTAGCCGCCATGCAGTCCGAGAAACACGACGTCCGCCTCGCCGGGTGACGGGATGTTCTTCACCAGCCGGGGCAGCGACTCGCGCGCCATACGGCGGAGCTCGTCCTCCGATGGCGGCGCCGATTTCACGCCGCCGGCGAGGATCTTCTTCTCGTCATCGGCCGACAACGGGCCCGTCGCCGGATCCACCGAGCTCACCGTGAAGCCGCGCTCCCGCAGTGCCTGCGCGATGCGCACGCCCGACGCCAGCGAGACGTCACGCTCCGAGGAGGTGCCGCCGAGGAAGAGCGTGACTTTCGCCTTTTTGGTCATCGACCCATCAGGTAGCTGAGTACATCCGACCGCGTGACGATTCCCGCGATCTTTCCATCCTCCCGCACGAGCACGGCGGGGCTCGATTTCGACATGAGCTTCGCGACCGCGTCCACCGACTGGAGGCCGTCCACCGTCGGGAACGGCGGATCCATGATCGTGCCGACGGTGGCGTCGAGCAGCTTCGTGTCGTCGAGGCTCTTCGCCGACAGCGACCAGTCGGCGACGGATCCGACCGCGCTTCCACCTTCCATCACCGGGAGCTGGGACACGTCGTGCAGCGCCATCAGGCGCAGCGCCTGGCGCACCGAAGTGCCGGGGCCGACGCTGATCACCTGCTCGCTTCCCGTCCGCTTCGAGCCGAGGATGAACGACACCGTCGTCCGGTCGGCATCGATGAGCTGGTTCTCGCGCATCCACTCGTCGTTGTAGAACTTCGAGAGGTACCGCTCACCGGTGTCGGGAAGCATGGCCACCACCATCGCGCCCGGATCGTCGATCTGACGGGCGACGCCAAGGGCGATGTGCGTGATCAGGCCGCTCGATCCGCCGACGAACAATCCCTCCTCCCGCGTGAGCCGGCGCGCCATGGTGAACGCTTCCTTGTCAGTGACTGGCAGGAAGTCATCCACCACGCCCATGTCGAGCGTGCCGGGAACCTTGTCCTGGCCGATGCCCTCGACCTTGTACGGCACGCCTTCGGGCTTCGACTTCCCCTTCGTCTTCCACGACTCGGCGAGAATCGAGCCGACGGGATCGCCGGCGATGATCCGGATCTTCGGGTTCCTTTCCTTCAGGTATCGCCCGACCCCGGTGATCGTCCCGCCTGTCCCGGCGGCATAGACGAAATGCGTGATCCGGCCTTCGGTCTGCTCCCAGATCTCGGGGCCGGTCTTCGCGTAGTGTGCGTTGGGGTTCGCGTCGTTGTAGAACTGATTGGCGAAGATCGCGTTCGGCGTTTCCTTGGTGATCCGCTTCGCGACGTTGAGGTAGTTCTCCGGGTGATCCGGGGGAACGGCGGTCGGCGTGATGATCACTTCGGCGCCGAACGCCTTGAGTAGCCGCACCTTCTCCTGCGACATCTTGTCCGGCATCGTGAAGATGCAGCGGTAGC
>CAMLHT010000319.1 GCA_946479895.1 uncultured Gemmatimonadota bacterium | reverse complement strand
CGGCGCGCGGGCGTCTGGAATCCTCCGACACGGATCAGCTTTCCGAGCGGACTTTCGTTGGGCCACATCTCGTGCGCCAGCGCGTCGCTGATGATCGCCACGTGATCCGTCGTGTCGATCGCATCGCGCGCGGTGAACCCGCGACCGGAGGTGATCCTGATGCCCATGGCCTCGAAGAAGCCGGGCGACACGGCATACCGGTCGCCGCTCGCGGACTGTTCCGGGTTGAGCAACGCCTTGTCCAGCCGGTGCACGCCGTACCGGTCGAAGCTGCCGCTCATCGGAATCTGGTTGGCGATCGCCGCGCTCGAGACGCCAGGTAGTCTCGAGACGGCCTCGCGGACGCGGTCGTGATAGGCGTACACCGCCGCGTCGTTCCCGTAGGCCGGCCCGACGGAATTGATCTCCAGCGTGAGCAGGTTCCGCGGGTTGAAGCCCGGCCGGACCTCGAGGAGCCCCACGACGCTCCGCCCGAGAAGGCCGCATCCGACCAGCAACATCAGCGCGAGCGCGACCTCCGCCACGACGAGACCGGACCGCGCCAGCTGGCGCGCGCCCGTGGACGTGCGGCGACCCGAGCGCATCACTGCCGCCAGCTGCAGGTGACGGCCCGTCGCCGGAATCAGTCCCGCGAGCAGCGTCACCACTAGGATCAGCGCCGACGCCAGGGCGAACGCGGCTCCGCTCAGCCGAATCTCCGACAGCCGCGGCAGCGCGGGCGGTAGCGCGTGCACCAGCGCCGGCATGGCCACGGCGGCGATGGCCAGTCCAGCGAGCCCTCCGAGGACGGCCAGAAGGAAGCCTTCGGCAAGCAGCTGGCGCGTGAGGCGGCCGCGGCCCGCGCCGAGCGCGGTGCGCACGGCGAACTCCTCCTCGCGGTTCACCGCTCTCGCGAGCAGCATGCTCGACACGTTCGCGATCGCGATCAGCAGCATGACGATCACGGCCCCCGTGAGGATGAACAACGACGGGCGATACGCGCGCGTCATTTCCGCCTTGACCGGGACGGCGTCCGCGCCGACCGTGGCGTATTCCTTCGGGTAGGCCGCGACCAGCCGTTTCTGGATCGCGTCGACTTCCGCCAGCGCGGTGGCCATCGGAACGTCGGGCTTGAACCGCGCCACCATGCGGAGATGATGACACGTGCGGCAGGCCCAGTCCTGGTTCGCGTAGCCGAGCACCCGCCAGATCTGGACTCCGGGAGAGATCACGTTCTGGAATCCTTCCGGCATCACGCCGACCACGGTCATCGGCGTGCCGCCGATCGAGATGGCCCGGCCGACGACCGCGCTGTCGCTGCCGAATGCGCGGGCCCACAGTCCGTGGCTCAGGATCACGACCTGGTAGCTCTCCGGGGTGTCCTCTGCCTGCACGAAATCCCGGCCAAGCGCGGGGCGAACACCGAGGGTGCGGAAATACTTCCAGGTGACCCGGTCCCCATTCACGCGCTCCGGCCCTGCGGTGCCGGTGATGACCGGCGACCATGAGCCGATCGCCGCCGCGCTGCTGATGGACGTCGACGCGGCGGCAATGTCGCGATAGGTGGGGAACCCGAGATTGTCATGACGGCCGTCCGCCCCACGCTCCCACACCATCGCGAGCCGGTCGGGATCCGGGTACGGCAGCGGGTCGATGATCACCGGATCGATCACGCTGAAGATCGCCGTCGTCGCGCCGATGCCCAGGGCCAGCGTCAGGACCGAGATCGTGGTGAAGACCGGCGAACGCCGGAGCAGGCGCGCGGCATGGCGAAGGTCGGACAGGAATGCGCTCACGACGTCATCCCCCGAGCTGGCGTGATCGGACATGGACCACAGCGCGGCGAGGGCTTCGCGCCAGAGCTGAAATCCGCCGACGTCGCGCTCGACCAGGTCACCGATGACATACTCGGCGACGTCCGGCGGGAGGCCGCGCGCGATGAGGCGGTGGGCCAGTTTCATCGAACGGGCTCGAGCCCTACGTCGAGGCCCGTCGCCATCCGGCGCAAGGTCTCTATCGACGCGCGCAGCGTGCGGCGTCCGGCGGGGGTCATGGCAAAGCAGCGGGTCCGGCGTCCGCCCCGTTGCGCCGTGGGCGGTCCCTCGAACGAGCGGACGAATCCCTTTTCCTCGAGGCGCGACAGCGTCTTGTAGATCGTTCCCAGGGTTACGTCGCGCCCCGCGGAATGCGTCAGCTCGGCGTGGATCGGCACGCCGTACGCGCCGTCCCCCACCCGGAGGAGCGCCAGGAGCACGAGTTGTTCGAGGTCACCGAGCATGGGTTCCTGATTACCTAGACAATGTCGATGATATAGGCGAGCCTGGATGCCGTCAAGGAGCGTCGCCCGCAAACGAAAAACGCCGCGTCTCTTCGACGCGGCGTTCTTCGGTGTTCACCTGAACGACCTACCAGCGATAGTGCGCGAACGCCTTGTTCGCGTCGGCCATGCGGTGGGTGTCTTCCTTCTTCTTCACGGCGTTGCCCTCGCCCTTCGACGCGGCGATGACTTCGGCGGCCAGCTTCTCGGCCATCGACTTCTCGTTGCGGTCGCGCGAGTAGCTGATCAGCCAGCGCATCGCCAGCGCCGTGCGGCGCTCGGGGCGGACTTCGACCGGCACCTGGTACGTGGCGCCACCGACGCGGCGGCTCTTCACCTCGACGACCGGCTTGAGGTTCGCGAGCGCCTGCTTGAAGACGTTCACGCCCGGCTGGCTGGTCTTGTTCTCGACGACGTCCATTGCGCCGTAGAAGATGCGCTCGGCCGTGGACTTCTTGCCCTGGAGCATCAGCACGTTGATGAACTTCGACACGGTCTGGCTATCGTAGCGGGCGTCCGCGGGAACGGGACGCTTGATCGCATTCTTGCGGCGGCTCATTACTTCTTCCCTCCTGCGGCTGCGCCGGCCTTCGGCTTCTTCGTGCCGTACTTCGACCGGCTCTTGTTGCGGCCGTTGACGCCCGAGGCGTCGAGCGTGCCGCGCACGATGTGGTAACGAACGCCCGGCAGGTCCTTCACGCGGCCACCGCGCACGAGCACGATCGAGTGCTCCTGGAGGTTGTGGCCTTCGCCCG
>CAMLHT010000318.1 GCA_946479895.1 uncultured Gemmatimonadota bacterium | reverse complement strand
GGCGCGACATCCGCCGCGGCTTCGTGCCGCGCAAGGGATGGCTCCTGCTCGCGGCGGACTACTCACAGATCGAGCTGCGGCTCCTCGCGCACCTCTCCGGCGATCCGGCGTTCGTGCACGCCTTCCGCTCCGGGGGCGACATCCACCGGCAGACCGCGGCGCTCATCTTCGACGTGCCGATCACGGCGGTGACCTCGGAGATGCGCAGCCGTGCGAAGACGATCAACTTCGCGACGATCTACGGACAGGGTCCGCACGCGCTCTCGCGCCAGCTCAAGATCTCGCACGCCGAGGCCAAGGAGTTCATCGAGCGCTACTTCGAGCGATTCCAGCAGGTGCGCGCGTATCTCGACTCGATGGTGGAGTTCGCGCGCGAGCACGGCTACGTGGAAACCATCTTCCGCCGCCGCCGCTACATCCCCGAGCTGCGCGATCGCAACTTCAACATCCGCGCGTTCGGCGAGCGCACGGCGGCCAACTCTCCGATTCAGGGCTCGGCGGCCGACCTGATCAAGATCGCGATGATCCGCATCCACCATCGGTTGCTCGACGAGCGCCTGAGTGCGCGGATGCTGCTCCAGGTGCATGACGAGCTGGTGTTCGAAGTGCCGGACTCGGAGCTGGACAGGGTGACCGCCTTCGTGCGCGACGAGATGGAGCACGCGGCCGACCTCTCCGTGCCGCTGGTGGTCGATGTCGGGACGGGGCGAAACTGGCTGGAAACGAAGCTGGGGTGACTGGCGCGACACTGGCGGGAAGGGCCTTGCAGAGTGCGTGGGTTCGGGCAATTCGAGGGGTCCCCGCCCACGGCAGGGGTTCGGCGTCGTACCGCTAAGGCTTGATATCCCAACCGGTTAGTACGATACTCGCGCCGGGCATTGCGATTGCCTTCCCTCTGGTCGTGCGACAGTGCCTGAATTTGCGACATCGTTCCCCGTAGCCGGATCGTCCTCCACCTCGGCCAGCATCTCCCGTGACCCTCCGTCCGCGAGCTGCCTTCACGCTCATCGAGCTGCTGATCGTCGTCGTGGTCATCGGCATCCTGGTGGCGATCCTCATCCCCAGCTTCAAGAACACCAAGGGGCGCGCCAACGAAGCCGCGTTGAAGAGCGACCTGCGGAACATCGCGGTCGCGCAGGAAGCCTACTTCTTCGAGCACGCGGCCTACGCGAACGACGTCGCGATGCTGAATGCGCACACGTCGCCCGGCGTGATCATTACGCTCGCGACGCCCGGTCCGGGCAGCTGGGTCGCCACCGCCATGCATCCGGCGTCCTACCCTCTCAAGTGCACGCTCTTCTACGGACCCCTCACCCCGCCGCCGCCACCGGCTACGGCGGAGGGTGTCCTCGCCTGCAAGTGACCGTGCGCGCATGAGCGCCACGTCGCGGGATGGCGACGTGACGCGCGCCGGGCATGACCCCGTGTACCGCGAGTTCGTCTCGCGTCGCGACGGGATGATACACGCCATGGACGGCGGGCTCTGGCTGCATCGCCACATCTGGAAGGGGCGCCCCATGGCGCACCTCGTGTCCACTGACCGCGCCCGCCTGCTGGCCTACGGCGTCGAGGCGGGCTTGCCGGAGGCACGCCTGCAGTTCAAGCCGCTGCGCGATCCGCGTACCGGCGAACGTCGCGATGCCTGGCACTGGGACCTGGGCGGGCCGCACCTCCCGCCACCACGGCGTCAGCGCTAGCGCGCCTCCGTCGCGCGTGGCCGCTTGTCGGGCACGTGGCGCAACAGGACGAGTGAAGCGATGAACATCACCGCCACCGTGAGCACGGCCGCGCGATAGGCGACGCCGGTGCCGCGCACCGGCTCGAGGGTGTCGACCGTCAGGCTCCAGACGAGCGGCCCGAGCACGGCGGCCGCCCGTGACGACAGCAGCAGGAGGCTGAAGAAGCGTCCGGCTTCCGCTTCCGGCACGAGGGAGAGCAGGAGCGGGCGCTCGGCGGTCGGCACGCCGCCGAAGATGAGCCCGATCAGGAGCCCGACGAACCAGAAGGCGCGCTGCGACGGCACGGCGACCATGGCCACGAGCAGCAGGATCCAGCTCCAGATGGTCAGGACGAGGGTCCATCGCGCCCCGATGCGGTCCACCAGCCGGCCGGCGGCGTAGCTGCCGAAGATCGCGGGCACCGTCAGGACGAGGAACAGCGTCGTCTCCGCGCCCCTGGCGAATCCCATCGCCTTCACGGCATAGATGGCCATGAAGGAGACGATGGTCCCGATGGCGTCCTGGTAGAGAAATGATGCGAGGATGAACGGCAGCGCCCCATGATGGTCGCGCGCGTCCCGAAGCGTGTGCCCCACGTCGCGAAAGGCACGCCTCCAGTCGATCGGTGTCTGCTCGCGGCCGGTGGTGCGATCGTGGCAGAAGAAGAACAGCGGGAGCGAGAAGAGCAGGAACAGGAGCGCGGTCGGCACGAACGTGGACACTCGCCCACCATGCCCGGTGAAGGGCACTACCCGGTGGAGCGTGTCGAGCACCGTGGCGGGCAGGGCGCCGAGGAGGGGCACGGCGCCGTTGAAGAAGGGGGCGACCAGGACGAGGCCGACGATCGTGCCCACATAGCCGATCGCCGTGCCGATGCCCGAGAGCCGGCCCTGCTCGCTCGCCGGCACCAGCTCGGGGAGCATGGCGTTGTAGAACGGGAGCGCGGCCTGGTAGGCGAAGTTGGCGACGATGAATGCGACCAGCACCCAGGTGAGGGTGCCGAGGCTCGCGTGCCAGGTCGCGGGGAGCGTCGTCCCGCCAGTGACGGCTTCTCCGGCCAGTGGCAGGAAGCGCTGCCCGAGGATGCCGATCGCGGCGCAGGCGGCACACGACAGGACGGTGAAGCCCACCACCCACGGCTTGCGCCGGCCGCGCGCATCGGAAAGGGCCCCGAGCAGGGGCACGGAGATCACGACCAGCAGTGACGACACGCCATTCCCGATGGCGTAGGCCGTGTTCGACGCGCCCAGATCGGCGATCAACCAGACGGCGAAGTACAGTGTCGCGACATTCATCGAGAAGATGGTGTTCGCGAAATCGTACAGGGCCCAGCTCGCGCGCTCGC
>CAMLHT010000317.1 GCA_946479895.1 uncultured Gemmatimonadota bacterium | reverse complement strand
TCTTCCTCGCCCACGAGCCGGAGCGCCGGCTGGAGATCGACTGGCAGGAGGCGGAGGGGGAGCGCTTCGTCGTCCGGCTGGCGATCGAGGCCAACGATCGCCGCTCGCTCTACGCCGACATCGCCGGCGCCGTGAGCTCGACGGGAACCGACATCCGCAGCATGGACCTGCACAGCACCGACGGCCGCGTGAGCGGCTCGGTGATCGTCGAGGTCGAGAACCTCGCCCACCTCGAGAAGATCATCAAGGCGACGCGCAAGGTGAAAGGCATCACCGACGTCGCGCGTCGCGAGCGGATCACTTCCGCCGAGTAGCCGCCCCCGCCAGGTGGGCGGTGTCCAGTGGCGGGCCGGTGATGAAGTCGCGAGCCCAGCGCTCGTTCACGGGCGACACGCGCAGCCGGTCGACGTGGATGGAATCGATCGCCAGCGACGCGCCCGGGATGATGGACGCCACATACGCCACGAGCCGGATCGTCGTCGGGCCCGAGGTCACGACCGGGAACCGCTTCTCGGTTTCGTAGGGCGCGAGGGAGACGGCGATGTGGTTCGCCGCGCCGCCGATGTTGACGAGATAGCGGGGGACGGCGCCGATCATGGGCACGGCCTTCCACGGATTCTTCACCCGGTAGTAGAGCTGGATCTCGAACAGCCCGACCGAGTCGGCGGGCACGCTCGTGCCGTCGACGGCGATGCGCAGCGTTCCGTCGGGGACGCGGCTGCTCGCGACCGGCACCGGGTGATCGTCGAACGGCGCGGTGTTCGGCTCCCAGAAGTACGACCAGGGACCGATGGCGGTCAGGTGATAGTCGCGCAGGAGCGGGCGGTAGAAATTCCAGTGGTTCGCCGACAGCCACTCCTCGTACAGGCTGTACGTCGGGTCGAGCGTCTGCACGATGTCCGGCTTCGCGGTCACGAAGGTCCGCGCGTACCGCTCGTGATTGTCGTGCCCCAGCGCCTGGATGATGTAGTCGAACGACGGATGAAACATGTCGTGCGTGAACTCGAGGTAGCTCGAGTAGGTCGACCAGAGCACCGGCTTGCGTCCAAGGCGGGCCGTCCGCTCGGCGATCACCTCGTCGCCGACCCTCGAGGTGATTCGCCACTCCGGGGAGAGCGTGGGCCCCTCGCCGAGCATGACATGCGCGTATGCGATGTGGAGCGGAGTGCGGATCATCTCGATCGTCGCGATCGGCCAGCCCGCCACGGCATATCCGACGAGGGCCAGCGCCCCATAGGCGGGCATGCGCCGCCGGAGCTGATCAGCGATCGGCAGGGAGTCGCGCCGGCCAAGCCACCATCGGCGGATCGCGATCAGGCCGATGAACATCGCGACGCGGACCGCCGGCTGCTGGTAGACGGGGCTGAGCGTACCGAGCATGGAGGCCATCGAGATCAGGCCATAGATCACCAGAAAAGCCTCCGCCACCCTGAAGTCGGCGTCGGGAAGCGTTGGGCCCTTCCAGTAGCGTCGGACGCCGTAGATCACGGCGGCAATCACCATCGCCGACCACACCGGGTGCTCGAAGATCGTGAAGGCCTGCCACCAGTTGTACAGGAACACGTTGGGTGGCGCGCCGAAATACCACATCTGGTCGCCGGGCACGTCGCGGAAGTTGAAGCGCATCACGCTCGCGAACCCGGACGGCGTCAGCACGAAGATCAGCGCCGCGTAGCAGGCGATGCCGGCGAGGATCGTGGCGAACCCTTCGGCCGGCTCGCGCCAGCGGCGCGTCCGCAGCCCGATCAGGAGCTGGAGCACCCCATAGCCAGCGATCGAGGCCATGCCCTGCTCGATGCCGCATGCCAGCGCGAGGGCGAACAGGCACGCGCGCTCGAGCATCGCGCGCCGCCCCCGCGGCCGCAGCAGCAGGTGGATGCCGATCACGATCGGCATCGTGGACCGCAGGCCGATCATGCTGTTGATCGGAAACAGGATCGCGTTGACGCGCAGCGGTATCAGCGTGGTGAGTGCCACGACCGACATCGGGATCCCCTCGCGCCAGCTTCCCGTCCACGCGCGGAAGAACGCCACGAGCACCAGGATCGCGGCGAGCACCGACACCAGCTGGCGGGAAAGCTCGGACGCGATGAAATCGCCCCCGAACAGCCAGAATGGGATGAAGTGCAGGTACGGGACGCCGGGCCCGTGAAAGACCTGGAAGGTGCCGCCCAGCCGCTGGCCGGCGGCGATCCGCCGCAGCCCGTTGAACAGCTGGAAGGGCCCGTCGATCGGCGTATCCTTGAAGTGGAAGATGCCTTCCGCTCCGAGGCTGGCATAGCCGAGGATCAGGATCGCCAGGCCGACGAACCAGCCCCAGTGCGGCCGGTCGCGCCGGGATCGCGGGGCAGGCAGGTCATTGGGAGCGGTTTCCGCCGTCTCCGGGCGCACTGAGGTCATTGGGGTTCTTCAGGGTGGGAGCCACCCCCGAAGAAAACCCGAGAGCGGTGTTATATTTGGCCTATGTCGCGCGCTGCCTTCGACCTGCAATCTCCATTTCAGCCGGCTGGCGATCAACCCAAGGCCATTGCCGAGCTCACGGCGGGCCTCGAGCGCGGCGACCGGTTCCAGACTTTACTCGGCGTGACCGGTTCGGGGAAGACGATGACCGTGGCCAATGTGATCAAGGCCCACGGCAAGCCGACCCTCGTCCTCTCGCACAACAAGACCCTCGCGGCGCAGCTCTACGGCGAGATCAAGTCGCTCTTTCCGCACAATGCGGTCGAGTACTTCATCTCGTACTACGACTATTACCAGCCGGAGGCGTACGTGCCGACGACGGACACGTACATCGAGAAGGACGCGTCGATCAACGAGGACATCGACCGGCTGCGGCTGCGCGCCACGTCGAGCCTGATGGAGCGCGACGACGTCATCATCGTCGCCACCGTCTCGGCGATCTACGGCCTCGGTGATCCCGTGCAGTATCGCGAGCAGATGGTCACGCTCACGAAGGGCCAGAAGATCGGCCGCGACGAGATCCTCCGGTCCCTGGTGAAGATCCAGTACGGCCGGAACGACGTGTCCTTCGAGCGCGGGACCTTCCGCGTGCGCGGCGACACGGTGGAGATCTTCCCGGCGT
>CAMLHT010000316.1 GCA_946479895.1 uncultured Gemmatimonadota bacterium | reverse complement strand
GACAACCTGCCGGCGAGCATCGCCTCGATCATCGACACCGCGCTGTCGGCCGCCGGCATCGAGGATGCAAGCTGGGCGGGACCGCCTCCCCACGAGGAGTTGAAGCGCTCGGACTGGCAGGCCATCGGCTGGAGGCGCGCCGCGCCGGGATTGAAGAGCACCGGTCGTTTCGGGCGAACCGGCATCCCGTTCTGGCGTGCCTGGAGCATCGCATCGCGCATCTCCGCGCATCGGTTCGTCCCCATCGAGGTGATGAACACACGGGTCTGGGAGAACCCTTCGGGCTCATAGCGAACGGTCAGCGTTCCGGCGCGCCCGCAATAGGTCTCGTTTGTGGCGGCCATCGGCCGGCGCTGTGTGGCAGGCGGGTCGATGAAGTCGCCGCCGTAGAACTGCATGGGCGCCTGGTCCATCACTTCCCATCCACCCTTCAGGAGATCGTCCTGAAAGCGCCCAGCCACTGTATTGAGCGCGCCGTCGATGATGACGATCCCCGTGGCCTGGGCGGGGTTGGTGCTGCCGCCGAGGACCTTCGCGCCCGGGGGCAGCACGACTTTGGATTCCACGGTCGGCGGCAGTGACCCCACCACGATGGTTGTCGACCGGCCGAGGAGGGCCTCCACGAGCTGACGGGGAATGAGGTCGGGCGCATTGGCCTGTGCGGCGACGGACGACGCGCAGGCAAGCGAAAAAGCGGTGGTCAGGAAAGTGGGACGCATGGTGAACCCCGGAGGATTGTTCCTCGACTGGGATAACGTGGATCGCGGAGGCTGGCTACCCCGTTTGTTGAAGGTCAATCGCGAGGCACGCAGGTTCCGCGGAGTTCCTTCCTTCCTATCGAGCGAAAGCCCCCTGGAACCGGCAGCCTCAGGCCGTCAGCGTCCGCTCCACCGCCTCAGCAATCCGTTCCACGGATGGCAGCACCGCATCCAGCAGCACCGGGTGATACGGCATCGGCACATCCTCCACCGCGACGCGCTCGACGGGCGCATCGAGCATCCAGAAAGCCTCCTGCGCGATCGTCGCCGCGATCTCCGCCCCGAAGCCGGCGGTGAGGTTGTCCTCGTGCACGATGACGCAGCGGCCGGTCTTCTCGACCGACGTCAGCACCGCCTCGCGATCCCACGGAGCGATGGTGCGGAGGTCGATCAGCTCGACGCGGCCCTCCAGCTTCGCCGCCACCTCGCGGCAGCGGTGCACGAGCGCGCCCCAGGTGACCAGGGTGAGGTCGCTGCCGCGCGTCATCACGTTCGCCCGGCCGAAGGGCAGGACGTAGTCGTCACCCGGATAGCGCGCGCTGCCGTCGCTCGTCATCAGGAGCGACCGGTGCTCGAAGAAGATGCTCGGGTTCGGGCTGCGCATCGCGGCCCTGAGCAGGCCGGCGGCGTCGGCGGCGTTCGACGGGATCGCCACCTGCCAGCCGTACGCATGGGCGAAGCGCACTTCGTCGCTCAGCGAGTGCCATGGGTCGCCGACGTCCTTGCCGAAGCCGCCGGGCATCCGGACGACGATGGGCGCGGCGAAGCGGTTGTTGGTCCGCCACCGCATCGTTCCGCAGTTGTTGAGCTGCTCGGTCGCCGGGTCCGCGTATTTCCGGAACTGGATCTCGGTGACGGGCATGAGGCCCGCGATCGCCATGCCGACGGCGCGGCCGATGATGCCCTCCTCGGAGAGGCTCGTGTCGAACACGCGCGCGTCGCCGAAGCGCTTCTGGAGGCCCTCCGTGACCAGGTGGACGCCGCCCTTCCGGCCGACGTCCTCGCCGAACACGAGCGCCTTCGGATTCACCTCGAGCTCGCGCGCGAGGGTGCGGCGCACCGACTCCGCGAAGCGGATGAGCGGCCCCTCCTCCTTTGACGTCTCAGTCGCCGGCAGGGCCGCGCGCTCCTTCGTGGTGAGACCGCCGTAGGCGTCGGGCGCATCGGCCTCCGCGTAGACGTGGCGCTTCACCGTCTCCGGGCTCGGAGCGGGGCGCGCGCGAGCGCCGGCCAGGCCCTTCTCGACGTCGCGCTTCACTTCCTCCTCGAGCTCCCGCCACTCGGACTCGGTCATCATCGCCGGGACGACGTGTGACCGCAGGGCGACGAGCGGATCGCGCTCGAGGTCCCTGGCGATCTCGGCCTCGGTGCGGTAGCCGAGCTGGTTGTCCGGGCCGGAGTGGCTGCTGAGACGGGGGACGGTGAGACGGATCAGGGCCGGACCGCCCCCACCGCGCACGTGGTCGACGCACTCGGCCATCAGCTTCGCCGCGTCGCCGGGCCTGCAGCCGTCGCCGTCGCGGATGAAGAGGTTCCGGAACGACGCCAGGTTCTTCGCGATGTTCGCTCCCGGCGTCTGCATGTCGCTCCGCACCGAGATGCCGAGGCCGTTGTCCTCGATGTAGAAGAGCATCGGCAGCTCGAGGGTCGTGGCCATCGTGAGCGCCGACCAGAATCCGTTCGTGGCGACCGAGGCTTCGCCGCCGAGGACGACGCCCATGGCGCCGGTCCAGGATCGGTCGCCAAGGACCGTCTCGTGGTAGCGGATGGACTGCGCCCATCCCGCAGCCGGCGTGTACTGCGAGCCCACGTCTCCCGACATCGGCAGGACGATCGGGCCCCGCCGGTTCGGGAAGTTGCAGACGACGCCGATGTCGCGACCGTCGCTGAACCCGCCGCTCCGCCCCAGCGGACTCCCGAGGGCGTCCTCGATCGACAGGCCGAGCGACAGCAGGAGCGGGCGCGACCGGTAGTAGGCGCTCGCGGCGTCGTGGCGATGGTCGATCAGCGAGCCGAGGATGATCTGCGCGACGTCGTGGCCTCGGGCCGAGAACTGGTAGAGCACGAGGTGCTCGCGCGGCGTCGTCGCCTTGTTCCTGTTGGTCGCCTCCTCGAGGTCATCGAGGGCCCGGGAGACCAGCACGTGATAGGCAATCCGGCGCCAGTCGAGGCGCTCGGCGCGCTGCGCGGCGCTGCTGCGGCCGGCGGCAGAGGAGGGAGTCGATGTCACGCGGCGTAATTTGCCCTGCCCGCGGCTGAATTGGCAGGCGTCGGCCTGCCCGTCATCCCTCGCTTCGCCCGGGATGACGGGGGCGGTACCTTTCGCCCCATGACCGCTGAAGAAACGCTGCTCACGGAGACGCGGAACGGCGTC
>CAMLHT010000315.1 GCA_946479895.1 uncultured Gemmatimonadota bacterium | reverse complement strand
TCCTGATTACGTTTCCTGAGTCCAGTCATCGCCTCATCCATATGTCTGATCCCAATCGCGAGCCGGTCATCGTCGCCGCCGCGCGCACGCCTATCGGCAAGTTCCTTGGCGGCCTCGCCGCCCTCTCCGCGCCGGAGCTCGGCGCCGCCGCCATCCGCGCCGCCCTCGAGCGCTCGAAGGTCCCCGCCGATCAGATCGAGGAAGTGATCATGGGGAACGTCATCCAGGGCGGAGTCGGCCAGGCGCCCGCGCGCCAGGCGGCGATCAAGGGCGGCGTTCCGGAGACGGTCTCCGCGCTCACCGTCAACAAGGTTTGCGGTTCCGGCCTCAAGGCCGTGATGCTCGCCGCGCAGGCCATCAAGGCGGGCGACCGCCAGGTCGTCGTCGCCGGCGGCCAGGAGTCCATGTCCAACGCGCCGTACTACGTATATGGTATGCGCGCCGGCGTGAAGCTCGGTGACCAGCAGATGGTCGACGGCATGATCCGGGACGGCCTCTGGTGCGCCTTCTGCGACGTCCACATGGGCGGGCACGCCGAGTACACGGCGACGAAGGCGAAAATCACGCGGGCCCAGCAGGACGAGTTCGCCGCCGCCTCGCACAAAAAGGCTATCGCCGCCCAGCAGGCGGGGAAGTTCAAGGCCGAGATCGCGCCCGTCACGATTGCCGGCCGGAAGGGGCCGACGGTCGTCGACACCGACGAGAGCCCCCGCGCCGACACCACGGTCGAGACGCTCACGAAGCTCCGTCCCGCCTTTCCGGGGAAGGGCGACAACAAGGACCTGTCCGTCACCGCCGGTAACGCTTCGTCGCTCAACGATGGCGGCGCAGCAGTGGTCGTCGTCTCGCGCGAATTCGCGAAGGCGCACGGACTCACGATCCTCGCGAAGATCACCGGCTACGCCACGGGCGCGGTGAAGCCGCAGGAGCTCTTCTTCGCGCCGATCACCGCCGTCCAGAACCTGATGAAGAAGGCCGGCACGAAGATCGGTGACTACGATCTCATCGAGGCCAACGAGGCCTTCGCCTCGCAGGCGCTCGCGAACGGGGCCGGGCTCGGATGGGACTGGGACCGGGTCAACGTGAACGGCGGCGCCATCGCCCTCGGGCACCCGATCGGCGCCAGCGGCGCGCGGGTGCTCACCACGCTATTGTACGCGATGCAGGATCGTAACGCCCGAACCGGGCTCGCCACCCTCTGTCTCGGCGGCGGCGATGCCGTTGCCATGAGCGTCGAACGGGAGAGCTGATCACATGACGTCGTTGACCACCACGCTTCGCCAGACGAAGCCGTCCACCATCGCCGGCACGATCGGCTTCGCCGCCATTCTCGCCGCGGCGGCGCAGGTGACCATTCCGATCTTCGGGACGCCGGTGCCCTTCACGCTCCAGCCGCTCGTCGTCGTGCTGGCCGGCCTGATGCTCGGCCCCGTCGCCGGCGCCGCCAGCATGGCGCTGTATCTCGCCGCCGGCGCGGCCGGGCTGCCGGTGTTCTCGCCGGTCGGCCTCCCGGGTGTCGCCCGCTTCTTCGGTCCGACGGGTGGCTATCTCATCGCCTATCCGCTGGCGGCGTGGATCGCCGGCACCCTCGCCGGGAAGCAGTCCACCTTCTTCCGCCGCTGGCTGGCCGCGTGCGCAGGCATCGTCGCCATCTTCGTCGGCGGCATCGCGCAGCTCACGGTCCTCAACGGCTCGCTGAAGACGGCGATCGACCTCGGCATCACGCCCTTCTTCCCCCTCGACGCGGTGAAGGCGCTGATGGCCGCGGGTATCGCTACGCCGCGGAAGCAGAAGTAGCCTCGTCGTCATGCCGGGCGAAGCGAAGGAGAGAGTCTTTCCTTCGCTTCGCTCAGGATAACATCCCGGGATGAACGCGCGCTCCATCTTCTTCACGACCGCCGGGACCGTTCGCGCTCCCTGGCGGTTGTTGTTTTTCGTGGCGGCCTTCATCGCGTGCTCATTCGCTGCCGCTGCCCTCGTCTCGCCGATCGTCAGCGGGGCATTCAACGCACTCGGCCTCCGCACCGAGACCTTCGCGAGCATCGTCGAAGTAGTCGCCGCGCTCGCCGCGACCGCGCTCGCACTCCGCTGGATGGACAAGCGCCCGTGGAGCGACGTCGGCCTCGACACCACCGCGGCGAAGCCGATGAAGCTCGGGACCGGCTTCTCGATCGGTGCCGTCGCGATCGCCGCCCCGATCCTCCTCCTGATCGTCGTGGGCTGGCTGGATCGCGTTCCGGCCACGACGCTCGACTGGGGCCATCCCATCGTCCGGATGACCGTGCTGCTGCTCCCGGCGGCGCTGGCGGAAGAGCTCATCACCCGTGGCTACATCCTCACCGTCCTTCGCGACGCGCTCGGCTGGACGTGGGCCGTCGTGCTCACCAGCGTGGGCTTCGGGTTGCTCCACCTCCAGAATCCCGGATCGGATGCGACGTCCGTGGTTCTGGTCGCCCTCGCCGGGGTGTTCCTCGCCGTGGTCCGCATCGCCACGGGCAGCCTCTACGCCGCGTGGATGGCCCACTTCGCCTGGAACTGGGTGATGGCCGCCGTCTTCCACGCGCCGGTGAGCGGGTTCGCGTTCGACGCCCCCGTCTACCGTTATGTTGATGCGGGTCCTGACTGGGCAACCGGCGGGGCCTGGGGTCCCGAGGGAGGCGTTCCCGCGGGGCTCGCCATGATCACTGGAACCGGACTCCTGCTGCTGCGGATGAGGCGACGCCTGTCATCCCGAGCGTAGCGAGGGACCTGCTTCAATAGGGAGACTAGAGGAATGGGCGAAAGGATCGCCGTGGTCGGTGCCGGCCAGATGGGCAACGGCATCGCGCACGTGTTCGCGCAGAGCGGTTACGAGGTCACGATGGTCGACGTCGCCGAGGCGGCGCTGGAGAAGGGAAAGGCGACGATCGCCTCGAACCTCGATCGCCAGATCAAGAAGGGAACGCTCCAGGCGGCCGACAAGGACGCCATCATGGGCCGCGTGAAGACGGCTACCTCGACCGATGCCGTCTCGACGGCCGACATCGTCATCGAGGCGGCAACGGAGAACCGGGACCTCAAGTTCCGGATCTTCGCCGACCTCGACGCGAAGGCGAAGCCGGGCGCCATCCTCGCGAGCAACACCAGCTCGATCTCGATCACCGAGATCGCCGCGAAGACGAAGCGCCCCGAGCTCGTCATCGGGATGCACTTCATGAA
>CAMLHT010000314.1 GCA_946479895.1 uncultured Gemmatimonadota bacterium | reverse complement strand
CGCCGACGCGCGTCTCGCAGGAATCAGTGGCGCGACTCGACGTGCTGGTGCCGCGGAACCGCCGCGCGGGAGCGCGAGTCGGCGGGCTTTCCGGCGTGGCCATCGGCGCCCTCGGCGGCGCGGCCCTGGAGGTCGTCTTCAATGCGCTCTTCGGAGCGGAGGACTCGTGGGGCTTCTCGATCGGCGTCGGGGCCGGCGTCGGAGGTGCAGTGGGAGCAGTGCGTGGTGCCGTCCTTCCCGGCGGCCGGTGGGAGCGTGTGCCGCTCCGGCCACGGTGATACTGGCCTCGTTCGCGCCCCCTTCGTTGTCCGCCGCTGCGCGCATCGAAGCCTGGAGATTCCACCACGAAGGACACGAAGGACGCGAAGGAGAGAAGATCGGGTAGCGACGTCTCCGTTCTCAGGGCTGCTGTCCTTCGTGTCCTTCGCGTCCTTCGTGGTAACACTGAAGTCGGTCGCGATCAGCTCGGCGAGTCGAGGTAGCGCTCGATCCCGTCGAGCACGCGCTGCAACCCGAAGTCGAACGACTCATCCATGCTCCGCGGCCGCGCCGACGGCGGTGCGGTGAGGATCGACGCGAACACGGGAAAGCGGGGATCGCCGATCGCCCGGCCGAGGTCCGCGCCGACGGCCGCCGCCCACTGCTTCTCGGAAACGCCGCGGGCTCGCGCCCGCGCCAGCGAGATCGACGTGTCCGACGCGCCGCGCGTGTACTGGTCCACGATGCTCAGCATGTGGCCGAGATCCTCGCCGCTGAAGCCCGCGCGGGCGAGCGGCGCCGCGAGGGCCTCGAGCCACGCGAGCCAGTTCGGCCCGTGCGGCGCGGCCACGAACGGCAGCTCGGCCAGCCACGGCCGCGCGCACATCATGTCCCGCTTGGCGTGAGCCCAGCGCGTCACCTCCGCGCGCCAGTCGCCTGAGGGGCTCGCGGGCTTCGGCGGGAGTCCCATGCCGGCGTCGATGATCGCGTCGTAGAGCGCTTCCTTGTTGGGGAAGTACCGGTAAACGGCCATCGTCGTGAGGCCGAGGCGGGCGGAGACGGCCTGCATGGTGACGGCGCCGAGGTGGCCCTCCTCGTCGGCGATGCCGATCGCCGCCTGGACGACTTCGTCGGGCGTGAACGACGCCTTCGGCCCGCGGGAGCCCCGCGACCGGTCCTCCCACAGCAGCTGGCTGCGCTTCTGGATCTCGGGGTCCGGCCGGGCGGCCGCCTTCATCACGTCTCCGTGGGTAAGGGCCTTTCCGCGCGACGCCTTCTTCGGACCGGGCATGGTCATCCTGGAGCCATGGTTGACAGGACTGAAACTGTGTATATCATACACTCGTTCTGTGTATCTAGTACACTAATCGACGGGCGCCGTCGCCGTAACCCCTCCCGTCCCACTTTCATCGGGGAAATCACCATGCTCGACACGTCCGCAGTCACCCGCGCCGCCGGCCGCACCGGCGCCGCCGTCCTCCTCCTCTCGATCGTCACCACCCTCGCCGCGGCCCAGGACTCCGCCCCGCGCGCCCGCACCTGGGAGCTCCGGATTCCCGGCGGCGCCTTCATCGGCACCGGCGCCCAGCGCGATCACCTCCGCGACGCGCAGGTCTCGGCCATCCAGGTCTCGAAGCGCGTCAGCCCCCGGGTCGCCGTCACCGGGACGTTCGCCTGGGCCGCGTCGCGTGATCGCGCCACCGCCGGCTCGCCGAAGCTCGACGTCTTCAGCTCGGACGCCGGCGTGGAGCTGCGCTCCGCGGAATGGCACGCCGACGCGCCGGTCTCGGTGAGCGCGTTCGCGGGCGCCGGCGGCGGCGCGCGCAGCTACAACTACCGGAAGCTCGACGTCGACGCGACGAACAACCTCGCGGGCTACGTCGCCGCCGGCGGCGAAGTGGGAATGGGCCGCGTCGCGCTGCGCGTCGAAGCCCGCGACTACGCCACCGGATTCCGGCCGCTCACCGGCCCCGGAAAGTCGGAGGCCCGCAACGACGTGGTGATCATGGCTGCCTTCCGGTTCAACCGCCGGCCGGGGGAGGCCCGCCGATGAACGCCTCGCGACGGGACTGGCTCGTCCCGGCGGCGCTGATCGCCCTCAGCCTGGTGCCGGCGCTCGCCGGCACCGCGCGGCTGGCGCAGGTCGGCCGGGGTGTCGTGACGCCGGAGAACGCGCGCTTCCTCGCGGCGCCGGCGCCAGTGGTCCTCCACATCGTCGCCGCGATCACCTACAGCATCCTCGGCGCCTTCCAGTTCTCGCCGGGATTCCGCCGCCGCAATCGCGGCTGGCATCGCGCGGCCGGGCGGGTGTTGCTGCCCGCCGCGCTGGTGGTCGCGGGCTCGGGGCTGTGGATGACGCTGACCTACCCGTGGCCGGCGGGCGACGGAGTGCTCGTGTTCGCCGAGCGACTCGTGTTCGGCAGCGCGATGCTCCTCTTCGTCCTGTTCGGCGCCGACGCGATCCGCCGGCGGAAGTACGCCGAGCATGGCGAGTGGATGATCCGCGCCTACGCGCTCGGACTCGGCGCCGGGACCCAGGTGCTGACGCACCTCCCGTGGTTCATCCTCGTCGACATCAAGCCGGGCGAGACGCCGCGCGCGATCATGATGGGGCTCGGCTGGATGATCAACGCGGTGGTCGCGGAGTGGATCATCCGGCGCCCGGTGCTTCGCGTGGCGCCCGTGCCCGCTACCGTATGACCATGCGAATCGCGGAAGCCGTCATCCTCGGCGCGGGCGCGACGATGGCAATCGACCTCTGGGGGCTCTTCCTTAAGAAGGCCTTCGGCGTGCGCTCGCTCGACTACTGCCTGCTCGGACGGTGGGTGCTGCACATGCCGGAGGGCCGCTTCACACACGACGGCATCGGCAAGTCCGCGGCGAAGCGCGGCGAGTGTCCGGTGGGCTGGGCCACGCACTACTCGATCGGCATCGGCTTCGCCTTCCTGTTCCTCCTTCTCGCCCAGGACCGCTGGCTCGCGCAGCCGACCCTGCTGCCCGCGCTCGGCTTCGGCATCGCGACGGTTCTGGTTCCGTTCTTCACCATGCAGCCGGCATTCGGGCTGGGCATCGCCGCGTCGCGGACGCCGAATCCGGCCGCGGCCCGGCTCAAGAGTCTCGGCACCCACAGCGTCTTCGGGCTCGGCCTGTACGCATCGGCCCTCCTCATGAACCTGGTCGTCGGAGTGCGGGGCTAGGGACGCCGCGTACGACGCGGCGCCTCCGCCTTGCGGTCCCGTCCGAAGGTGGGAAGCTTTTCGACCATGACCGAGCCCCTCATGGCCGAGTTGACGAACCCGCCGGCGCCGACTGCTCCCGTCGCCGCGCCATCCGTGGAGCAGCGCCACGGAAAGCCGTGGTCGAGGTTCGTCCTCGAGGTCGTCCTGATCAGCGC
>CAMLHT010000313.1 GCA_946479895.1 uncultured Gemmatimonadota bacterium | reverse complement strand
GAGCCCCTCATGGCCGAGTTGACCAACCCGCCGGCGCCGACTGCTCCCGTCGCGGCGCCATCCGTGGAGCAACGCCCCGGGAAGCCGTGGTCGAGGTTCGTCCTCGAGGTCGTCCTGATCAGCGCGGGCGTCTTTCTCGGACTCGCGGGAGATCAGTGGAGGGAGGACGCCGAGCATCGGCAGCTCGCTCGATCGACGATGGAGCGATTCCGGACAGAGCTCACGGCCAACCGGCAGGCCGTCCGGGCCGTCCAGGACTATCGAGTCGACGTCCTCGCCCAGCTGCGCGCGTATCTCGCCAAGCCGCACGCGAGCCGCAACGTCGCCGACGTCCGGCTGCGCGGCCTGCAGTTCACTTCGTTCGAGGAGACTGCGTGGGACCTGGCGCTCGCCACCCAGTCGCTCTCCTACCTCGATGGAGATCTCGCGGCGAAGCTGTCCCGCGTGTACACCGCCCAGCACCGGATCGAGGAGCTCAGCCACGGGCTTTCGCAGGCCATGTACCTGATCAACACGCGGGAGAACTTCGACGGCCTGGCCAGCGCGGCCGAGATCTACTTCTCCGACATGGTCGTCATGGAGCCGGCGCTCCTGAAGCAATACGACGACGCTCTCGCATCGCTCGCGAAGCAGATGGGCGACTCCGGCGCGGGCACGAAGTGACGCGATTGGAATGGACCATCGCCGTCGGCGGCGGGACGGTCACCGCCGTTCACGAGCCACCGGCGACGCCGGCCGCGCGACGGATCACGTTCGTCTGCGCGCATGGCGCCGGCGGCAGCATGATGGATCGCGGCACGCTCGCGACCGCGAACGCGCTCCGCGCGCAGGGGTTCGGCGTCGTCCGCTTCAATTTCCCATACAAGGAACGGAAGTCGGGGCGGCCGGATCCGATGCCGGTGCTGAAGGAGACCGTCGCCGCCGTCACCGAGCATGCGCGGCGCGAGCTGGCGCCCGACGTGCTGATCATCGGAGGGCGGTCCATGGGTGGGCGGGCGGCATCGATGCTCGCCGCCGACGGCTACGACGCGGACGGACTGCTGCTGCTGGCCTACCCGCTCCATCCGGCCGGCCAGCCCGAAAAGCTGCGCGACGCGCACCTGCCGGCGATCAACATGCCCGTCCTCTGCGTCAACGGCACCCGCGATGCGCTCTGCACGAAGTCCATCATGGACGACGTGCTCACGCGGGTCGGGGACAACTGGACCATGCGATGGGAAGACGGCGCCGACCACAGCTTCCACGTGCTCAAGTCGTCGGGCCGCACCGACGCCGAGGTGATGCGGGGGATCGCGACGGGGGCGGCCGAGTGGGCCGGCGCGCTCTGACTACTTCCGCTTGGTCGTGATCTTCACGACGCCGTTCACGGCCTTGTTTCCGTAGATCAGCGTCGACGCGTCGTCCTTGAGGATCTCGATCTTCACGATGTCGTTCGGGTTCATCGTGAGGACACCGTCGGGCGGGCTCACCGGGAGGCCGTCGATGACGAAGAGCGGATCGCCGCCGCTCCCGTCGAGGTTCGCGGAGTTGCGGATCCGGACCTTCACGCCGCCCTGGACCGCGTAGGCCTCGACGCCGGGAAAGCGGCCCTGGAACAGCTCGACCAGGCTGCGGCCGGTATTGTCCGCGGGCCTCTGCGCAGGCCTCGGCTCCGGTCCGCCCTGCCCGGCCGGCGCGCCGCCGGAGCATCCGGCCACGAGCAGCGCGGCGCAGGCCACTCGCGCCAGCGACGGAGCGAACAGGCGAATTCCCATGACGATTTTATGGAAGGCGGACGCGGATCTGACAATCCCGAATGCCGCCCGAACCTCGTGTAACGCGGCAAGCGCGCGCCCGGGCGGTTGCCTTGCCGCGGCTCCTCCGTCCGTAAGAGACGGAGGACTGACTGTGGCCCCCACCGGTTCCAGCGAACACGTTGATTCGGCGAAGGCGGCCGGACTGCGCTACGTGACCGACGCGATGCCGGGCATCCGTCGCCAGCGGCGCGGCCGCGGCTTTGCCTACGTGGCACCCGACGGACGCACGGTTCGCGCGCGCGAGGCGATCCAGCGCTTCCGGTCGCTGGTGATCCCGCCGGCGTGGACGCAGGTGTGGATCTGCCCGATCCCCGACGGCCACCTCCAGGTGACGGCGCGCGACGCGCGCGGGCGCAAGCAGTACCGGTACCATCCGCAGTTCCGCCAGCAGCGCGACGGGACGAAGTTCGAGCGGCTGTTCGACTTCGGGAAGGTGATCTGGAAGATCCGCGACGCGGTCGCGCGCGACGTCCAGCGCGAGGGACTGCCGCGCGAGAAGGTGCTGGCGACCGTCGTCTGGCTGCTCGAGCGCACGCTGATCCGCGTCGGCACCGAGGAGCTCTCGCGCGAGAACAACTCGTACGGCCTCACCACGCTCCGCCGCAAGCACGTCGAGGTCAACGGCTCGGAGATGCGCTTCGAGTTCCGCGGCAAGAGCGGGGTCGAGCACGCGGTGACGGTGGATGACGCGCGCATCGCGCGCATCGTGCAGCGCTGCCACGACCTGCGCGGCCAGGTGCTCTTCCAGTACCTGGACGACGACGGCGTGCGCCGCGAGGTCGAAGCCGGCGACGTGAACGACTACCTCCGCGACGTGACTGGCGCCGACGTCACGGCGAAGGACTTCCGCACCTGGGCGGGCACGATGATCGCCGCCGAGGTGCTGCGGGGGATCGGCCCGGCCGCCACCGTGAAGCAGGCCGAGCGGAACATCGTGGCCGCGATCGACCAGACCGCGGCCCGCCTCGGCAACACGCGGATGGTCTGCCGGAAGTACTACATCCACCCGGCGCTCATCGCCGCGTACCTCGAGGGCAAGGTGCTGCCGCCGCTGAAGCGTCGCCGGGTGAAGGTGCGCAAGCCCGGGGGCAAGCTGCGCAGGCACGAGCGCGACGTGCTCGCGTTCCTCTCGGAGCAAGGGGCCCGGGCGAGGCGTCGGCCGTCGGCTGCAGCGTAGCAAGGAGGAGTCTCTCCTTGGCTTTGCTCAGGATGACAGCGGCTATCGAACCACGACCGGCACTTCCATGACCGCGTCGTCGGCCACCACGCAGACCCGGTCACCCGGCTGAACGTCGGCGTCCGCGGCGCCGGTGAATTCGCCGAACGCGGGGAGTACGCCGATGCCTGCGCCGAACCAGAAGCACGGAAGGCGCGCGTGCTGGCGGCCCGGGCCGCTCAGCGTCACCGACGGATGCACGTGGCCGCAGAGCACGTACCCGGCTGATGATTCGCGCGGGTGATGGTCGAGCACGAAGGGCGCGGCGATGAGCGGGGCGGTCACGCACTTGAGCTCGAGCTCGCGGGGCGGGTCGCCGGCCCGCGCGTCGTGGTTGCCGCGATCGAGCGTCATCTCGACGGCGCCCTGTCCGCGTCTGCACTCGTTGAGCACCCGCTCCGTCTCGGCGCCCCGTCCCTCGG
>CAMLHT010000312.1 GCA_946479895.1 uncultured Gemmatimonadota bacterium | reverse complement strand
GTCTCCTCCGATCGGTGCGACCAATCTGTTGCACTCACCGGTTGAGACCACCGCGTTCATCGGCGTGATCCGCGTCCAAAACCAACCCGAATCCGAATGAAGCCATTCGAAGCCCGCTTGTAACGAACGCCCATCCGCCCTTATCTTACGGATTCCCCGCCGTAGCCTAAGTATCGATCAAATGCCGACTTACGAGTACCGTTGTCCGGAAGGTCACGACTTCGAGCGCTTCTATCGCAAGATCAGCGACGCCGCGGCCGAAGTGCCGTGTCCTGAATGCGGAAAGATCGCCGAGCGTCGGATGTCCGCCGGCGCCGGGCTGCTCTTCAAGGGGTCGGGCTTCTACCTGACCGACTACGGCAAGAACGCGCATCGCTCCTCGGGCTCGGCGCCCAAGGCCAGCGACAGCGCCACGTCGCCCGCGTCGTCGAGCGACAGTGGATCGTCCGCGAGCACCAGCGCGTCGGCGGAGAGCAAGCCGGCCCCCGCGAAGACCGAGTCGAAGCCGGCCGCGGCGGGATCGACCCCGAAGTCCGACAAGTGAACGACGCCGCGGCCCAGATCCGCGCCGAGCTGGCGCGAGCCGCGCGCGCGCTTGGCGTCGAGGACGCCGAGCCGATCATCACGCGCCCGAACGATCCGCAGTTCGGCGACTGGGCGACGAACCTCGCGATGATGCTCGCGCGGCCGCTCCGGCAGAAGCCGCGCGAGGTCGCCGAGAAGCTCATCGCGGCGCTCGACCGGAATGCCGCGGGCATCTCCAGCGCGGAGATCGCCGGCCCCGGCTTCATCAACTTCCGCGTGGATCAGGGCCGGACGGTCGAAGGACTGCGGGCGCTGATCGCCACGGGAGACGCCTACGGCCGCACGAAGGCCGGCACCGGCCAGCCGGTCAACATCGAGTTCGTCTCGGCGAATCCCACCGGTCCGCTGCACGTCGGTCACGGGCGCCAGGCGGCGCTCGGTGACGCGATCGCGGCGCTGCTCGAGTGGACCGGCTGGAAGGTCACGCGGGAGTTCTACTACAACGACGCCGGGGCGCAGATCGCGAACCTCGCGGCGAGCGTGCAGGCCCGCGCGCGGCAGATCTCCGGCGGCAGCGGTGACATCCCCGAGGGCGGGTATCACGGCGAGTACATCCGCGAGATCGCCGCGCAGTACCTGGCCGAGAATCCGGCCGACCGCGAGGCGAAGGATCTCGAGGCCATCCGCGCCTTCGCCGTGCAGTATCTCCGCCGGGAGCAGGACCTCGACCTCCAGGCATTCGGCGTGAAGTTCGACGTCTACTTCCTCGAGTCGTCGCTGTACGCCGACGGGAAGGTGGACGAGACCATCGCCGCGCTGAAGAAGGCGGGCCACACGTTCGAGCAGGACGGGGCGCTCTGGCTGCGGACGACCGACTACGGCGACGACAAGGATCGCGTGGTGGTGCGCAGCGCGGAGAAGGGCGGAACGCCGACCTACTTCGTGCCCGACGTGGCCTACCACGTCACGAAGTGGCAGCGCGGATTCACCCGGGCGATCAACGTCCAGGGCTCCGACCACCACGGCACCGTCGCCCGCGTCCGCGCGGGGCTCCAGGCGCTCGACATGGGGATCCCCCAGGGATACCCCGAGTACGTGCTGCACCAGATGGTGACGGTGATGCGGGGCGGGGAGGAGGTGAAGATCTCCAAGCGCGCCGGCAGCTACGTGACCGTCCGGGACCTCGTCGACGAGGTGGGCCGGGACGCGGTCCGGTACTTCTTCCTCATGCGGAAGGGCGATTCACAGCTGACGTTCGATGTCGACCTCGCCCGCACGCAGTCCGAGGAGAATCCGGTCTACTACATCCAGATGGCGCACGCCCGGCTGAGCGGCATCTTCCGCGTCGGCGAGATCGACCCGGCCTCCATCGACACGACCGTGTCGCTCGCGCCGCTCACGCTGCCGGAGGAGCAGGAGCTGACGAAGGCGCTCGTCGACTTTCCGTCCATCGTGGCCGGCGCCGCGGGCGCCCTCGAGCCGCATCGCATCGCCACGTACCTGCACGACCTCGCCGGCCGCACGCACCTGTGGTATCACAAGGCGCACGTCCTGAACGAGCCTGAGGACATCATGAAGCCCCGGCTGGTCCTCGCCCGGGCCGCGCAGGTCGTCCTCAGGAACGGCCTCACCATGCTGGGGATCAGCGCTCCCGAACGGATGTAGGGCCGGCCAACACGAACGTCGTCGAGCGAGCACCGCGCGTTTCGGGTTCCGACACTCCTCCGGTCACATAGATGGCATCGCCAACGGTCGCCGCCGCGGCATAGCCGACCGCCACCGGGAGTGGCGGCTCACGACGCCACGTGTCGGTCAGGAGGTCGTAGGATTCCACGAGCGCCGTCGGCACCTGCCTGCCGTTCACGTCTACCATTCCACCGACGACGTAGAGCCGTGATCCGAGGACCGCGCTGGCCGCCGCCTGCCGCGGGGCCGGGATGCGCGCGCCGCTCGACCAGCGTCCGGACACGACATCGTATCGATCGACGCTCGTCGTGCGCGGATCATCCGAGCTCCACCCGCCCACGAGCACGATGGTCGTGCCGATCACGCCTGCCGCCATTGCGCCGCGCGCGCGCGGGAGGAATACGTCGGATCGCCACTGATTCGAGCGCGGGTCATAGCGATCGACGGACACGTAGTGGACGGTGCTGCTCGTGTTCCAGCCGCCGAGCGCATACACGGCGCCGTTCGCCGCCAGCACCGCCGCATGGCACCGGGCGACCGGGGCCGCGGGCAGCAGGCGCCATGCGTGCGTGCGACTGTCGAAGGCGTCCGCGGCGTTCGTGCAGTAGCCGCGCGGATTCCCGTCGATCAGGTACACCGTCCCATCGATGACCGCCGCGTTGGTGGCGGAGAAGGAACGCGCGAGCCGGACCGGCGGTTCCGCCGTCCAGACGCCGGTGGCGACGTCCAGCGATTCGTTCGTCGTGAGGAACTTCGATCCCTGCTGGCCACCGATGACGTAAAGCCGGCCGTTGGCCGCGACGGCCGCCGCGCCCGACCGTGGGGTTGGCCTGTCGGCGATCCGCGTCCAGGAGCCCCGGCCGACCATCGTCGAATCCGCGACACTCGCCGACTTCTCCGTGCCGCGGCATCCGAGGCAGCACAGGAACAGCGCGAGCTCCACCCTTGCCCTCCGGCATTTCCAGCGCGAGAATCGAGCAGGCTCACTCGACATGGCGCCCTCCATTCGACGACCGGACCGCCTCCTCTACGCGGCCATCCTGCTCCCGTGCCTGGCCCTCGGTGCGCTCGCCCTGAGCCTCCATGAGCGCGATGAGGCGCTGGCGCTCAAGCGCTCGCTGGACGACCGGCAGCGACTCGGCAGCGAGGTTTCTCGCGCACTCGTCGACCAGCTGGCGGGAGTCATCGCATCGGAGCTGAGCGTCGCGCCCGTCGCTGACTACGTGGAGGAACCCACGGCCTTCGTCGCCAG
>CAMLHT010000311.1 GCA_946479895.1 uncultured Gemmatimonadota bacterium | reverse complement strand
GTGGTGTCCATCGCCGGCGACGGTGGCTTCATGTACACGGTGCAGGAGCTCTCCACCGCCGTGCGGCACTCGATTCCCGTGGTGGCAGTCGTCTTCAACGACGGCGCCTTCGGCAACGTGCGCCGGATGCAGGTGGAGAAGCACGGCAATCGTGTGGTGGCGACCGACCTCACGAATCCCGATTTCGTGCGCCTCGCCGAGAGCTTCGGCGTGGCGGGAACCCGCGTCGAGGGCCCCGCGGCGCTGCGCAGTGCGCTCGAGCGGGCGATCGCGGCGCGTGAGCCGGCGCTGATCGAGGTGCCGGTCGGCGTGATGCCCGATCCGTTCCCGTTCTTCAACTTCCTGCCGCGGGTGCGCGGCGAGGGATGACTGCGGGATTGCGGAACCGTCGCCACCCGCGCCGGACACATCGACGCTGACCACGATGCCCGGCAGGACGGTGGCGCTCGACGCGCCCCTTGACGGTCGATCGCTGTCGTTCGTAGCGTAACAATACCCGGCGGCACGCGCCGCTGGGATTTCTCACAGCGAGGATCGCATGATGCCTCACTCGCCCCGTCGCCGCCTCTGCGTCGCCGCCGCCCTCGTGCTGGCCGCTGCGCTGCCCGCGCCCTCCGTCGCCCAGCGCGCCGATGCCCGCGGCATCCACATCCCGGTCGACTATCGCAAGCTGAAGAACGGGCTGAAAGTCGTGCTGTCGCGCGATACCACGACGCCCATCGCGGCGGTCGCCGTCTACTACAGCATCGGCTTCCGCAACGAGCCTCGAAACCGCACCGGCTTCGCCCACCTCTTCGAGCACATGATGTTCCAGGGCTCCCGCAATCTCGGGAAGATGGAATTCATCAAGCTCGTCGAGAACAACGGCGGAAACCTCAACGGGTCCACGCGCTTCGACTTCACGAACTACTTCCAGGTCATTCCGTCGAATGCCCTCCAGACCATCCTGTGGGCGGAGGCC
Source organism: uncultured Gemmatimonadota bacterium (assembly GCA_946479895.1). The sequence goes on along the minus strand of CAMLHT010000311.1, from coordinate 2,567 downwards.
GATCGGATGCGCGGCCTCGCGATCGACGAGTCCAACCTGAAGAACCAGCAGGAGGTCGTGAAGAACGAGGTGAAGGTGAACGTGATCAACCAGCCGTATGGCGGATTCCCGTGGATCGATCTGCCGATGGCGGCGAACACGAACTGGTACAACGCACACAACTTCTACGGCGATTTTGCCCACCTCGACGCCGCGACACTCGAAGACGTGCGCTCGTTCTTCCGGACGTACTACGCGCCGAACAACGCGGTGCTCGTCGTCACCGGCGATTTCGACCCCGCGCAGGCGTGGGGATGGGTGGAGAAGTACTTCGCCGGCATTCCACCGCAGCCTCAGCCGCCAGGGCCGGACCTCACGGAACCGCGCCAGACGATGGAGAGGCGTGCCGGACGAACCGATCCGCTGGCCACGCGTCCGGCGCTCGGCGTTGCCTATCACGTCCCGCCCCGCTACACGCCGGAATGGTATGCCTTCGGCCTGCTCGACCAGATTCTGGCGCAAGGCAATGACAGCAGGCTGTACGACGAGCTGGTGCGCAGGCGGGGCCTCACCGGCGAGGTGTCGGCAGGTATCAACTGGGGGCTCGGCTCGATGTACGACTACAACGGGCCGATGCTCTGGATCGTCCAGTACTTCCACGATACCGGCGTGCCGGCCGACTCCCTCATCGCGGCGATGGACCGCGTGATCGATCGCGTGCGTACCACGCCCGTGGACCGCGAGACGCTCGACCGTGCGCTCGTGAAGATCAGATCCGACCTTTATTCGAACCTCGAGGATTTCGGTGGCTTCGGACGCGCCAACCTCCTCGCTTCGTTCGCGTTGTTCGACGACGATCCGGCCCGCATCAACCGGCTCGAGTCCGAGTTCGCGAAGGTCACGCCGGCGCTCCTGCAGCGTACGGCGCAGGAGTATCTCCGGAAGACCAACCGCACCATCTTCACGATCACGCCGGGCGCGAAGGCGACTCCGGCGAGCGGAGGGCGCTGAGATGAGCTACGGACACACGCGCACCTCGGCGGCCAGCCGGCCGTCGGCGGCACGCCTCACCCCGGTGATCGCCGTCATGGCCGCGCTGGCGGTCGCCGGCTCGCCCGCGGGGGCGCAGCAGAAGGAGCCACCACCCCCCGTTGGCGCGCCCCGGGCCTTTCGCCTGCCCGCCCGGCGATCGTTCACGCTCGACAACGGCATGCAGGTGTCGATGGTACCGTTCGGCACTGTGCCTAAGGTCTACGTCAGGCTCGCCCTCATGGCCGGCAACGCCAACGAGCGCGCCGACCAGGTCTGGCTCGCCGACGTGACCGGCGACCTGCTTCAGGAGGGCACGACGTCACGCACGGCAGAGCAGCTCGCGCGCGAGGTGGCGGGCATGGGCGGATCGCTCGCCGTGAACGTGGGCCCTGATCGCAGCAACGTGATGGGGGATGTGCTGAGCGCCCGGGGGCCTGATTTCGCGCGACTCGTCGCCGACGTCGTCATGCATCCGCGCTTGCCCGAATCGGAGCTGCCGCGCATCATCGCCAACCGCGTTCGACAGCTCGCGATCGCGAAGAGCCAGCCGCAGGCCATCGCATCCGAGCGCTTCGCGAAGCTCGTCTACGGTGATCATCCGTACGGAAGACTCTATCCGACGGAAACGATGTTGAAGGGCTACACGATCGACGACGTACGGACGTTCTGGCGCGACAATGCGGGGGCAGCTCGCGCGCACCTGTACGTGACGGGGGTTTTCGATCCTGACGCCATGGAACGGGCGGTCCGCGAAGCGTTCGCCGACTGGAAGCGTGGCGCGGCGCCGGCGACGATCACGCCCCCGGCGCCCCCCGCTGCGCGTACCGTCGCCCTGATCGACCGGCCCGACGCGGTGCAGTCGACGATCTATCTGGGTCTTCGCGTCCCCGGTCCAACGGATCCCAGCTGGATGCCGTTCACTGTCACCAACGCCCTGCTCGGCGGCGCGTTCGGCTCGCGCATCACGACGAACATCCGTGAGCAGAAGGGCTACACCTACTCGCCGTTCAGCTTCATCAACGCCGCAAAGGAGGGCGCGTACTGGGCCGAGGCGGCGGACGTCACGACGAAGGTGACGGGGCCATCCCTCACCGAGATCTTCGGGGAGATCGAACGCCTGCAGCGCGAGGCGCCACCGGCATCCGAGCTTCGCGGCATCCAGAACTATCTGGCGGGTACCTTCATCCTGCAGAACTCCTCACGCAGCGGCGTCGCCGGCCGCCTCGCCTACGTCGACCTCTTCGGCCTTGGCGATGACTGGCTGCGCTCCTACGTCCCGAGCATCCTGGCCGTCACACCGGAGCAGGTGAGGCAGATGACCCAGCGGTACCTGCGGCCAGAAAAGATGCAGCTCGTCGTCGTCGGCGACATGAAGGTGGTGGAGGGCCAGCTGGCAAAGTGGGCGACGGTGGCGCCGTAGCCGCGACGCATTGACGTCAACGAAAACACGCCAGGGTCCGCGTGGGGCCCTGGCGTGTTTCACTCGAGGCGATTCGGACAGCTGAGGAGCGGGCGACCGGACTCGAACCGGCGACGTCCAGCTTGGGAAGCTGGCA
>CAMLHT010000310.1 GCA_946479895.1 uncultured Gemmatimonadota bacterium | reverse complement strand
CCACGAAAACCCGCTGGTATGGCTCACCATGCCTGGATGAGTTTATCCCGAGCGCCCAGCGCGAGGGAAATAGTTCCGAACGCAGTGAGGAACCTCGAGAACCCCTCAGGAGCCCTCAGGGAGTCGCCAGGGATGCAGAGGCACAAAAAAGGGCGCCTCGATCCGAGGCGCCCTTTTCCATTCCGTCCCAAAACTATCTGGCCAGGTCCCTGGCGGACTTCGCCAGCGTGCCGACCTTCGCGGCATCCGTGGACTTCTTCGCGTCCGCGTCGAGCGAGGCCGCGAGGCGGGTCAGTGTCGCGCGCCGGGCCGCGGCCGGCTGCTTCTCGGCCGTGGTGAGCGCCGTGCGGATCGTCGCGATCCGAGCGGCGCCGAGGCCCTTCGACCGCTCCAGCTGGTCGACGTACGCGCGGGAGAGGGAGAAGCTCGCCGGCCAGACGAACTTCGGCTGTCCCTGCGGATTGAGGAAGTCGGCCTTCACCGTCTTCGCGGCGTCGATCTCGTTCTGCGACAGGAACTCGCTCGGCGTCAGCTCGAGCACGTCCAGGCCGCGAATGATCTCCGAGCTCACGATGCTGCCGTTGTACCAGTACACCGACCACGAACCGCCGAGCTGGAGGCGGGTGGAGTCGATGGGGCCACGGTCGAAGAAGGCGATCTCCTTCGGGCTGGCGGCATCGGTCCAGTCGAACACGGAGATGCCGCCCTGGTACCACGCCTGCACCATCACGTCACGCCCCGGAATCGGAATCAGCGACCCGTTGTGCGCGACGCAGTTCTCGCTGCTGGTCTGCGGCGCCGGCAGCTTGTAGTAGCTCTGGAACTTCATCTTCTTCGCGGCGTCGATCGTGAAGATCGCGTCGGCACCCCACTCCTTCGGGTCGCTCGCGCGGCACTTCGGGCCGCCGCCGCCGCCCCACTCGTCGGAGAAGAGCACCTTGCTTCCGTCGTTGTTGAACGTCGCCGAGTGCCAGTAGGAGAAGTTCCTGTCGTCGACGGCGTCGATGCGGATGGGCGCGATGGGGTTGCTGATGTCCAGCAGGAGCCCATGGCCTTCGCACGCCCCGCCGGCGAGCCCGATCGCCGGGTAGAGGGTGATGTCGTGGCACTGCGAGAACATCATCGGATCCATGCCGCCGCCGGAGGTCTGCGCCGCGGCCATGCGATCGACGATGCCCTGGAGTCCGGCGCGGAGCGCGCTGGAGTCCGCGCCCGTCGGAGCGCCCGATCCGCCGCGCGACCTCACGATGCTGTCGAGCAGCGGCTGCACGAACAGCGGATTGACGCCGCGCTCGATGACCACGGTCTCACCCGTGATCGGATGCTTCATGGGGATCTTCGCCGTGAACGCGCCGCTGGCCTTTGCCTTCGCGAGGTTGTCGGCGGCGTTCCTCACCTGCATGTCGAACTGCATCACGGCGGCGACGCTGTCGTCATGCGCCATGCCGTGCGTTGCCGGAGGCTTGAGCCCCTGGAAGATGCGGGGCGTCGCGACGATCGCCGCCTTCGACGGGTCAGTCAGCGGCACCTTGATGATCTCGATGCGCATGAGCGCCGAGTTGGGGTTCCGATCGAGCGGATCCATGGTGCAGCCGGCGAGCTCGCTCGGGGAGCGAACCGCGGATGACCCCGAGATGTAGACGTAGACGTTGTCCTTGTCCTTCGGGTCGACGAGCAGCGAGTGCGTGTGCGAGCCGCGGCAGGTCTGCACGTTGGCGACGTACTTCGGGTCGTCGATATTGGTGATGTCGAAGATGCGGATGCCGCGGATGCGATCGTGGCTCACGGTGTCCTGGACGCCCTTGTCGCTGCAGTCGAGTCTGGCGGAGTTGGACTCGGCGGACACGAAGAGGAGGTTCCGGTACACGGAGACGTCGCTCTGCGAGGCGGGGCAGAAGTATTCCTTGCGAATCTTCGGGTGGGCGGGATCGCTGATGTCCCACACCTGCCAGCCATTGAAGCTTCCCTGGATGACGTAGTTGCCCAGGAAGGCGAGGTCGGAGTTGACCCCGTCGACGAAGCGCTGGGGCGGCTGCGCCGTGGCGACGAGGCGCATGTTGAGCAGCGCGGTCTGCGCGTCGTACTTGCCCGCGCGGAGGCCGACGCGGGGGTCGGCGGTCTGGGCCGCGAGTGGCGAGGCCAGGAGGCCGAGGGCGGTGATGCCGATGAAACGTCTGAGCATGGTCGGGGGTCGTGGGTTACGGGAAATACGGTTCGCCGAGCGCGATGGCGAGCAACATCCTGTTCATGCGGGCGATCTCGGTGGTCTGATCGACGTTAATGTCCGAGGCCACCTTGAAGATTGTTTCGTCCTGGCCGGCGCCGTGGCTCCCGAAGAGGGTCTTGACCATGCCCACGGCGCCGGAGTGGTGCTGGATCATGGACCGGAGAAAGGCGACGTCGAACTCGGGGCCCCGGGTGGAATCGAGGCCGGCGAGCTGCTCGCGCGAGAGCATGCCCGGCATGAGCATGTCGTGCTGCATCCCGCCCATGGTCATCGTCATGCCGTGGGGGTTGGGTTCCGGCACCGGCTGGTTCCGGTCCGCCAGCCACTGCTGCATCAGCCGGATCTCGTCCTGCTGGGCATTGATGATGCGGGCCGCAAGCGTGCGGATCGAGGGAGCCGCGCCATGGCCGTCGGCCATCCTCGACATCAGGATCGCCTGGGCGTGGTGATGGATCATGCCGGTGACGAAATCGATGTCGGCGGCGGTGTACGGCCGGCGCAGACTGTCGGCCCGCGCCTTTGCCCGGGCGGCCGGCGAGCTGCTCACGGGCGACGAGCCCTGGCCCTCGAGCGGCGCCGCCGCGACGAGCGCGACGGCGATGATGCGGAAAAGGCGCATGTCGATAATCATATCCCACCGTTGCTGTGACCGCCCTACATTCATGCGGTACGTGAGTCTACCCGCTTCGACCCGATCTGATCATGGCCAGCGTCGCTGAAATCTTCCAGACAATGGAATACGGACCCGCCCCGGAAAGTGACAAGGAGGCGCTGGCATGGATCGGCGCCCACGGGGGACGGTTCGGCCAGTTCATCAACGGCAAGTGGGTCAAGGCGGGGGACCATTTCGAGGTCACCAACCCGGCGAACGGCAGGCAGCTGGCCGTGGTGGCTCAGGGCTCGAAGTCCGAGGTGAACGCCGCGGTGAAGGCCGCCCGCGCTGCCCTCGAGGGCTGGCAGGAGCTGGGGGCCCATGGCCGCGCGCGCCACATCTATGCGCTCGCGCGCGCGGTACAGAAGAACTCCCGCCTGCTCGCGGTGCTCGAGTCGATGGACAACGGCAAGTCCATCCGCGAGACGCGCGACATCGACATCCCGCTCGTGGCCCGTCACTTCTATCACCACGCCGGCTGGGCGCAGCTCCTCGAGAGCGAGTTCCAGGGCTACCAGGGCGTGGGGGTCTGCGGTCAGATCATCCCGTGGAACTTCCCGCTGCTGATGCTGGCGTGGAAGGTCGCGCCGGCGCTGGCGGCGGGCTGCACGATCGTGATGAAGCCGGCGGAGTTCACGCCGCTCACGGCGCTGTGCTTTGCGGAGATCGCGCGCGATGCGGGACTGCCGCCGGGCGTATTCAAC
>CAMLHT010000309.1 GCA_946479895.1 uncultured Gemmatimonadota bacterium | reverse complement strand
GCGCAGCTCGAGTACATGCTGCCGCGCCTGACCCGTATGTGGACCCACCTCGAGAAGTTCCGCGGCGGCATCGGCGTGCGAGGCCCCGGCGAAACACAGCTGGAAACCGACCGCCGGTTGATCAACCATCGCATCAAGATCCTGAAGGAGCGCCTGCGCGACGTGGCCAAGGGCCGCGTCGTGCAGCGCCAGTCGCGGGAGAACGCGTTCAAGGCGTCCATCGTGGGCTACACGAACGTCGGGAAGTCGTCGATCCTGCGCGGGCTCGCCGGAGGCGACGTCCACGTGGAGAACCGGCTGTTCGCGACGCTCGATCCGCTGACGCGCGAGGTGCAGGTGGGCGAGAACGCGACGGTGCTGCTGACGGACACCGTCGGCTTCATCCGCAAGCTGCCGCACCATCTCGTCGCGTCGTTCCGCGCCACGCTCGAGGAAGTGAACGAGGCCGACCTCGTGCTCCACGTCATCGACGCCAGCTCGCCCTCGTGGGAGGAGCAGCGTGTGGTGGTTGAGGAGGTGCTCGACGACCTCGGCGCGCATGACCGGCCGAAGCTCGTCGTGTTCAACAAGATCGACCTGCTGAGCGAGCATGACCTGCTGGCCTTGCAGGAGCGGGTGGGCGCGCTGGTGCCGAACGCGGTCTACGTGTCGACGGTCGCCGAGGGCGGGCTGGATCCGCTCAAGCGGGCGCTCGAATCGGCGTCCCGGGCCCGGAGGCCGGTGGCCGAGATCCGGGTCCCTATCGGGGACGGAAAGATGCTGTCGGACATCCATCAGGGCGGGGAGGTCCTCGACACGAAGGTGGACGGGGACTTCATGGTCGTCACCGCGCGCGTGGACGAGGCGCTGGCCGGCCGGCTGAAGAAGGCCGGTGCCACGGTGAGCGCGCCCTGAGCGCGCTCTTGTACGCCGACCGCCCGATTCCTAGCTTCCGCCTTCGTCGGTCCGGTAGCTTAGCTGGTTAAAGCAGCGAACTCATAATTCGACGATCGCAGGTTCAAGTCCTGCCCGGACCATGACTTGCCGCTGACCCCGAATTACATTTGGAGTCCGGTCGCGTAGCTCAGCTGGTTAGAGCGCTGCTTTCACACAGCAGAGGTCCTCGGTTCGAGTCCGAGCGTGACCATTTCCGGAACCCGACCACTCCTCTGGAAGGTGTCGGTTCAGATGAAAGCCAGGGGTCTCGCTCTCATCCTCGCCGCGGCGCCGATCTCCCTCCGGGCGCAAGCGGACCGGCCTGTGCCGGGCCACCGCATCAGCGGGACGGTCCGTGATTCGACGGCGCGCTCGCCGCTGGCCGGGGCGATCGTCGAGGCGATCCAGACCGACGTGGGACGCAGCGCCGGGTCGCCGCGGGTCTTCACGGCCATCACCGATTCGTCCGGGCATTTCGCGCTCGACGATGTGCCGCCGGGCCCATTCGCGCTCCGGTTCGATCACGACGCGCTGGCCCTCCTCGGCCTCGAGCCAGAGCTCGTGATGGTCACCGTGCGCGACGCGGACGTCGTGCGTGATCTCTCGATTCCGTCGGAGGCCACGGTGGTCTCCCGGGCCTGCAGCGGCGCCGGCGCCGGCGAAGGCATGCTCGCGGGCTACGTCACCCAGGCGCGCACGGGCGAGCCCGTGGTGCGGACTCCGGTGGTCGTTCGCTGGTCCGAGCTCGAGGTCGGGCGCGGCAGGCTCAGCTCCGCCGCCCGCGAAGCCAGGGCGGTCATCGACAGTGCCGGGCGATACCGCATCTGCGGGATTCCGTCGGAAGGACCGGTCGTCATGCGCGTGGCCGCCCCGCGCTTTCACGCGTTCGATTCCGAGCTGAACATTCCCGCGGGTGGTCTGTTGCGCCTCGACCTCCGGCTCGCCGAAACCGCAGCCGGCGCGAGCACGTCCATCCGGCTTCAGGTCGTCGATGACTCCGGTGGCGCGGTGTTGGGGGGCCGTGCCGGCCTCGCGGCTCTGGATCGGGATGCCCCGATCGTGGGAGGCCGCGCGGCATTCACGAACATTCCGCCCGGTACCTGGGCGGTGTCCATCCGGGCGGTTGGGTACTACCCGGCCATCGTCCCCGTGGATGCCCCAACGGGCGACGCGACGAGGATCGTGACACTCCATCGCATCCCCCTGCTGCTCGACAGCGTGTTGATACGGTCCCCGAGGGAGCGGGGCGACAGCGCCACCATTCGTGACATCGAATCGCGGCTCCTTGCCGCCCACGGAACCCTGATCCGCGCGGACCACCTGGCCGTGCGGAATTCAGTCGAGGCGAGCGATGCGCTTCGCGCGGCACACGGCTTCCGCTGGAAGAGCCCCACGGTGGTGGCCGGGCGACCGTACGCCAATGGGTTGAGGACGGAGGAATGTGAGAAGCCGGCGTCCGGCATGACGGGAACCAAGGGCAAAGGCGTCGCCATATACCTGAACGGCAGCCGCGTGCCGGGCGGCCTCGAGACGCTCAACCAGATGGTGCCTCCGTCCGACATCCTCGCGATCGAAGCCTACCCCGACGTCGTCTCCGCGCCATTCCTCTGGCGGACGAACGACGCCTGCGCGGTCATCGCATTCTGGACGAAGCGCTGATCGACGGCGATTCGGCTACCGGCGCGACGAGAACTCGTCGTACGCCTCGATGACCTCGTCGGCGCTGACCGTCGCCGCGCCGGACTTTCCGACTTCGACTCCCGCCGCGTAATTGGCGATCACCGCCGCCTCGGTGGCCGATCCGCCGGCCGCGAGGACCGATGCGAGATACGCGGTGACCGTGTCGCCGGCGCCCACGACGTCGTAGACCTCTCGCGCCACCGTCGGGATCCGCTTCACCTCTCCCGCCGACGAGATCAGGGCCATGCCGCGATCGCCAAGCGTGAGCAGCAGGTGCTCGACGCCGAGGCGCGCGAGGGCGGCCGGCAGGGCATCCGGATGCTCCAGGTCGACCTCCGCCCCAAGCGCGCTCTCGAGCTCACGGCGATTCGGCTTGAAGATCGTGGCGCCCCGGTACTGGAAGAAGTTCCGGTATTTCGGGTCGACGACCACCGGGATGCCGCGCGCCTTCGCGCGGGCCGTCGCCCGCTGGATGACCTCGGGCACGAGCACGCCCTTGTTGTAGTCCTCGAGGACGAGCGCATCCGCGCGGTCGATGGCGGCGTCGAGCGCGCGCATCAGCTTCGCGACGTCGCCGGCCACCAGGTCGTCGTCCTCCTCTTCGTCCACCCGCACGACCTGCTGTCCGCGGGCGACGATCCGGGTCTTCGTCGTGGTCGGCCGATCGATGGTCACCAGCGACCCGGCGTCGACTCCGATCGCCCCGAGCATCGTCCGGAGGGTTTCGGCGCCGGCATCGGTGCCGACCGCGGCGATGAAGTCGCAGGTGGCGCCGAGCCCGCGGACGTTCTGCACGACGTTGGAGGCCCCGCCGAGGGCGTACCGGCGCTCCTTCACGCGGACGACGGGCACCGGCGCCTCGGGGGAGATCCGCTCCACGTCGCCCCGCAGGTAGACGTCGAGCATGGCGTCGCCGGCGACGGCGATCCGCTTGTTCCGGGCGGCTTCGAGCAGGGAGATGAGCCGGTCGCGCTTGAGGGAGAGAGGCAAGGGTCGGTGGATCAGTGGATCGGTGGGTCGGTGGGTCGGTGGTGGCTGGGGTGGGGGGTTGGGTAGGGGGGGGGGTCGGGGGGGCGGGGCGAGGCGCCGCCCCACC
>CAMLHT010000308.1 GCA_946479895.1 uncultured Gemmatimonadota bacterium | reverse complement strand
TCGCCCGCGATCTCGACGCGTGCTACCGGTTGGCGGTAACGGGCCCGCACACGGTCGACGTCGTCGTCGGATTCTATGAAGTATGGCGGAACACGCTCTACAACAGCGCGATGTACGTCACACTCGGCGGCGCCGAGCCGGTCCAGGTGCGCCACGTGCACCGGAAGCTCTTCCTGCCGACCTACGGACTGTTCGACGAGGAGCGCTTCGTCGAGCGGGGCCGAGACATCCGGGCCTTCGACACCCCGTGGGGTCGCGCGGCCATCCTCATCTGCGAGGATGCGTGGCACAGCATGACCGGGACGATCGCGGCCCTCGACGGAGCGCAGGTCCTGTTCGTCGTGAGCGCGGCGCCCGCGCGCGGCGCCTGGCCGAAGGATGACGGCGTGCCGGGACCGGCCAGCGTCAGCCGGTGGGAGCGCCTGATCCGCGAGATCGCCGACGAGCATGGGGTGTACGTCGCGCTCTCGAACCTCGTGGGGAGCGAGGGCGGGAAGATCTTCCCGGGTGCGTCACTGCTGGTCGGCCCGAAGGGCGACGTCCGCGGACGCGGGCCGCTCTGGGAGGAGTCGGTGATCAGCGGAAAGGTCGAGCTCGGGGACGCCGCGCGCGCCCGGGCTGACACGCCGCTCATCGCCGACCTGGAGGTGATGATCCCGCACCTCAAGGCCAGCCTCGAGGCTGCGCTGGCCCACAAGCCGGTGAAGGTGAAGTTCGACCCGGCGCCCGCCGCCGGCGGAAGGAAGAAGCGCGCGAAGACGCCGGCCGCCGAGGGCAGCCCGTCGAAGGGCATTCGCGTGATCGAGGCGAGCACCACCCGCGAGTCGCCGCCGACGCCGCTCGAGATCGACCCGGCGATGACGGCGGACTGGCTGGTGCACTTCATAAAGGAAGAGCTGGACCGGCGGGGCTTCACCAAGGCGGTCGTCGGCATCTCGGGCGGCGTCGACTCGGCGGTGACCGCCTGGCTCGCGGCCCGGGCCATCGGCGCGGAAAACGTGATCGGCGTGCGCATGCCCTACCGGACGTCGAGCCGGGAGAGCCTCGACCATGCGCAGCTCGTCATCGACGCCCTCAAGATCCAGGCGCGAACCATCGACATCTCGGCCGCGGTGGACGGCTACCTCCAGAACGAGCCCGACGCGAGCGCGGGCCGCCGCGGCAACGTCATGGCGCGCATGCGGATGATCACGTTGTTCGACCTCGCGGCGAAGCACGAGGCGATCCCGCTCGGCACCGGCAACAAGACCGAGCGGCTGTTCGGCTACTTCACCTGGCACGCCGACGATTCACCGCCGGTGAACCCGATCGGCGACCTGTTCAAGACCCAGGTGTTCGCCCTCGCGCGGCATCTCGGAATACCGTCGGCCATCGTGGACAAGCCCCCGACGGCCGATCTCGTCGCCGGCCAGACCGACGAAGGCGACTTTGGGATCAGCTATCCCCGGGCCGACGAGATCCTGAACTGGATCATCTCCGGCTACGACGCCGAGGAGCTCGTCGCCCACGGGTTCGACGCGCGGGAGGTCGAGATCGTGCGGAAGCGGCTCGATTCGACGCACTGGAAGCGGCGACTGCCCACGGTGGCGATGGTCTCACCGACCGCCATCGGCGAGGCTTACCTGAGGCCCGTGGACTACTAGTCCTGCTGTAATCCTGGGTGGCGCGAAGGAGAGATTGTTTCCTTCACGCCGCTCAGGATGACAGAACAGCGTCGGCTTCGATCTCGACGAGCATCTGCGAGTCGATGAGCGCCCTGACCTCCACCATCGACGTGGCGGGCCGGATGTCGCCGAAGGTCGCGCCGTGCGCGCGGCCTATCGCCTCCCAGTCGCGCGCGATGTCCACGACGAACATCCGCGTCCGGACCACGTCACGCAGGGATGCGCCGGCCTGCTCCAGGGCGCGGCGGATGTTCTCGAGGGCCTGTTGCGCCTGGGCGCCCGCGTCCCCGATGCCGACGATCCGGCCATCGGGACCGGTGGCCGTCGTGCCGGAGACGAAGATGTGATTGCCGACGCGAACGGCCCTGGAATAGCCGACGACCGGCTCCCAGGGCGTTCCGCTGCTGATCAGTTGTCGCATCCGTGAATGTCGTGTCAGGCCGCCTCGGCGTAAGCGAGGCTGACCGCCTTTCGCGCGCAGCGCTTGAGCGCCCGGTGCACCGCTCGCGCGTACATCATGAAGTTGTGTCCGGCCCAGGGGTATCGCATGAAGAACTCGACCGGGAGCAGCTCCCCCTTCATCCGGTTGCAGCGCCCGCAGGCGGCGACGAGGTTGCCGAGGGTGTGGGCCCCGCCGTGGGCGAGCGGGTAGACGTGGTCGAGTGTCGCGTTGGAGAAGTCGAGCGGCTCAGCGCAGTACACGCAGCGGCGGCCGCAGTCGCGCATCGTGGCGCGCTTGATCGCGTGCTTGTGGTGAGAGGCCGGCAGGCGCCGGGGACGGGGGTGATGGGTGGAGGCGCGCGGACGAAGAACCCGGTGATAGTGCCGTCTGGACAATTTCACCTCGCGAAAAAGACGACGCCCCGCGATGGGAGAACTTCCCATCGCGGGGCGCATTGTCGATCTCTGCCTGCCGGAGGCGACCCGGCCGCCGTCGCCCGGAAGGGCGACTGGATCCTGCTCGAGGATGTCGAAGCGGGACTGGCGTGATCACTCGCCTCCGGAAAGAGCTTGCCCTGAGGAACGAACGTGACGCGGCGGTCACTTTCGGCAGTATTTCACACGGACGTGGTTTTCGCAAGCCTGATTTTCGGCTCCACGCACGGCGAAGCGTTGCCTTCCCGTCCGGCGCTGCTAGCCAAGCCGGTCGTAGACCAGCTCTCCGTGCGGCCCCTCCTCGACCCGCCAGACGCCACGCTCGGATGGACTGCCCGAGCTGACCCCTTCCCGGGCGCGCATGACCTTCACTTCGCGCTCGGGCGGAGCCACGCGTCGCATCGGCTTCTTCTCCTTCGGCTTCGGGAGCTCCGCCGTGTCCTCCGGGATCGTCTCACCCTTCGCGCCGGCACCACCAGCCTTCATCGGGTCGCGCATCGCGGCGATGAGCTGCACGGCCATCGCGTCGAGCATGGTCCGGTCGGGCATCGCGGACCCGTCGAACGGCAGGTTGATGTCGAATCCGTCGTTCGGCCGGCGCGGGATGATGTGGACGTGGTAGTGCGGCTCATCCTGGCCGGCGGCCGCGCCGCTGTTCACGACGATGTTCATGTCGTCGCACCCCGTCACCCGGCGAATGGCCCCGGCGAGCCGCATGGTCACCTGGAATAGGTGCATGCCGATCTCCGGCGGCACGTCCAGCAGCGAATTGTAGTGCGCCCGCGGCACGACCAGCACGTGGCCGGCGTTCACCGGCTGGATGTCCATGAACGCGAGCGAGTCGGCATCCTCATGGCACACGGAAACCTCGGCGGAGCCGCGGATGAGGTCGCAGAAGGTGCACTGAGTGGACATCGGGGACTCCGGAGAAGGCTGTGTCCGGCCAGGTAGGGCATAGCGAGTGCCAGAGGGGTGGATCAGTGGATCGGTGGGTCGGTGGATCGGTGGATCGGTGGGTCGGTGGATCGGCTCGTTACAGCAGCAGCAGTCACTTACCCAGCCACGCGGCCACCCACCGAACCACTGATCCACCGATCCACCGATCCACCGATCCACCGATCCACCGATCCACCGATCCACTGTTCCCCCGACCC
>CAMLHT010000307.1 GCA_946479895.1 uncultured Gemmatimonadota bacterium | reverse complement strand
TGCCTGACATGCGCATGCACGAATTTGTGGCCGACGGCGTGGCGAGCGAGCTGCCGCGCGAAGCCCGCCGCTACCGGGAAGCACTGCATCGCCGCCGGGAGTCCATCTCGCACTGCACCTGCGGTCGGAACACGGGGCCCGACTACGACCACGCAGCGGACTGCCCGAACAAGATGGTGCACCCTGCGGTGCGCGCCGTGGATGCCTGGCTCGCGTATCAGGCCGAGCGCAAGGCCAGCGAGGGGTACGTCGTGGCTGATGTGGTGGGGGACGTCGCCGTGCCGCAGGGAGGTGGACGGTGAGCGCGCGTCCGCTGGTATCCAAGAAGGCCGCGCGGACGCTGATCGTGAGAGTTGACGCGGCGCGGGCGCGCTACAACGCCGCGATTGAGCAGGGCAACGCGCTCTGCGAGGCCGCGCAGGCGAGTGGCCGTGCGGAGGACTGGGAAAGGCTGCGCGCGGCGCATGCACAGTCGGATCGCTGCAAAGACGAGTATGACATGGAGCTGCATGGTCTGTACGGCGCGCTCCAGTACTACGCGGGGAGGGAGCCGTGAGCGCCGGGTCGAAGGACGACGGAGTGCTCGTCGCGCTCGGGTGTCTCGGCCTGCTGGTGCTCGCGCCGGTGGCGATCGCGTACAGCGTCCTGCTCTACGGCTTCACGTTCATGATGCTGTGGGCGTGGTTCGTGGTCCCCGCGTTCGGCGTGAAGGCGCTCTCGCTGGCGATGGCGTGTGGCCTCGAAACGTTCGTCACGCTCTGCGGTGGACGAAAGGGCGAGATCGACGACGACAGTGAGGTCGGCACCGGAACGAAGCTCGTCCTGTTGTTCGTGCGCCCCGCCGTGTTCGCTGGCGCGCTGCTCCTGATCGGCTACGTCATCAGGACGGTGTGGCTGTGATCATCGACACCTACCCCGAGAAGATCGCCCGCCTGTTGCGGGAGTCCGGCGAGCGCGAGGAGGCGACGCGCCGGGAAGGTATCCGGAACGCCACGCGCTGCGCGTGGTGTGGCAATCCAATCATGAACGGCGCGCCCTGCTGTGGTGAGGCGCCCTGGAGCAAGCCATGAGCATCATCAAGCTCAAGAAGGGCGAGGCGGTGCACTTCACGGTCACGTCCGTGGTGCCCGAGGTCCCGAGCAACAACCCGCGCTACGGCCCATCCACCAAGTTCGTCGGCCACACGCCGGACGATCCCGACGCGGCGATCTTCATGACGCCATCGTCGGCCGAGCGCCAGCTCTCGCGCATCGGGCACACGCTGGAGAGCATCGTCGGGCACACGGTGGAGTTCGCGAAGCCGGGCGATTACGTGGACATCAACGCCGTCGAGGAGCATGCGCCCGCTCCGACGACTGGCGCGGCCAAGGCCCCGGCGGCAAAGGGCGCGTCCGCGAAGCAGGGGTTTACGGCGGGCGGTCCGATCGCGGGGCTCGGCGAGGAACCGCAGGCAGCGCAGGGGAGCGGTGCGAGCGCGAACGCCACCGACGGCAAGGCCACCCAGTGGGCTCGACTCCGCGCGCTCCACAAGAAGTGCCTGGAGTACGTGCTCACCGAGGAAGCGCCGCTCCTCACGAAGCAGGACATCGGCTGGACGCCGGAGGCGGTCTCGGCGCTCACGGCGCAGCTCTTCATCGCCGCCCAGGACGCGGGGCTCCACCGATGATACGCGATACCAGAGACAGCGTTACCACCGGCCGGGGCGTGATCGTGCTCCGCATTGAGAACGCTTACGGCTTCTACGAGCACTCGACCATCGCGGCGGCGAAGCAGGAGGCGGAGCGCCTCGCCTCGCAGGTGGGCGGCACGTTCGTCGTCCTCGCGCCGGTCGCCGTCGTGAAGCCCGCGCCGAAGACGGTCACGGAAGCCGTCACGATTCCGGACCTCGAGTACGCCCGTCCCGATCAGGACGGCGAAGACCGCTACCCGTTCTGAGGCGACGATCATGGAATCCATGATGACTCTCTCTTCCGAGCAGCTCGACTCGATCGAGCCCACGACCGCGACGCGGACGGATGGATCGTTCGTGCCGCCGTGTGAGGCGCTGCACCCGCTCGCCGGTATCGACGATGATGTCGAGCAGGATCTCGCCGCCGTGGGGATCACCCTCACGCCGAACGTCGAGCGGGAGCTGGAGCAGGAGCGCCGCATCGCCATGGCGGCGGCGCTCTTCCGCCGCGTGCAGCGCGTCCAGGCGGAGCTCGCCGAGACGGAGCGCGCGATGACCCTCGAGCTCGACATGGTGCGCGCGCACTACGAGCGCCAGATGGCACCCCGGCGCGCCGTCGTGACGCGGCTCCTCGCCTTCATCGAGACGCTCGCCGAGCTGACGCCGTGGGGGAAGAAGAAGAGCCACGCCACGCCCTACGGCACGTTCGGCGTGAAGGACTACGCGCCGACGGTGGAGCGCACCGATGCCGAGGCGCTGCTCGCGGCGATGAAGACGGATCGACCTGGCCTCGTGCGCGTGACGGTGACGATGACCTACGGCGAGGCGCTCGAGTACTTCACCGACGAGGAGCTCGCCCGCACGGCGAAGATGGATGTGGAGTGGGGCAAGCTGAAGGGGCTGATCGACGTCGAGCAGCCGCTGCCGCCTGGCGTGCGGCTCGTGCCGGCGCGGCGCGAGGCGTATGCGAAGCTCGCCGACGCACCGGTGGAGGGCTGATCCGTGGCCCTGACTTACACAATCACCGACCTGCCGGCCGTCTGGCCGGGGAAGCGGACGCTGTACCACAAGCGGGCGCCGTTCAAGTCGAACTGGTCCCGCACGCTGCACAACCTGGAGCGCGAGATCAATCACCTCGGCGGCCGAAAGGTGGAGTTCGCCCTCGAGCTCACGCGCGGCGCCTTCGACCTGCGGCAGGATGGAATGCTTCGCGCCGACGCCAGACCGAAGCCGGCGGTCATCGTCTCCTTCCTCGACCGGGAGGGCCAGCGGCACGCCTATCCGTGCGACACGTTCGGTTGGTGGCAGGACAACCTGCATGCGATCGCCGTCGTACTGGAGGACCTGCGGCGCGCCGAGCGGTACGGCGTGCAGTCCTCGCTGCTGCGCGCCGGCTTCAAGGCCCTCCCGAGCCAGACCGCGCCGACGATGAGCGTGGAAACTGCGGCGCAGCTCATCGCTAACGAATCGGGCCACTACCGGTTCGACATTCAGAACTCGGTCGAGGGAGCGAAGGCCGCTGTCCGCACGGCGATTCACCGCACGCATCCGGATCGCAACAACGGCGAACGCGCGAACTACGATCGCGTGGATGCTGCGCGGAAAGTCCTCAGCTCGCATCACGGGGTGAGTCTATGAAGCAGAATACCGAACTCAAGATCCGCGTCGTGGTGAACCGCTCCACCGAAGCGATCGACCGATGATGGCATTCGACACGCTCGGATACGTCCGCGTGAGCACGCCGCAGCAGGCGGGGCCGGCTCGCTCGTCGCTCAGGGAACAGGAGCGGGCGATTCGCGAGACGGCGGCGCACCTGGGCCGGACGATGGGCGAGGTGTTCGCGGACCCCGGCGTCTCGGGCGCCACGGCCGCTGAGCGACCGGCGTTCATGTCCCTGCTCGCGACCGCCACGAGCTCGCCGCGCGATCCGGAACGGCCGGGACTCATCCTGGCGCTCAACAGCTCGCGGTGGGGACGCTTCGAGAATCCTAACGAGAACGCCGCCATCCTCTTCCGGCTCCGCCGCGCAGGATGGGTCGTGCGGTTCGTCGAGGAGGACGCGGACATGATCGCCGTCGAACCGATCG
>CAMLHT010000306.1 GCA_946479895.1 uncultured Gemmatimonadota bacterium | reverse complement strand
GCGCGCCGCAGCTCGCCGGCCAGCGCCGCGGACTGGAGCGCGCGCGTGTGCGCGACGGCGGCATCGAGAGTTTCCGCCGCGCGAAGCGAGTGGGCTTGCGGCGGGACCGCTGACCTGACGGAGGCATCCTCCGCGGCGAGCGCCGAGAGTGCCTCGGTGGACATCGCGGCCACCTGGCCGATGCTTCGTCCCGCGCTCGACGCCGCATGGATGAGCCGGAGCCGCTCGACGTCGGCGTCGGAATAGAGGCGCTGACCCCCCTGACTGCGGGATGGGGTGACGGCGGAATACCGGCGCTCCCAGGCGCGGAGCACGTCCTGGCTCAACCCGGTCCGTTCGGCGACGACCGCGATGGGGTGGCGGGGATCATGTGCGGGGGCATCCATGTCAGGGAATTTCGCCACTGTCTATTGAATGTCAAGCTTTTTCTTGGACAGTCACTTGACATTCTTCTGGGGACTAGGCATTCTACTTGGACAAACGCTGGGCAAACTTCAATCTCAGAGGACCGAAGCAATGAAGAGCATCATCCGGATTGCCGCCGCCGCCACCCTGCTGGCCGCGCCCTCCGTCGCTTTCGCGCAGGCCCCGACCCGCAACATTGTCGAGACGGCAGTCGCCGCCGGCAGCTTCAACACGCTGGTCGCTGCCGTGAAGGCCGCCGGCCTCGTCGAGACGCTCTCCGGCCCGGGCCCGTTCACCGTGTTCGCCCCGTCCGATGCGGCCTTCGCGAAGCTGCCCGCCGGAACCATCGATGCGCTGCTCGCTGACAAGGCCGCGCTGACCTCGATCCTCACCTACCACGTCGTGCCGGGCAAGGTGATGGCGGCTGACGTGCTGAAGATGCAGAAGGGCAACCCGAAGACCGTGAACGGCCAGACGGTCGGCATCGTCGTCCGCGACGGCAAGGTGTTCGTGGATGGCGCGCAGGTCGTCACCACCGACATCGTCGCGACCAACGGCGTGATCCACGTGATCGACAGCGTCATCATGCCGAAGGCTGACCGGAAGTGATCTCCTTCGTCCACCTCGGCCTCCTGGCAATGCTGCAGCTCAGCGATACCACGCGCGTCTTCCCGCCCATCCGGGGACAGAACCTCGAAGGGCAGACGCTCACGATGCCGGGTGATTTCGCCGGCGACCTGAACGTGGTGTTCATCGCCTTCAAGAGGGAACACCAGGCCGACGTGGACAGCTGGGGTCCCGCGCTCGATTCACTTCGGGCGCGGCATCCCGGCCTCCGGGTGTACGAGCTGCCGACGCTGGCCCGGCGCTACAAGCTGATGCGCCCGGTCATCGACGGCGGCATGCGCGGCGGGATTCCCGACCCCGCGGTGCGCGCCGCGACGATCACGCTCTACATCGACAAGGATCCCTTCAAGCGCGCGCTGGGCATCCCGACCGAGGACCGTATCCAGATCCTGCTCGTGGACCGCGAGGGGCGGATCCTCTGGCAGCGCAGCGGCCCCTGCACGCCGAGCCTGCGGGTGGAGCTCCAGGCGCACCTTCAGCGGCGGTAGGTCATGCAGATCCTCCGCAGGCGAATCGAGCTTCCGCTTCCCCGAGAGCGAGTCTTCGAGTTCTTCGCGAACGCGGCGAACCTTGGAGTGATCACGCCCCCGGAGCTCGACTTCCGGATCCTCACGCCCGCGCCGATCGCCATGCATGAGGGCGCGCTGATCGACTATCGCATCGGTCTCTGGCGGATTCCGATGAAATGGAAGACGCGCATCACCCGCTGGAATCCACCCTTCGAGTTCGTCGACGAGCAGCTGAAGGGTCCGTACCGGACGTGGATCCACACGCACCGCTTCCTCGAGACGGACGGCGGCACCGTGATCGAGGACGAGGTGCGCTACGAGCTCCATTTCGGCGTGCTGGGGCGCGTCGCGCTGCCGATGGTGAAACGGCAGCTCGATCGGATCTTCTCGTACCGGTCGCAGCGCGTTCCCGCCATCCTGCTCGCCGATCGAGCCGGCTGACGCCCGCCCGGAGTCGACGCGTTCGCGGAAGCCGCCACGGCGGCACCCGAGCCAGGACTGTGCTCCCCGTCACGAGAATGCGGCGGGCGACTCGATACTGGACACGGTTCCAATCGTCTCCATCCAGGACGTATCACCTACCCGCCGAGGTCCATGCTCCTCACCGATAGTGCCCGATCGCGCGCCCGAGCCCTGAGCATCCTGGCCACCGCGCTGTCCACCGCCGTCGCCGCCGCCGCGTGGCTCGGCATGAATGACGGGAGCTGGTCACTCGCGGTCCCGGTGGTCGCCTCGGCCGCCGCCGCGCTCCGCCCCACCCGCGTCGTCGTCGCAATCGCGATGGTCATCACGGCGGCAGTCGTCGTGCTCGGGATCGACGGGTCAGGGGTGCTGTTCGGCGCGAGCGTCGTCAGCCTGATGCTGGCGCTCAACCACCTTCAGTCGGCAGCCACGCAGGTTCGCCGCAATCTGCGTCGCGCGTCCTGACGGAGGGCGGAGGCCGGAGGCCGGAGGGCGGAGGTTGCGCGGATCGAGGAGCCTTCGAGGGCTTACCGCTTCTCGACCCTCGTACTCTGTGTTCGCGGTGATGTCGAGTGACCGTGCGCGGTCGAGACGTCACCGGCGTCGAGAAGCCCGGTGTCAGTGTCGCCGGCAAGTCGGCCCGGAGATTCGCGGCGCTGGGCCCGTCGCGCCAGGATCAGCGAACCCGCGGCTGACGCGGCGCTGAGGAGCATCAGCGGTCCGGCGATCGTCGCCGTGATGCGCCAGATGCCCAGATCGGGTCGCGGCGTGGCGAGACCCAGGCCCACCATCGCGGCCGGGATGAGACTCAGCATCAGTCCGGCGGCGGCGCCCCAGGCGGCGAAGCGAGGGACGGACAGCTCGTCGAACCGGCGTCGGCGGCCGGCAGTACCGAGCACGAGCGAGAAGAGCACGCCGCCGATGAAGGCCGGCATCGCGAGCGCCGGCAGTGGAGCGTCGAACACCTCGAACAGGCGTCCCCACGGCAGGCCGGGGAGAAGAAGACTCGACACGCCGAGCGCGAGGCCGAAGGCGACCCAGCCGACAGCCCAGAACACCCCCAGGCCGATCGCGCCACGAATCCGTCTTGCCCAGGACTGCATTGCGCCCTCCTAGCCCTTGGTCTTCAGCTGCGCGTCGTTGGCCTTGATGAACGCGCGGATTTCATCCGACATGTCGAGCAGGCGTGACCACTGCTCCTTGTACAACGTGATGGGAAAGCGACCGAGACCGTAGACGGAAAGTCCACCCTTCTCGCTGACCTTGAGCGAGATTCCCTTCGCGGACGTCTGCTTGAGGGCCTGGTTTTCGGCGCGCAGCCGTTCGAGCTCGGCGCGGAGATCTTCGTCGGACATGGCGAGTGGAGTTGAAGTGAGTGTCACTGGAAGGTAGCCGCGGAACGGCTCCTGCCCACGAATCCGATATGTGACAAGTCACCACAGGGAGGCGCCGTGATACGGAAACTCAAGTCCGGCGAGTATCGGCTGTACTCGCGCAAGAAGAACCCGAAGACGGGCAAGCGACGGAATCTCGGAACGTTCAAGACCCGCGCCGCCGCCGAGAAGCACGAGAAGGCCGTGCAGTTCTTCAAGCGGCAGGGCTGATCCGGGATCGCCGAGCTCAACGCCTGGCGGCGCGGGCCTCCGCCAGGCGCCTCGCGAACTCCGGCTCACCCGGCCGCAGCCTGACCGCGCGCTCGAGGTACCCGATCGCTTCGCTTACACGGCCGTTGTCCGCCAGCAGCCGGCCGAGCTGGAACTGCATGGTGGCGTC
>CAMLHT010000305.1 GCA_946479895.1 uncultured Gemmatimonadota bacterium | reverse complement strand
TACTTCACGACGACGATGACGCTCGGGCAGTTCATCCTGATGGACTTCCTCAAGCGGAAGACGCGAAAGGTCAGCTGAGCGGGGCCCGGCGCCCCCGGCTGTTATTTTCCCGGCGTGATCCCGCTCCTCTCCGCCCTGGCCATCGGCTTCCTGCTCGGCATGCGGCACGCGACCGATGCCGACCACGTCGTCGCCGTGACGGCGATCGCGTCGTCCGAGCGCTCCGTGGGCCGGGCGCTGCGCATCGGCGCCGCCTGGGGCATCGGCCATTCGGCCACGCTGTTCCTCGTGGGCGGAGTCATCGTGCTGCTCGGCCTCACGGTGCCGCCGCGGGTCGGGCTGGCGTTCGAGATGCTCGTCGCCCTCATGCTCATCGCCGTCGGGGCGATCACGCTCTCCGGGCGCCAGGTCGCGGCGCCCGGGTCGCTGCGCCGGCCGGTGGCCGTGGGCTTCGTGCACGGGCTCGCGGGCTCGGCGTTCGTCGCCCTGCTGGTGCTCGCGGCGATCCCCGGCTGGATGAGCCAACTGCTGTATCTCGGACTGTTCGGCCTGGGCACCATCGTCGGCATGGCGGCAATCACGGCGGCCATCGCGCTGCCGGCCACCCTCGCGTCGGACCGGTTCGGTGGAATGCGACGCGGACTGACGATCGCCAGCGGCGTCGCCAGCATCGCGTTCGGCCTCATCCTCGCCCATCGCGTCGGCGTCGTGGACGGCCTGTTCGCCGCCACGCCTCTCTGGAATCCGAAATGAGCGGGAGCGGGAGTGGCGACTGACCGGGCGGCGCGGCGGATCACGGACGAGGATGCGCAGCGCTTCAGCCGGTCACTCCGCCGCTGGTTCCGCCGCAACTCACGCGACCTGCCATGGCGCCGGACGCGCGATGCATACGAGGTCCTCGTATCCGAGCTGATGCTTCAGCAGACCCAGGTCTCGCGCGTCGTGGAGTACTACGGCGAGTTCCTCGGCCGCTTTCCCACGCTGGCGCACGTGGCCAGGGCGAAGCCGGCAAGGGTCATGGAGGCGTGGGACGGCCTCGGGTACTACGCCCGCGCGCGGAATCTCCACAAGCTCGCGGTGCAGGTCTCCGATCGCGGTCGCGACGGCTCGGCGCGGCTCCCGGAGCATCCGGACGAGCTGCGAAAGCTGCCGGGCATCGGCGCGTATACCGCGGGGGCGGTCGCCTCGTTCGCCTACGAGCGCCGGGCCGCGCTGGTGGATACCAACGTCGCGCGGGTGCTCGAGCGCGTCTTCGCGCCCGGCACGAAGGTGAAGACCACGGCCGGCTCGAAGCGGATCTGGGCGATCGCCGAACGCGTCCTCCCGCGCACCGGCAGGGCGGGATGGACGCACAACCAGGCCCTCATGGAGCTCGGCGCGCTGGTGTGTACGGCGCGTACCCGCGACTGCGGCGCCTGCCCCGTCAGGCGCCAGTGCCGGAGCGCGGCCCTGTAGCGTCCGACGGCATTCCGGTGTCAAAGACGTCATGACCATCCGACCCGTTC
The DNA here is from genome assembly GCA_946479895.1 of uncultured Gemmatimonadota bacterium. The sequence continues at coordinate 2,397 of CAMLHT010000305.1, read as the reverse complement.
TCATCGCCCTCGCCGTGCTCCCCGCCCTCGCCGGCGCGCAGAAAGCCGAAGTCGAGTCGCTCCTCGCCGCCGATCGCGCCTTCTCGGTCGCGGCGTCCACGACCGACGCCATCTCGGGCCTGACCCCGATGTTCGCGAAGAAGGTCATCATGCCGGTGCCGGGCCCCGCGCCGAAATTCGCGGAAGGCGTCGAGCAGGTGGTGGAGGTCCTGAAGGCGAACCCGGCCAACGCGAACGCGAAGCTCGAGTGGACGCCCGTGCGCGGCGGAGTCTCCGCCGACGGGCAGCACGGTTTCACCTTCGGCTACATGACCATCCATCGGGCCGACGGAACCGACGCGCCGGCGAAATACCTCTCGTACTGGATTCGCGAGGACGGCGCGTGGAAGGTCGCGGCGTACAAGCGCAGCGGACGGCCCGCGGGCGACGTCTCGATGTCGCCGATGGAGCCATCGCTTCCGGCGCGCATGGTCCCGCCGGCGACGGATGCCGAACGGCTCGCGAGCTTCGAGAAGAGCCTCGCCGCCGCCGAGCAGGCGTTCTCGGACGAGGCGGCGGTGATCGGGCTCGGACCGGCCTTCGAAAAGTTCGGGCGCCCCGACGCGATGAACATCGGGCGCCAGCCCGCGTTCACCATCGGGAACGTGGAGATCGCGAAGTCGGTCGGCGGTCAGGCGCCGGCCGCGCCAAGTCCGCTCGTCTGGAAGGCGGACTACCGGGTGATCGTCGCGTCGAGCGGAGACCTCGGCGTATCGATCGGATGGATCCACCAGAAAGCGGATCCGGCCGGCCCCGGGATTCCCTTCTTCACGATCTGGAAGCGGGATTCGGCCGGCGCTCCCTGGCGGTACATCGCCGAGTGATCCGTTACGAGATCAGACCGACGGTGCGGCGGGCGGCCCCGAACGCTCGATGATCAGCGTGTACTTGGCCGCGTAGACCGCGATGGTCGCCAGCGTGGCGATCATCGGGAAGACCACGGCGCCGAGCACGCCGGCGTTCACCGGGATGTCGAGGATCGTGCGGCCTTCCGGGTTGCGAACCACGACGCGGCGCACGTTGCCTTCGTGGATGATCCGCTTGACGGTATCGACGAGCTCCTTGCCCTCGACCTTGAGCTCTTCGGTGAAGCCTTTGACGTCTGCCATGTGCAATTCCTCCGGAGTCGGGGAAGCCGTACGTCCGCGGGGGTCCTAATGATTCAACAGGAGCCAGAATCCGCTGCCAAGGCCGATGGCGATGATGACCATCCGGACGGTCTTCTGGCTGACCCGCTGCGCCGTCCGTGAGCCCAGATACCCGCCGCCTACCGCTCCGATGGCCATGCTCAGCGCCACCGGCCAGTTGACCAGCCCGCTGACGGCGAAGGTGATGGCGGCAACGGCATTCATGCACAGGCCTCCCCAGTTCTTGAGGCCATTCATCCGATGGATGTTGGTCAGCCCCATGAGACCCAGGGCGGCGAGCATGAGGATCCCCGCGCCGGCGCCGAAATAGCCCCCGTAGATCCCGATCAGGAACTGGAATGCCAGCAGCCGGGCCTTCGGGAAGCGGTCCGTCCCATCCGAGCGATCGGCCTCCGCCCCCACCGCCGCCGCGGCGGGCCGGCGGCGAAGCCAGGCGCCGAGTGGACCCTGGCCCATGAACAGCACCGTCGCCCCCAGCACGAGCCAGGGAACGAGCTCGGAGAAGGTCTCCTCATCGGTCGCCAGCAGGAGCAGCGCGCCGACGGCTCCGCCGAGCAGGCTGGGGAGGGCGAATCCGACCGCCCATCGCTGGGCGCCCCTCAGCTCGCGTCGGTAGCCCCAGAAGCTCGAGGCCGACCCCGGCCAGAGCGCCACCGTGCTCGTCGCGTTGGCGGTCAGCGGCGCGATGCCCAGCCCGATCAGGGCCGGGAACGTCAGGAGCGTCCCGCCGCCGGCCACGGCATTCATCGCCCCGGCGATGGCGGATACCAGTACGACGGCGACGAGGTGCAGGGTGGGATTCACGTGGGGATCATCGCGCTAGATTTGTCACCCGAAACAAGTGTCATCCCGCGCGCGAAGGATCCGGCTTTCAGGACGAACCGGCCCCTCGTTTTCGCCCGGGATGACAATGCGACATTCCAGGGAGAGAACGTAGCATGGCAAACGAGAGCAAGGCGTCCGCCGGATCGGCCCCGAGCCAGGAATTCCGGGAAACCGGGAAGCTCGAGATCACCGACGACCGGACGAAGAAAGCATACAGCGTCCCGATCATGGAAGGCGGCGTCGAGGGCGACACGGTCGTCCGGGCGATGGACCTGCGGGCCATCAAGCAGCAGCCCGGCGAGTTCGGGCTCATGACGTACGATCCGGCCTTCATGAACACCGCGTCGTGCAAGAGCGCGATCACGTTCATCGACGGCGACAAGGG
>CAMLHT010000304.1 GCA_946479895.1 uncultured Gemmatimonadota bacterium | reverse complement strand
CCGGAGCGCGGCGCCTCCAGCTCCGGGGCGGGTCTCGGGCTCGCGATCGCCCAGTGGGTCGCTCGCTCGCATGGCGGCGAGCTGTCCCTCGAGCGCAGCGACTCCACTGGCTCGGTGTTCCTGGTCCGGCTGCCGCGGTGAGCGATTACAGCCGCTCGATCTGCTCCGCGCGGACCACCAGCTCCTCCTGGTCGAACTGGCGCTCGAGCCGGGCCCGATAGTCGCCCCACCACGCCCGGTCGAGGTCCTTCACCATCACCTCGTAGACGACGATGTCGTCATGCGCGACCTCGTCTCCATCGTCCCATACGCCCTCGGCCGGGGCCCGCGAATAGGCGGTAAGCCCCCCGAAACGGTCGGTCAGCGTCTCCCGGACGATTCTATAGAAGGAGCGGGGGAACGGCTTGCCGTCCTGATCCTTCAGGGGAAGCAGCAGCTGAACCAGGTGCATGCCTTACAAACTCTTCGGGTTTCCTGCCTTACGCCACCCAACGGGGCCCCTAACTTTCGCCCTTGTCAGCGCTGAGCTCTGGGCGCTCGTACCATCGTCGTAGGGGTTTGCCTCACAGTCCCTCCCGGATCCATGCAGATAAGCGTTCTCACCGAAACCGCGCCGCGCGAAAAGCGCGTCGCGATCGCGCCGGATAGCATCGGACGATTCAGGAAGCTCGGGATCGATGTGGTGGTCCAGCAGGGCGCCGGCCTCGCCGCCGGCTTCCGCGACGACGCCTACGTCGCCGCCGGCGCGCGCATCGCCCCGGATGTCGCATCAACCGTCGCGGGCGCCACGATCGTCGCCAAGGTCCAACCACCGACTGCCTCGGAGATTGCCCTGCTGCCCGAGGGCGTCACCCTGATCTCGCTGATGCGGCCAGGCCAGTCGAACGGGCTGGCCGCTTCGCTTTCCGCGCGTCGGATCACGCCGCTCGCGCTGGAGCTCGTCCCGCGCATCACGCGCGCCCAGTCGATGGACGTGCTGTCCTCGCAGGCGACCATCATCGGCTACAAGGCCGTGCTCATGGGCGCCGAGCACCTGCCGAAGTTCCTGCCGATGCTGACGACGGCCGCCGGAAACATCACGCCGGCAAAGGCGTTCGTCCTTGGCGTCGGCGTCGCCGGCCTCCAGGCCATCGCCACCGCGAAGCGGCTCGGCGCCGTCGTCTCCGCGTTCGACGTGCGCCCGGCGGTGCGGGAGCAGGTCCAGAGCCTCGGCGCCACGTTCGTCGCCGCCGAGCTCGCGGCCGCAGGCGCCGAGACCGCGGGGGGATACGCGAAGGAACAGAGTGAGGACGAGCAGCGGCGCACCCTGGCCGCGATTGCGAATCACATCAAGGACGTCGACCTGGTGATCAGCACCGCGCAGATCCCCGGGAAGCCCGCGCCGCGCCTCATCACCGCCGCCATGGTGAAGACGATGCGCGCCGGATCGGTGATCGTGGACTGCGCCGCGGAAACGGGCGGCAACTGCGAGCTCACGAAGGCCGGCGAGACGATCGTCGTCGACGACGTGACGATCATCGGCGCGGTGAACCTGCCCAGCACCGTCCCCTTCCACGCGAGCCAGATGTTCGGACGCAACATCTACGAGCTCGTGAAGCCGCACGTGAAGGACGGGAAGTTCGAGTGGAACCCCAACGACGAAATCCTGGGGAAGATGGTGTTGAAAGGGGGATAGAGAGGGAACAGGGGATAGCGCATCGGTCCTGTCTGCCCTATCCCCCATCCCCTGTCCCCAATCTCCCTCCTGTCCCCCTATCCGCCATGGCCATTCTCGAGCTCTACGTCTTCGTTCTCGCCGGCTTCGTCGGCTACATGGTCATCCAGCGTGTGCCGCCCCTCCTGCACACGCCGCTCATGGCGGCGACGAACGCGATCTCCGGCATTTCTCTCGTGGGATCGCTCATCGCTGCCGGCTCCGCCCACAACCGCGTGGCGACAATCCTCGGGTTCATCGCCGTGGTCTGCGCCACCAGCAACATCGTCGGTGGTTTCCTCATCACCGATCGCATGCTGAAGATGTTCCGCAAGGACACGGGCGGCGACCGCCGCGCGGGTGTCGATCGCCGGGAGACCTGACCCTCCCGCCCCAGCCCCATCAGTCCCTCCATACGTGCGCGATACATTCATCCAGATCAGCTACCTGGCCGCCTCGGTCTGCTTCATCCTTGGCCTGCGTAGCCTGACCAAGCCGGACAAGGCTCGCCGCGGCGTGCAGCTCGCCGCGATGGGCATGCTCCTCGCCATCGCCGGCACCCTCGCGAACCACCAGATCGTCGACTACCGCTGGATCGCCGGCGGCCTGATCCTCGGCACGATCATCGGCTACCCGCTCGGCATGTACGTGCCGATGACGGCGATGCCGCAGCGTATCGCCCTCTCGCTCACCTTCAGCGCGCTCGCGGCGGCCCTCGTCGGCATCGCCGAGTACTACACGCAGCTGCATTCGGGCGGTGGGGACCTGACCCGCGTCAAGACGGCGGCGCTCGGCTTCGAGATCATCCTCGGCTCGGTGACCGTCGGCGGTACGCTGATCGCCGCGGGCAAGCTCCAGGAGATACTCACCTCGAAGCCGGTCACCTTCCCGGGACAGAACTTCGTCAACGGCGCGCTCGGCCTCGGGCTGCTGGGGATGCTCGTGTACCTCGTGATGAACCCGGGGACCGAGTGGATCTTCTACGCGATGATCGCGGGCTCGTTCGTTTTCGGCCTGCTGCTCGTGCTGCCGATCGGCGGCGCCGACATGCCGGTGGTGGTGGCGCTCCTCAACTCGTATTCCGGCCTCGCGTCCTGCGCGACCGGCTTTGCCCTCGGCAACGTCATCCTGATCATCAGCGGCGCCCTCGACGGCGCCTCGGGCTTCATTCTCTCGATCCTGATGAGCAAGGCGATGAACCGCTCGTTCTCGAACGTGCTGTTCGGCGCCTTCGGCAGCAGCGAGGGATCGAAGAAGGGCAGCACCACCGAGGTCCAGGCCGTGCGCGGCATCAGCATCGAGGACGCCGCGGTGCAGCTCGCCTATGCCCAGCTCGTCGTGATCATCCCCGGGTACGGCATGGCCGTCTCGCAGGCGCAGCACCAGGTGCGCGAGCTCACGGAGCTGGTCGAGAAGCGCGGCGGTGAGGTGAAGTTCGCCGTGCATCCGGTGGCCGGCCGCATGCCGGGCCACCTGAACGTCATCCTGTCCGAGGCCGGCATCGAGTACGACCGCCTGCTGACGGACGTGGACGACGCGAACGCGGTGCTCGAGCGGGCCGACGTGGCGATGGTCATCGGCGCCAACGACATCGTCAATCCGGCGGCCCTCGACGATCCGGGATCGCCCATCTACGGCATGCCGGTGCTGACCCCGTGGAATTCCCGCACGACGATGGTGGTCAAGCGCGGCATGGCGTCGGGCTTCGCCGGCATCGACAATCCGTTGTTCTACCGCGACAACACCGTCATGCTCTTCGGCGATGCCAAGCGCGTCGCGACGGATCTCGTCAGCGAGATCAAGGGTATGGAGGACAGTCACTAGCAGCTGCTGCCCGCCCACCACGGAGCCGCCATGCACAGAAGCAGGACGTTCATCGCTCTCGCCCTCCTCTCGCTGGCGGCGGCGCCGGCCGGCGCCCAGGACGGCCGGTCACGGCCCGTGAAGCGGGCGTTCATCGTCCTCGGTGATGCCATAGGCGCCGGCGGCGGAGGCCAGCTGAACACCGGCACGACCATCACGCAGGTCATGCGGGTCGGCGGGGCCGTGCGGCTGGTCGGGACTCACGGGCTCGACCTGACGGCGGTGAGGTTCCAGACCATCTTCCCGCCGGGTGGACGCCTCAACGACCTGGAGTACGCGAACACCAAGGGCGACGGCATCCTGCTCTCGTATGCCTCGCTCAACCGGACGCGCGCCGGCGGCATCCCCA
>CAMLHT010000303.1 GCA_946479895.1 uncultured Gemmatimonadota bacterium | reverse complement strand
CTCCAGCGACAAGGTGCGTGACATCGCGACGACCACCTCCGGCAAGGTGCGCGTATCCCTCGTCTTCGAAGCTGGGGACGATCCCACCCTGGCGCGCACCATCCGCCAGGCCCTCGAGAAGGTCGAAGGCGTGACCGAGGCGAGCGTGAACGTCATCGACGCCGCACGCCCGGCGGCGCCGCAGCAGGGCAGTCCCCAGCCCGGACGCGCCCCTCTCCCGGTGATGACGCCCCCGGCCCAGGCACGCTCCTCGGCCCCGACTCCCGTTCCGTTCCCGGAGCTCGGCAGGATCATCGCCGTCTCCAGCGGCAAGGGTGGGGTGGGCAAGTCCACCGTCGCCGTGAACCTCGCCGTCTCGCTCGCGAAGGAAGGCAAGCGCGTCGGGCTCATGGATGCCGACATCTACGGCCCCAACCTGCCGCGGATGATGGGCGTCAACGAGCCGCCCTCGGTGATCGGCGAGCGCATCATCCCGCTCCAGGCGCATGGCGTGAAGGTGATGAGCGTCGGGTTCCTGATCGACCGCGAGCAGCCCGCGATCTGGCGCGGCCCGATCGTGATGAAGATCCTCGGGCAGTTCCTGAAGGACGTCGCCTGGGGAGAGCTGGACTTTCTCATCGTCGACATGCCGCCGGGCACGGGCGACGCGCAGCTCTCGCTAGTCCAGACCACCAAGCTCGCCGGCGCGATCATCGTCACCACGCCGCAGGAGGTCGCGGTCGGCGACGCGCTCCGCGGGGTGCGGATGTTCGAGCGGGTGGAAGTTCCGGTGCTCGGCATCGTCGAGAACATGAGCTGGCTGGAGTGCACGCACTGCGGCAAGCCGATGGCGCTCTTCGGCGAAGGCGGCGGCGAGCGGCTCGCGAACGAGGTCGGGCTCCCGCTACTCGGCCAGGTGCCGCTCTTTCCACCGGTGATGAAGGGAGGCGACACCGGCGTGCCGATCGTCGTCGCCGATCCCGGGTCGAGCGCCGCGAAGGCGCTGGCGGCCATCACGCGCAAGGTCGCGGACCGCCTGTCATCCTGAACGGTCACCGGTCATCCTGAGCGAAGCGAGGGATCTGCTTCAACCCATGCCGTCGAAACAGCAGATCCCTCGCTTCGCTCAGGATGACACCGGCCTTCCGCTCGAGCCGCATGAGGGGCTCGCGCCGGTCGCGGTCACCTCCGAGCACCAGGTCTCTGAGATCGTCGGCGGAGACCTCCGGCGCACGATCCTGAAGATCGCGCTGCCTGCCGTCGCCGCGTCGCTCCTCATGACCCTCTTCGCGTCGGTGGACGCGTTCTGGGTCGGCAAGAAGCTCGGCCCGAGCGCGCTGGCCGCCGTCTCGACCTCGCTGTTCTACATCTGGATGGCCGTGGCGCTGGGCGAGATGGTCGGCGTGGGGCTCACCGCGGTCGCTGCCCGGCGTCACGGCGAGGGCAGGCGTGACGAGGCCACGCGGGTCGCCGGGGACGCCATCGTCTTCTCCCTCGCCCTCGGCGTGATGGTGGCGGTGCTCGGCATGCTGATGCTGCCGCGGCTCTTCATCATGCTCGGCACCGACGCCGAAGTGAGCGCGCTGGGCCAACGATACCTCGGCACGTACCTCATCGGCTTGCCGCTCATCTACGGCTTCTTCGCGGTCGACGCGACGTTCCGCGCCGCCGGCGACACGCGGACGCCGCTGCTGCTGCTCGTCAGCTCCGTCGCGGTGACGCTCGTCCTGGACCCCCTGCTCATCCTCGGCCTCGCCGGCATGCCGAAGCTCGGGATCGTCGGCGCGGCCATCGCCACCCTGACGACGCGCGGCGTCGTCTTCGTCGGCGGCTGCACCATCGCGATGCGCCGCGGGTTGCTCCGCGTGGGCCGGATCAGCCGGGAGTCGATCGTCTCGGTCTGCCGCGTCGGGCTGCCGACGGCGGTCACGGGCATCGTCTTCAGCATCATCTACATCGGCATCGCCCGGATCGCGACGCCCTTCGGGACGCCGGCGCTCGCCGCGCTCGGCATCGGTCACCGCGTGGAGAGCTGGCTGTTCATGATCGGCGTCGGCTTCGGCGCCGCCACGGCCGCCATCGTCGGGCAGAACCTTGGCGCCGGCCTCCCCGACCGGGCGGAGCGCGCCGGATGGATCGCGGCCGGCTATTGCTCCATCCTCGGCATCGCCTCCTTCGCGTCCCAGGTCCTGGCTCCCGAGTGGCTGGCGGGCATCTTCTCGGTCGACCCGGTCGTCATCCGCGAAGCCGCCAGCTACCTCCGGGTGGCGGCCATCTCGCAGCTGGCGATCTCGCTGGAAATGGTTCTGGATGGGGCACTTGGGGGCGCCGGCGACACCGTGCCGCCCATGCTCGCCTCGACGACCCTGAGCGTCCTCCGCATCCCGCTGGCGGCCTTCGCGGCGAGCCACTGGGGCACCGTCGGGATCTGGTGGGTCATCTCGCTGACGGCCTGCGGAAGGGCCCTTGCCCTGGTCCTCCTCTGGCGGAGTCGCCGCTGGTTGCGCAAATCAGTGTGATCCATGGGACGCATAATCACCCTTCTGACTGATTTCGGGACCGCCGACGGATACGTCGGCGAGATGAAGGGCGTCATCCTCAGCGCGATTCCCGACGCGGTGATCGTCGACATCTCGCACGCGCTTCCCGCGCAGGACGTCGATGCCGCGCGGCTCACCGTCGCGCGTGTCTGGCGGAAGTTTCCGCGCGGGACCATCCACGTCGTCGTCGTGGATCCCGGCGTCGGAACCGAGCGAACCGCGCTCGCCGTCGAGGTCGACGGACGGCTGCTGGTAGGCCCGGACAACGGCGTGCTGTCGCCGGCGCTGCTCTCCCCCGGCGCGCGCACGGTGGCCCTCGCCGTACCGCCGGATGCCGCGCCCACCTTCCACGGCCGCGACGTGTTCGCGCCCGCGGCCGCCGCCCTCGCGCGTGGGCGCAGCGTGGACTCGATGGGACAGCCGTACGCGGGGGCGATCATCCGCCGCACGCCCGAGCCGCGTCGCGTCGAGAGCGGCCACATCGCCGGCGAAGTGATCCTCATCGACCGCTTCGGCAACGCCGTCACGAACCTCGTGGGGCGGCGCGACATGATCGTCGAAGTGGGTGGCATCGAGCTGCCGATCTCCCGCACCTACGCGGACGCCGAGCCTGGACGGCCGCTCGCGCTGGTCGGCTCGGCCGGCCTGATCGAGATCGCGGTGCGCGATGGCAGCGCGGCCGCCGACCTTCAGCTCGCGCGCGGCGCGAGGATCCTCACGCGTCACGCGTTCGACACGGTCCGGACGGTCAGCGTCGGCTGACGAGAGGCCCGGTACGGATCTTTCAGGTGGCCCCGGCTCCCGTCGCGAGGCCTGATGAAGGAGCCCGAAAAGTCGAAACAAGAGTCGGAACCCGAGGCCGGAACGCTCTACTCCGCCTCGGAGATGCACGATCACGTGATGGAGGCGGCCGAGGAGGAGCTCGAGCGGCCCTTCAGCGAGCTCTTCATCTCTTCGGTGGCTTCGGGACTCCTCGTCAGCTTCAGCTTCCTGGCCGCCGCCTTTCTCGCTCATCAGGGCTCGCCGGCGCACCGCGAGCTGCTCGTTGCCGCCGCCTATCCCCTCGGCTTCATCTTCGTCGTTCTCGCCCAGCATCAGCTCTTCACCGAGAACACGCTCGAGCCGGTGCTCCCGGTGCTGGAAAAGCGCGACGGAGAATCATTGCGGAAGATGCTGCGGCTGTGGGGGATCGTGCTTCCGGGGAACCTGATCGGCACCGCGATCTTCGCGTTCGTCCTCGCCCGCACTCCGGTCGTCGAGCCGATGCTGCACGACTCCCTGCGTGAAGTCGCCCTCGGCGCCTTGAAGGGAGGCGCCGGCATCGTCTTCTACAAGGCGATCTGGGCGGGGTGGCTCATTGCGCTCATGACCTGGCTTCTCGCCTCGACGCGCGA
>CAMLHT010000302.1 GCA_946479895.1 uncultured Gemmatimonadota bacterium | reverse complement strand
GCGCAGGCGCGGATGATGTGAAAGAGGTCGCCGCCGTCGTAGCGCTCCCGCTCCATCACGAAGGACTTCTGCCAGAACAGCTCCTCCACCGGCGCGATCTTGACCGGCATCCCGAGGACGTCGGCTTCCACCGCGCGGTTGAACCAGTCGTCGTCGATGTGGCAGATTCCGTTGCCGGAGCTGAACACGAGGTCCACCGTGTCACCGCCGTCCTTGGCCTTGGCCAGCCAGTGCGGGAAGGTGATCTCGGTGTGATACCCGCTCTCGCCCAGGGCGCGGAGCGCCTCGTCGAGATCCTCGCGCCGCACGAAGAGGTCGAAGTCCTTCGTCTCGCGGACGATGCCGGTGTAGTTCAGCAGGGCGTGCGATCCGCCGACGAGAAAGGGAATCCGCGCATCGCTCAGCACGTGCAGCGTGCGGCGGTAGAACGCGTTGGTATCCCGGTCCGGTGAATCGAAGGTCGATTGGTAGGCCATTTGCCGGACCGAAGTGCAAAAGCGGGGCTAGCTTCCGGCCCCGTCCGCCACGGTGGCCCGAAACTGTCAGTAGTGCCCGCAAACCAGCATGGGAACGCAAACGACGATGCCGAGCGCCGGCAGCACGCTGCGAGTCGCGGCGATCAGCGACATCCACTACGGGAAGGCCTCAGCCGGAAGCATGGCCCCCGTCTTCGCGCAGATCGCGGAGGCCGCCGACATCCTGGTCATCTGCGGCGACCTGACCGACTACGGCCTGGCCGAGGAGGCCCGGGTGCTCGTCGCCGACCTCCAGGCCGTGAAGATCCCGATCGTTGCCGTCCTCGGAAACCATGACCTCGAATCCGGCGAGGAGCGGGAGGTCACGGAAATCCTCACCCGCGCCGGTGTGCGCATGCTCGACGGCGACACGTTCGAGTACCGGGGGGTCGGGTTCGCGGGAATCCGCGGCTTCTGTGGCGGGTTCGGCCGGGGCGCGCTCGGCCCCTGGGGGGAGCGCGTGATCAAGGACTTCGTGAACGAGGCCGTGCAGGAGGCTCTCAAGCTCGAGTCGGCGCTCCAGAAGCTGCAGACCGAGCACAAGGTGGTCCTCATGCACTATGCGCCGATCCGCGAAACGGTCGAGGGCGAGCCGCTTGAGATCTTCGCCTTCCTCGGATCGAGCCGTCTCGAGGAGCCGCTGACCCGGCTCGGGGCGACGGTCGTCTTCCACGGCCATGCGCATCGCGGCGCGCCGGAAGGCAGGACTTCGACGGGCATTCCCGTGTACAACGTCGCGCACGCCGTCCTGAAGGCGGCCCATCCCGACCGGCCGCCGTTCCAGATGTTCGAGATCGAGTCGGAGGCGAAAGAGCCGGGCGACGGGCCGGCCTGGACCCGGCGAGCCGGCGACAGGAAGACCGCGACGCGCGAGAGCTGACCCGCCGTCGCGGCGGCCGGAGTCAACCCCGGAAGTCTGCTATCCCTCGTCCGCCTTTCAGCCGCCCCGGGCGATGCGCGGGATGAGCGGCTCGATGATCTCGAGCGCCTGCACCGAGTCGAGGCGTCCGAACCCGACGCGGAAATGCGACCGGTCGAACTGGAAGCGTCCGCCGGGGAGAATCACCACGCCCGTCTCCTCGATCAGTGCTTCCGCGACACGCTCGGCGTCGACGGGGGCGACGAACCGCGGGAAACAGACGCTTCCGGCGCGCGGAGGCGTCCAGGCCAGATGCTCCGCCTGCCTCTCCATGAAGGCCCGCAGGGCGGGGAGGTTGCGGCTCACGATGCCATGCGAGCGGGCAAGGACGCGGTCACGCGCGCGGAGCGCGATCAACGAGAGAATCTCGCTCGGCGCGCTCCCGCAGATCGTCGTGTAATCCTTGAGGGCGGCGATCCGGGCGCGAAGCCGCGAATCGCGCGTGACGATCCACCCGACGCGAAGCCCGGCCAGCGCGAACGACTTGGACATGACGCCCAGGCTGACGGCGCCCTGATGGAGCGCCGCCGCCGGCGGCAGGAGGTCGGCCGGTGCATGCTCGAGATACCGGTAGACCTCGTCGCTGAACAGGATGATTCCACGCTCGCCACACATCCGCACGATGGCGTCGAACTGGGCCCGGTCCAGGTGAGCGCCGGTGGGATTGTGCGGGAAGTTGATCACCACCATCCGCGTGTTCGGACGGAGCGTGTCAGCCAGGCGATCGACGTCGAGCGTCCAGTCGCGCGGATCGAGAGGCACCGGCGACACCTCGGCGCCGACCGATCGCGCGACCTCGTGGAGCGACTGGTAGGCGGGCCATACGGCGGCGACGTGATCGCCGGGCGCGAGCGCCGCATGCATGGTCAGGTAGATCCCTTCCTCGGCGCCGGAGAAGGTCAGCACGTCGCCCGCTTCGCAGTCCGGATACATCGTCGCGATCTCGGCGCGCAGGAGCGGCAATCCCGCCGATTCGGTGTAGCCGAGGCGCAGCCCCGACCAGAGCGAGCGGGTTTCGGCGTCCGCCATGTCGAGGACTTCCGACATGGCCATTCCCTCGACGTCCGACGCGGCAAGGACGTGCCGCGCGGCGAATTCGTGCCGGGCGAAGAATCGCTCGAGCTCGAATTCGCGGATGGTCATGCTACCGCGCCATCGTGATCACGCCGCACGCCATCCGTCCGCCGGAATTACCCGCGGGGTCGGTCAGGTGATCATCCTCGGTGGAATGGATCACGATCGAGGCGCCGTCTCCGTCGAGCAGCCCGTCACGACCCGTCAGGGTGACGCCGTCGATCATGAACTGAACCGTGTGCGCGCCGGCCGGGGGCGACACGATGTTCGGCATGTCGCCGGCATGATGGCCCGCCTTGTTGCGGAAGCCGTGCTGCCGCCCCGACGGATTGAAGTGCGCCCCGGCGCTCGCGAAGGCCGGCGTCTCGCAGATGCCGACAGTGTGGAGATGCGCGCCGTGCGCGCCGATGCCGAGACCGGTCACGGTCACCGTCACCAGCAGGCCCGCCGGCGTGTCGCTGAACGTCGCGTTCCCGATCCTCGTGTTGGAGGCGTCGTTGATCGTGGCCGTCGCCCGCACATCGAGCGATGCCGGTGGCGGCGTCGGTCCGGCCGCAGGCGGCTGTGGCGCCGACGTGGTGGCCACCGGCTGGCTGGCGCACGCCACGAGGGTGGTGCCAAGGGTCAGGAACGAAAGTAGACTCTTCATCCGGGTGCTTCGTTATCCGTTGGTCAGTCGCGCGAATGCTTCCTGCGCGCAGGCGAGCGCCCGCTCGGCCGTCGTTCCGGTGGCCGACAGGTGCCCCATCTTCCGACCCGGCCGAGCCGACTTCTTTCCGTAGAGGTGCAGCCTCACGCCGGGCTCGCGCAGCACGCGCTCGAACGGCGGCGCGCCATCGGTCCAGAGGTCGCCGAACAGGTTGACGATCGCCCCGGGCCGGAGGACCGACGGATCGCCCAGCGGCAGGTCACACACGGCGCGCACCAGCTGCTCGAACTGGCTGGTGCCGCACGCGACCTCGGTCTGGTGGAAGGAATTGTGCGGCCGCGGGGCAAGCTCGTTCACCAGCAGGCGGTCGTCGCTCGTGAAGAAGAGCTCGACGGCCAGCAAACCCTCGACCTCCATGGATGCGGCGATGTCGCGGGCGATTCTCGTCGCCTGCGCGATGACCACGTCGGAGAGCGGGGCCGGCGTCACCGACCATGCAAGCGCAAGCCGCTCGTGGTGGTTGAGCGAGGGCGGGTAGACCGCCATCTCGCCGTTGGGCCGGCGGGCAACCATGATGGACAGCTCGCGTCGCAGGTCGAGCGTCCTTTCGGCGACGGCCGGCCGGTGCCCGAGCGACTCCCACGCCGCGGCTGCCTCGCCCGCGGTCGAGACGCGCACCTGGCTGCGCCCGTCGTATCCGCCGCGGGTCGCTTTCACGATGACCGGGCCGAAGGCCTTCACCGCCTTCTCGATGTCGGCCGCGCTCGACACGTCGAGGTAATCGCCGATGGGATGGCC
>CAMLHT010000301.1 GCA_946479895.1 uncultured Gemmatimonadota bacterium | reverse complement strand
CTCCGGCGCGACGACCTCCGCGCGGCGATGAAGCGCATCGCCACCGACCCGGCACTCGGCGACGAGACGCGGACGCTGGCCGGCCAGCTTCGGGATGCGATCGATACTGACCGCATGGTCACGGAGCGCGTGGAGCGGCTGGCGACGGACCTTCTATTCCAGCTCGGAACCCGGCCCTAGCTGGGCTGGGACTGGAAAGCTGCCGCTGATTGGCGAGTCGTGAGGCGGCGCCGCAGAACGAGGAGGGCGATGCCGATCGCCACCATGACCGATCCCATTCCGACGCCGCCGCGCTGGAGGGCCGCGTTCGTCGGATCGCGGGGGTCGAAGTAGACCGCGATGGCCGAGCCGGCCGGGTGAGCGTTCACGAACTCGCGGGCCGTACGCTCGGAGGAGAAACGGAGTACGCCGATCCGCGAGCCCGAAAAGCGTCGGCCGGCAACCTGGTACTGATAGACGATTTCCGCCTCGTCGGGGCCGTCGCTCACCTGGATCAGGGACGATGCGGTGACGACGCCGGTGGTGGACGCCCAGCGCGAGGTCGGCCAGGCGCGCGTGAGGCCCCACGTTCCGGTCCCGACGCCGATGACGCCGAAGATGAGCATCGCGGCGGCGAGGTTCGCGCGCTGCTGCGCGGTCAGCATGTGATCGAGTCGCGCATGGGCCGGGGCATCATTATCGCGAATGAAGAATCGTCCTTCATCTTACGCTCGAGCTCCCCACGCGGTCACGCATGAACATCGAAATCTGGTCGGACGTCGCCTGCCCCTGGTGCTACGTGGGCAAGCGCCGGTTCGAGAAGGCGCTCGCCTCGTTCGAGGGGCGCGACGACGTCGACGTTATCTGGCGGAGCTATGAGCTCGACCCGCGCGCGCCCCGGGTGCAGCCCTTGTCCGCCCCGGAGGTGCTGGCGCGGAAGTATCGCGTGAGCGTCGAGCAGGCGAACGCGATGAACGACCGCCTGAAGGCCGAGGCGATCAAGGAGGGGCTGGTGATGGCGCCCGACCGGATCCGGATGGTCAACACGTTCGACGCCCACCGCCTGATCCATCACGCGGCCACGTCGGGCAAGCGTGCGGAGATGGTCGAGCGCCTGTTCGCTGCGTATCACACCGAAGGCGCGCTGCTGTCTGATCACGACGTGCTCGTGGCCCTGGCAAGGGAAGTGGGGCTGGAGGAAGCGCCCGCGCGCACCGTCCTCGAGGGAAACGCCTTCTCCGATGCCGTCCGCGCCGACGAGAATCGCGCGGCAGAGTTCGGGGTCAGTGGAGTGCCGTTCTTCGCGATCGACGAGAAGTACGGGATCTCGGGGGCTCAGCCGGCCGAGGTGATGCTGTCGGCGCTGCGCCAGGCGCTGAGCCCCGAGCCACGAGCGGCGGGCAATTAGAGCCTGAGCTGCGAGCTCCAGCTCGAAGCTCTGATCGCTCGCAGTTCGAGGCTCGTGAGTCAGCGGTGCGAGTCATGCGTCGGTGCTGGCCTGCTGATACCGCCGATTCCGGCGATCAGCCAGACCTCTTCCGCCAGGTGCCATGGCCGCCACAACGCCAGCCAATAGACGCGCGCGAACCGTCCCGAAGCGCGCCTCCAGCTCCTCCACGGAGCCGGTGCCCCGTCGCCCGCTGGGCACCACCGGCGAATACGTCTCCGCCCTCGGGCTCGGCGGCTACCACCTCGGCGCCGTCGGCACCGAGCGCGAGGCGATCCGCATCGTGCACGAGGCCATTGGCGCCGGGCTGACGTTCATGGACAACGCGTGGGACTATCACGACGGCAAGAGCGAGGAGCGGATGGGCAAGGCGCTCGCCGGCCGCCGCGGCGACGTGTTCCTCATGACCAAGGTCTGCACGCACGGCCGCGACGCGAAGGTCGGCATGCGCATGCTGGAGGAATCGCTCCGCCGGCTGAAGACCGACTTCCTCGACCTCTGGCAGGTGCACGAGGTCGCCTACTACAACGATCCCGAGCACCATTTCATGAAGGGCGGCGTCATCGAGGCGCTCGACAAGGCGAAGCAGCAGGGGAAGGTGCGCTTCGTCGGCTTCACGGGGCACAAGGACCCCGCCCTGCACCTCCGCATGCTCTCGTACGACTACCCGTTCGACACGGTGCAGATGCCGCTCAACGTCTTCGACGCGCAGTTCCGCAGCTTCGAGGGCCAGGTCCTCCCGGAGCTCGAGCGGCGCGGCATCGCCGCGATCGGCATGAAGAGCCTCGGCGGCGAAGGCACGATGGTGAAGAAGAAGGTCATCACCGCCCAGGACGCGCTTGCCTACGCGATGAGCCTCCCGGTCGCGACGACGGTGAGCGGCATCGACTCGCTGCGCGTGCTGCGACAGAACCTCGCCGTCGCCCGCGGCTTCCGGCCGCTCGGTGCGAAGGCGATGGCCCGACTGCGCGCAAGCGTGGCCGAGGAGGCGTCGGATGGGCGGTTCGAGTTGTACAAGACGACGGCCAAGCATGAAGGCCCGGAGGGCCGGAAGCAGCATGGATTTCCATCGGAGGAAGAAGCCGCCCTCTGACGGATGGATGGGTTCATCTGAACACCTGGACGGATATTTGAGTTTTGCGGGATCGAGTCACATAATGAGCCCGGGCGACGCGGCTCCTCGGCAGTCCCACTCCCGCCAGCCGATCCCATGCTCGCTTCCCTCCTCCAGGCCGACACCGCCACCGGCGCGCGCCGCGTGTTCGACGTCGTCGGCGGCTTCACCGACTACATCCTCGATTACGCCATCGCGCTCGCCGCCGTCGGGGCGCTGGCGATGGCGCTCATCGAGGCGGCCAAGAAGGTGGCCGACTCGCGCACCCGATTCCACGCGAAGCGATGGACCGCGTGGATGATGAAGAGCGGTGAGGATGCGGTCGCCGCTGCGTCGCGCCGCGAGGCCTACGCGCAGCTCCTCCAGCTCTCGACGGGCGTCACCGCGCGTGAAGCGACCCAGTGGGCGAATTCGCTCGTCGATTCCCGGGGCGGGCTCGGCATCGCCAACGGATGGAACCGTCCGGCGGCGCACGCGGTCTTCACGCTCGAGACGGCGCGAATGATGGCGGCGATCCAGGACGCGGGCGACACGGCGCTCGCCTCGCCGGACAAGTATCGCGCCCTCTTCGACCTGATCACCTCGGGCGCCGACCCTCGCGACATCGAGACCTGGCTCGCGCGCGGCGGGAAGGCGGTGCCCGCGAACAACGACGAAGTGAAGGCGATGGCCGATGCCTTCGCGCGGCTGCGGCAGATCTTCAAGCGGAAGCTTGACGCGTTCCAGCTGTACACCGAGCAGCGGTGGGCCACCTGGAACCAGTTCTGGGCCAACGTCCTCGGCGCCGTCATCATGGGCGCTGCGCTCTGGAAGCTGAAGTCCGAGTTCCAGCTCGAGGCGCCGGGCATCCTCGGCCTCGCGATCTTCGGCGGCATCCTCTCGCCGATCGCCAAGGACCTCGTCGGCGCGCTGCGGCGCGTGCGCAATGGGTAAGCTCAAGCCTCGGCCGGCGGGGTACGCGCCGCTGCTCGAGCTCTCGTTCCGCCAGAAGCGCGAAGGCGGTGGCGTGCTCGATCCCGGAAAGCTCCTGGGATCGCCGGAGGCGCTGGCGCGGCGGCAGTGCACGGTGCTCGTGCACGGGTTCAACAACAACGACGGTGAAGCGGCGATCGCCTACGACGGGTTCCGGCAGCGGCTGACCGAGAGCTTCGGCGTGGACCTTCCTGACCTCGACCGGCGCATCGGGGACGCATTCTGGGTGGGTGACGCCGACTGGGGCTTCTTCGACTTCCTCGACTTCGGCGTCTACTCGAACGCGGTGGGCCACGCGCGGCGCACGGCCGCCGAGCTGCGGCAGCTCCTGCTCTCGATGCCGAACCTGCTCGAGCTGGACCTCATCGGCCACTCGCTCGGCTGCCGCTTGATCCTGGAAACGCTCGCCCGCTTCCGGCAGAACGGCGACGGACCGCGCATCCGGCGCGTGTGCCTCATGGCGGCCGCGGTGCCGATGGAGATGATCGAGCCGGGCGGGATCTACCACGACCTGC
>CAMLHT010000300.1 GCA_946479895.1 uncultured Gemmatimonadota bacterium | reverse complement strand
CGGCGACGTCCAGCTTGGGAAGCTGGCATTCTACCAACTGAATTACGCCCGCGTCCCTCAACTTACCCGGCGCGCGATCCTGCTTCAACGCCTCGCGACGGGATCCCGGCCGACGCCGGCGGCTCCAGGACCGGAAAGCGCAGGCTGAAGGTCGCCCCCTTCCCCGGCTCGCTTTCGACGCGGAGGGCGCCGCCCATCTGGGCCGTGAGGCCCGCGGAGATTGCCAGCCCAAGGCCGATCCCGGGCAGCGCGGCGCTGCCCTCGCTCCGATAGTAGGCCTCGAAAATCGCCACCTGCTCGTTGGCGTCGATCCCCGGGCCGGAGTCGGTCACGTTCACGACGGCCCAGGGCCGGCTGGCCTCGGCCGCGGCGACGACCGAAACGGCGATGACGCCCTCGGTTGGCGTGAACTTGACCGCGTTCCCGATGAGGTTCACGAGAATCTGGCGCACGCGCGACGCATCGGCGTTCACGAGGAGGTCCGCGCCGTGAACCGTCAGCTGCTGGCTCCTCGTGCGCGCCGCCGGCGTCAGCATCGCCGTCGCCTCGCGGGCGACGTCGAGCAGATGGACCGCCTCGGCCCGCACGCCGACCTTCCCCGCGCTCAGGCGCGCCATGTCCATGACGTTGTCGAGCAGGGATGCCAGGTGGCGGCCGCTCATGCGCATGCGCCCGATCGCTTCGCGCTGCGGATCGGTGATGGGGCCATACAGCCCGTCCTCGAGAATCGTGCAGTAGCCTTCGATGGCGCCCAGCGGCGTGCGGATGTCATGGGCGAGGGTGGCGAGTGCCCGGTCCTTCGCATTCGTCGCTCCCTCGCTCGCCCGGAGCCGGCCTTCCATCTCGAGCCGCACCTCGCCGCCGAGCCTCGCGTTCTCCAGCCCGAGCGCGGCCTGGTCGGCAAGCGCCGAAAGCAGCCACTCGTCGGAGGCGGTTGCCGGTTGCGACCGCCCAACGGCGATCAGTCCCGTCACCCCGCCGTCGACCACCAGCGGCACGGCGAGAAATCGGTCGCCGCTGACGTCGAGCAGTCCCTCCAGGCGCCCGATAACCTCGTCGGTCAGCGGCGCCCGAAAGCGCGCGACCTTCTCCTCGGGGATTCCGGACGCGCCCCGGACGTGCAGCAACCCGGCCGCATCCTGCAGCATCAGCACCGCCGCCGACGCCTCGAGCAGCTCGGCCGCGCCTTCCACGGTGAGCCGGGCCACGGTATCGATCGATGCCGTATACGTCAGAGCGCGATTGATCTCCGAGAGCCGCCGCAGCTGGTCGAGCCGCGCGTCACGCCCCGTCAGCGCGGGATGGGTGATCAAGGCAGGACCGCCAGGCCCGCGGCGGTGATCTCCACTTCACGGACCCGCGTATCGTGGGCGCTGCCGCGCGTCTTGAGCACCCGCACCGCGCGGCGCGTGCGCTCCTCGCCACCGGTGGTGAGGAGGATGACGTTGTCGGAGAGGTAGCTCATCGCGTTCTGGATGCCTTCACCCGAAATCGCGTTGCCCGAGGTCTCGAGGTTCAGCACGCTGGTGATGCCGCTGACGGCGAAGTGCTGGACGAGCGCGTAGAGATAGTCGTGGAGGCGCTGCGGATCGGTGGCCGCGCTCGCGAGATCGCCCACCGCGTCGATGACGAGGCGTCGCACCCCGCCCTGCCGGATGCGGCGGAACATGTCCACGATGATGCTGTCGATCTGGAGCTCGACGGGGGATGCATACACGAGGTCGAGGCCCTGGGCCTGCGCTTCGTCCGGATCCGCGCCGAGATTGCGGATGGTCCGCCAGAGCTGGGACGGGTTCTCCTGGAAGTTCATGTACAGCGTCGGCTCGCCACGGCGCGCGCCCTCGAGCGCGAACTGGAGCCCGATCGTCGTCTTGCCGGCTCCCGAGGGCCCGGCAAGCAGCGTGGTGTTGCCGCGCCAGATCCCGCCGTCGAGCATCCCGTCGAGACCGGCAATCCCGGTGGAAATGCGCTCCGACGCCGGCTCGTATCCCTCCGGGATGGAGGGGCTGACGAGCCGCGGATAGATGTCGAGGCCGCCCTCGGTGATGCGGAAGGCGTGCGCGCCCTCGAGATAGCGGCTGCCGCGCAGCTTGTAGACGCGGAAATAACGCTCGTCGCGATTGCCGAGCCGGCGCCGCGACATCTCGACGATACCGTCGGCGACGGCGAACTCCGGGTAGAGCAGGATGTCGTCCTCGGTGTACTCGCCGAGGAGGAAGGCCGTGGTGCCATAGGCCGTGAGGAGCGCCGTCAGCTCGTAGACCATCCGCCGCCGATCGCCGGCCGACGGCGTGAGATCGTGCACCGCCTTGAACGAGTCGATGACGATGATCTTGGGCGACAGGGTGCGGATCGCGTTCTCGAGCAGGGGCAGCAGCGCGCCGGGGCCCTCGCGGGCGAGCACGGGCCCGATGTCCTCGTACATCACCGCCGAGCCAAGCTTCGTCTCGTCGAAGAAGGTGAAGCCCTGGAGATAACGGACGACCTTCGCCAGCGGCTCGGACAGCGTGGTGAAGTACAGGATCGGGCGGTCATCCGCCGCGTTGTCGAAGATGAGCTGCTCGGCGAAGATCGTCTTGCCGGAGCCCGGATGGCCCATGATGATGTTGATGGAGTTCACCGGGAACCCCCCGCCGAGGATGTAGTCCGCCTCGCGGTTTCCCGACTTCATCCGGTCCATGGCTTCCGCCGCCACCTTGCGCGTGTCCTGGCGCCTCTCGGGCGCCGTCGCAATCGTCGTCATTTCGCCTCCTGAATCTCGTGGCCCGCGATCACGTCTTCGATCGTGGACAGGAAGAACGATTCGACGAAAGGCTTGCGCACGAATGCCTTCGCTCCTGCTTCCTGCGCTCTCGTGCTGGCCGAGAGGATGCTGAACACGACCACGGGGATGTGGGCGGTCGCGGGATCTTCGCCCAGTCGCCGACACAGGGTCAGGCCGTCGAGCTTCGGCACGAGGATCTCGGTGATCACGACCGCGGGCTTCGTGATCCGCGCGCGCTCGAGCGCGAGCATGCCGTCGTCGCTGAACTCGACGGTGAATCCGGCCCGGCCGAGGAAGAAGGCCTGCAGGTCGCGCACGTGCGGATCCCGCTCGACGATGAGCACGGTCCGCGGGTCGTCCGGCGCGAGCGCGAATGGCGCCACGGTGCTTCGTGCCATGCTGCCTCCCGGCTCCACGACGACGGTCATCGGCTGACCGATGTGACTCGGGGGAGGGTGGCCCGATCTGCCACGCGACACCAAAGGGGCAGCAGAAGCTGCACGCCAGCTATCTTAAAGGTACACCGGAGACCGCTTTTCGGCTCCATCAGGCGGCCCCGCGGAGGGGAAAGCGATCATGACACGCCCCGACGAACGCACATTCATCGACCGCACGGGGGTCAAGTGGACCGTGAGGGAGATCGCTGCCCCCGCAGGGGCCCGGCCGGAGCGGGAGCGGCGGCGCTTCGCCCGGTCCACGCCACGGCGAGCGCCGGCGAGCGCCCTGTCGGCGCGGGATCATGAGCAGCCGTGGCTCCGCTTCGAGTCGCATGGCGATTCCCGGCGCCTCGCGGTGGTGCCGCCGGGCTGGCGGGAGCTCCCGGCCGAGGAGCTCGAGGATCTCCTGGGAGCGACGGAGCGGCTGGCGGGATTCTGAGGGCGCCCGCTTACGCGAGGGGCTCAGGATGACTATGATTCATCAGCGACACACGCACATAGCGTGGACAAGTTCCGAATGCGGGGGCCTGCCAGATTGCTCGGCAGGCCTTTTTCATTTTGTCGCCCTCACGTGAGGGGTCATCACGAGACAGTTGTGTTGGTCGGTTCGGCATCTCCGCGCTCCCCAATCACAGCACAGGTTCATGGAGTAGTTCGATGCGTACGACTGGCACAGTCAAGTGGTTCAACGATGCGAAGGGCTTTGGCTTCATCACGCCCGCCGACGGACAGAAGGATTGCTTCGTCCATCATTCGGCGATTCAGGGTAACGGCTTCAAGACGCTTGCCGAAGGCGAGCGCGTGGAGTTCGACATCGTGCAGGGCCAGAAGGGTCCGGCCGCCG
>CAMLHT010000299.1 GCA_946479895.1 uncultured Gemmatimonadota bacterium | reverse complement strand
TGGAGGATGCCCGCATCGCGATGCGCGACTTCCGCGTCGACATGCCGCGCATCGACATCCCGCGCCTGTCGGGCCAGCAGTTCATGGCCAGCGTGCCATTCGAGTTCGAGGGACCGGGCTTCGCCTACTCCTCGCGACTGGAGATCGGCCCTCCGCCCAACTTCATGCAGGGAGAGCCCGCCGACTCGATCTATCAGCTCGCCCGTGAAGCGTTCAATCGCCAGGACTACTCCCGGGCGGCGGCGCGCTTCGCCGACCTGATCGCGAAGTATCCGAACTCGCGTCTCGTGCCGCAGTCCGCCTATTACCAGGCCTTCGCGCTCTACCGCGTCGGAACGGTCGAGGCCCTGCGCAACGCGCTCAAGGTGCTCGAGACCAACGCGCCCCGGTTCCAGTACGAGACGCGCATGAGCAAGTCGGACGCGCCGGCGCTTCACGCCCGTGTCCTTCGCGCCCTCGCCGACCGCAACGAGCCCGGCGTCGACGCCAAGCTGCGCGACCTGTACGCGAAGTACCCGTCGGTCAGCTGCGACCAGGACGCCGTCGGCATCAAGGCACAGGTCCTGAGCTCCCTCTACCAGACCGACCCGGACGCGGCGATGCCGTACATCCGCCAGCATCTCGCCACCCGCGACGCCTGCAACGCGGAGCTGCGCCGTACCGCGGTCTTCCTGCTCGCCAATCGTCCGACTGCGGAGCAGACGGCCCTGATTGTCCAGGTGGCGAAGAACGACACCGTTCGCTCCGTTCGGTCCCGCGCCATCGAGGTGCTGTCCCGGATGCCGGGCGATGACGCGATCGCCGCGCTCCAGCAGTTCATGAACGACAGCGACGAGCAGATCCAGGCCGCCGCGGTCCGCTCCCTGATGCGGAGCGACAATCCGAGAGCCCGCGCCGCGATGCGCTCCCTGATCGACCGCCGTGACGCCTCCGAGCGCCAGCGTCTCGAGGCGATCCGGAGCTTCGATCGCGACAACGCGTCGCCCGAGGACGCGGCCTACCTGCGGAGCCTCTTCAACCGCCAGGGCGAGTCCGACCGGATCAAGGACGCCGTCCTCAGCGCCCTCGCCCAGATGCCCAGCGAGGAGAACAACGCCTTCCTCCTGAGCGTGGCCAGGAACGCGAACGAATCGTCCTCGCTCCGCGCCACGGCCCTGCGCCGGGTCACGTCGCGCCAGAACCTCTCGACGGATGACCTGATCAAGCTCTACGACGCGTCCGATTCGCGCAGCATGCGTCAGACGCTCGTCCAGGCGCTGAGCCAGCGCGGCGAGGAGCAGGCGATCAACAAGCTGATCGACATCGTGCGGTACTCGACCGATCCGGAAGTGCGCTCGTACTCCATCCAGGTCCTGCTTCAGAAGAAGGATCCGGCGATCCAGAAGCGCGTGCTCGACCTCATCAACAAGGGCGGCAACGGAGGCAACGAATGATCGCTTCACCACTACGTCTCACGAGGGCCACCGTCATGGTGGCCCTCCTGGCCTCGGGCCTCGAGGCCCAGTCCCTCGCCGATCGCGTGAACGGGGCGTCGGCCAGCGCGGTGCAGTTCACGTACGCGGCCCGTCCCGGCGTCTGTGGCAACGGCCGCACCTGGATCCAGACGAGCGGCAACAGCTTCTACGGCAACTACAACAGCGACATCGCCCGCACCGAAGCCTGCCAGAACGGTCCGGTGCGCGTCGTGATCGACCGGGCCGGCCGCGACATCATCGGCATCCAGTCGTTCGTGGGTCAGGGGCCGCTGCCGACCGCCGCCGCCGACATCGGCCGCGTCAGCGGACAGCAGGCCGCGGATTATCTCCTCGACGTCGCCGCCCGCGCGGAGGGCCGCGTGGGCCGTGACGCGATCTTCGCCGCCACCCTCGCCGACAGCGCCACCAGCACCGACCGCCTGGTCGCCATCGCGAAGAACCAGCAGCTCTCGCGCGATACCCGCCGCGCCGCGCTGTCGTACATGACGTACTCGGTCCCGGCCGGCACCGCCGTTCCCGCCCGCGCCGCCGACGCCATGGTCGCCATCGCCCGCGACGAGAGCGACAACCAGCAGGTCCGGCAGCAGGCGCTCTCGGTGCTCGCGCGCCTCGAGCACGGCGCGGGGATACCGGCGCTGGTCGAGCTCTCGAAGCAGCAGGGCTACAGCTGGCTGGCGAAGGAGTCGATCGCCGCGCTGTCCCGGTCCGGAGACCCCCGGGCCCGTGAATTCCTGCGAACGACCCTCCAGCGCAATGATCTCTCCGATGAGGTCATGGCCAGCGTGATCAATGCGCTCGGTCGCGAGTACTCGACGGCCCAGGATGCCGCCCTGCTCCGCGCCGCGTATCCGCGTCTTCGCGGCGACCGCTCGCGCAGCGCGGTGATCACGTCCGTCGGCGAGGTCGGTGGCACCGAGAACGTGCGGTGGCTGATGTCGATCGCGAAGAGCGACACCACGGCGGATGCCCGCCGTCGTCAGGCTCTCGACCACGCGGTTCGCGCGGGGGTGCCGAGCACGGAGCTCATTCAGCTCTACGATGCCACCACCGACCAGCGAATGAAGGAGGCCGTGGTTTCGCAGCTCGTGCGCATGGGAGACGACGCCTCCGTCAACAAGCTGATCTCGATCATCAAGTCGGAAACCAACTATCAGCTCCGGCGCACGACGATCTCGCGACTGTCGAGCTCCGATGACCCGCGCATCAGGCAGGCGCTCAAGGACATGGTCGCCCGGTAGCATTTCCCAATGGAACGTCGAAGGCCCGCCGGGTAACCGGCGGGCCTTTGCTTTTCCCGGTTTCGCCATTGCGGGAATCCCTCCCTGTCACGACTATGGACGCGTTCCATCCCTCCTCCTGCCCCCATCTGCCAATGACGACCCCTTCCGCCGACGCGATGGAGTCCACGGCCGCTGTCGCCAAACCGGCCTCTCTGTGGGAAGACTTCATCGACATCTTCTACGCGCCCTCGACGGTGTTCGAGCGGCGCCGGAACGCCAACCCGTGGCCGATGATCCTCATCATCACGGCCCTGATGACCATCATCGGAGTGCTCACCTGGAATTCGCTGTCCCCGGTCTACGAGACGGAGATTCGCGCGCAGTTCGCGAAGATGATGGCCGCGAATCCGCAGATGACCCAGGACATGGTGGATTCGCAGGTGAAGATCCAGATGTTCTTCCGGCGCTGGGGCGGCATCATGGCACCCATCGGGTTCCTCATCATCGCGCTGCCGATCTGGCTCCTCGCGCGCATCGTCGGCGCGAAGGAGATGACCTACACGCGGTCCCTGGTCGTCGTCGCCTGGGCCTCGATCATCGCCGTCGTCGCCGCGCTCGTCCTCGGCGTCCAGGGCCTGATCATGGACGTGTCGGCAATCACCACCCCGGACCAGCTCTCCCTGAGCCCCGCGCGCTTCATGGACAAGGCGACCGCGTCACCCTGGATCTATGCGGCGGCGAAATCGCTCGACCTGTTCGGGATCTGGTCGCTGGTGGTGATGGCCATCGGCGTCCGCGTGGTGGGGCGAAGCACGAAGAACGGTGCGATTGCGTTCGCGGTTTCCTGGCTGGTCATCGCCTGGTTGATTGCCGCCGCTTTCGCGGCCCGCGCCGCCGCGGCAGGCGCCTGACGGACGGGCCGCGGGCCCGTCCCTGGGACGCGAGCCGCCGAGGAAGAAAAAAGCCGGCGTCATCTCGAGATGACGCCGGCCGCGCCGCGCTCCCGGAAAGCGCGACAGTCACCGGAAAACCGCTCACGTGTTTCAGAGCAAGTACCTGAGAACGGGCGGAGCACGATGCGATTTGGCTCATCGTGTTTCCAGGCAACTGCTGAATTATGTGGTGCATCCTCGAATAGCGCCAGTACCCCAGGGTATTTGACAGGCCGGAACAAGCCCCTTCCCGCAGCCATCCTCGCCTGAACAGGCGCTCTCGCAGGACGGGCCGCCCTCATTTTGGGCGGAAGAAGGCCAAAACGACGGAAACTCGATCCAATCACACCTGACCCCGTCCGTTCAGTCCCGTCCCGTTCCTTTCTGCGCTACAACGGATGGAGGTTGACCGCGAGGATCCCCGCCATGGATGCGTTGCTCAACCGCGACGGGCGCGATCCAGACGCACGTCTGTCGCGCGAACCTCGGGATACATCGTCCGGAGCAACGCTACGCCCCGCTCGAGCGTTGGTCTAACGAGCTCCCCTGTC
>CAMLHT010000298.1 GCA_946479895.1 uncultured Gemmatimonadota bacterium | reverse complement strand
GTCGCTCACGTACATGGCGAGCGAGCGGGTGATTCCCGGGTATGGCGGCGGAATGTCGTCGGCCAAGGCGGCACTCGAGAGCGACACGCGGACACTGGCGTACGAGGCGGGCCGCGCCTGGGGGTGCCGGATCAACACGATCTCCGCCGGGCCCTATGCCTCACGCGCGGCGAGCGCGATTGGAATCATTTCGAAGATGATCGAATACGTATCGGCCAACGCGCCGCTCACCGACAAGCTGACGGCCGAGGAGGTCGGGAAGGTCTCGGCGTTTCTCAGCTCGCCGCTGGCGTCTGGAGTTACGGGGTCGGTGGTGTACGTGGACAAGGGGTACCACGCGATGGGGATGGCGGTTGGAGGGGGATAGGGGATAGAGGAATAGACCAGGACGACTACGACATATGAAAACCACACTGAAGATCCTTGGGGTTCTATCGCTGGCGGCATGCGCGAAGACGAGTGACCGGCTGGCTGATTCCGCGGATACCGGCGCCGGGGCAGAGCCGGTCGGCATGAAGACCGGTGAGACGGGCGGCATGAACGTCCCCGAGTCGGTGCGGTACGACGCCGACCTCGACGTGTTCTTCGTCAGCAACGTCAACGGCAATCCGTCGCAGAAGGACGGCAACGGGTTCATCGCGATCGTCCGGGCGGACTCGACCTCCGTCGTCCGGATGCTGGTCGAATCCGGCAAGCCGGCCGCGGGCGGCAAGGCGATCACGCTCGACGCGCCGAAGGGCATGGCGATCGTCGGTGACACGCTCTGGGTGGCCGACATCACGAACGTCCACGCGATCAACAAGCGCACGGGCGCGTCGATCGCCGACATCGCGATCCCCGGCTCGACGTTCCTCAATGACGTCGCGGTGGGACCGGACGGCGCGGTCTACGTGACCGATACCGGCATCGCGTTCGACGCGAGCGGGAACATCTCGCACCCGGGCACGAATCGGATCTTCCGCATCGCGGGCCGGAAAGTCTCCACCGTCGCCGAAGGCGACTCGCTGCGGAACCCGAACGGCCTCGCCTGGGACGCGGCCGGCAAGCGCTGGGTGCTCGCGCCCTTCGACGGCAAGGACGTCCAGTCGCTGGCCGAAGGCGCGAAGGTGCCCGCGATGCTCGCCACGGGCCCCGGCCAGTACGACGGCATCGAGGTCCTCGCCGACGGCCGGATCCTGGTGTCGAGCTGGGCCGATAGCTCGGTCTACGTGATCTCGAACGGCGCGATGACGAAGATGGTGAGCGGCGTGGCGGCGCCAGCCGACATCGGCGTGGACACGAAGCGGAGCGTGCTCGCGGTGCCGCGGTTCAATGACGGCAAGATCGAGTATTACATGATCCACTAGTGGGAGTGGGAGTGGGAGTGGGATAGTGGCCTGCAGCCTGCGCTTGAACGCGGCGACTGCCGCAGCTCTCATCCCGCTCCCATTCCCACTCCCACTCCCACTCGCTTGCGCCCTTCCTACGAGCCCGCGCGATGCATCGTCTGCGGGCATGCCGAGTCCTCGGTGGTGGCCGATGCCGGGGACATGCAGAAGGAGGTCGAGGCGCTGTGGGAGTTTCACCAGCGCCGACTGAAGGCCGCGACGCCCGTCAGTCGCCTGCGCGATCGCGTCGCTTTCTCCCAGGATCCGCCGTGGAGGCTCGTCGCCTGCGACGAGTGCGGCCTGCTCTACCGCAATCCGGTCGAGCGTGCGTTCGAGCTCGAGTCGATCTACGCCCGCGACTGTCCCTCGAATGACCTGCTGAAGGCGCTCCACGAAACGCAGCGCGCTTCGTACGACGCGCAGGCGAAGCGCCTTCGCGAAATTCTGCCACGCGGGGCGACGGTCATCGAGGTCGGCAGCTACGTCGGTGCCTTTCTCGCCGCCGCGCGCGACGCCGGCCTCCGGGCGATCGGCGTCGACATCAACCCGAGCGTGAACCGCTTCACACGCTCGCTCGGCTTCGACGTCCGGGACGGAGAGCTCCAGGATGTCGGGCTCGAGCCGGCCGACGCGGTCGTCATCTGGAACACCTTCGATCAGCTCGGCGATCCCCGCGGCGCCGCCATCGCCGCGTTCGCGCGCCTGAAGCCCGGTGGAGTCCTCGCGATCCGCGTTCCCAACGGGGCCTTCTACCGCCGGATGCGGCGAGGCAGGCTGTCCGGTCTGCGCCGGGCAATCCTGGCGCACAACAACCTGCTGACCTTCCCCTATCGGTGGGGATTCACGCCTGCGTCGCTGACTGCGCTGCTGGAGGAAGTCGGGTTTGGCGAGGTCAGGACCGTCGGGGACGTCCTCGTGCCGACCGCCGATGAATGGACGCGGTGGTGGGGCGGAATCGAGGAATGGGTGGTGAAACGCCTGATGCGGGCTCCCGGGGTGCTGCCGGCCGACGGAGCGCCCTGGTTCGAGGTCTACGCAACAGTCCCCGCCGCGGCGGCGTAATCCTGCCGGACACCCCCGTGTCCCGAGCCCGTCCCGGGATGGCCTCGCTCTCCTCCCCCCTTCAGGAGCCTGTTATGCGCGCGCGATACGTCCTGCTCATGGCGCTGATGATCCTTCCGGCGACCCTGACCGCCCAGCGGCGCGGTGGCGGTGGTCGAGGGTTCGGCGCCGGCGGAAGCTCGCGCGAGGCCGACGCGATGATCCGCGACCTCGCCGATGCACCGAGCCTCTCGAAGGACCTCCAGAAGCAGAATCCGCTCGAGATCATCCTCGACAGGAAGAAGGACCTCAAGCTGACGGACGACGAGCAGAAGGAGCTCAAGTCGATGTCGTCGGCGCTCAAGGATTCGCTGAAGCCGTATTTCAAGACGATCGACTCGGCGCAGCGGGCGCAGCGGAAGCAGGGCGCGGAAGAGCCCACGCAGGGACAGATGATCGTCCTGCGCGGAATCCTGCGCGAGGCGTCCGACTCGGTGCGCGCGCACTATGAGCGGGCAACGCCGAGCGCGATGGCCAGGCTCAGCGAGGAGCACCGGCAGCCGGCGACCGAGGCGCTCCAGAAGGAGATGGAGGAGCAGATGGCCGCCCGGCGCGGCGCCCGCGGAGGCCGTCCGCCCGTCTGACATCGCCGCGTTCACGGTTACATTGCGGGCCATCATGAGGATCAAGCTCTGATGGCCCGCAGCGCGTGACCTGGAAGCGCTGGCTGTTCACCGCCCTCTCGTTTGCGGCGGTCCTCGGGTCATCGGTCTACTTCATCGCCCGCTGGTGGGGCGAAGGGACGACCATCGGGCTTCCCCTCAGCGCGCACCTCCTCGCGCTGGCCGCCGTCGCGGCCGAGATCATCTCGCGGTCATGGAAGATCAGCTGGAGCGCGCGCGCCGTGCGGCTGCGGCTGCCGTTCATGACCTCGCTCCGAACTTGCCTCGCTGGTGACTTCGGGGCGTCAGTGACACCGGCGCGTTCGGGCGCCGAGCCCGCGCGGTTCCTCGTGCTCGCCGAGGCCGGCATCCCGGCCTCGGACGCACTGGTGGTGATCTACGCCGAGCTCTTCCTCGAGATGCTGTCGCTGGCGACGGTGGTCGCGGTAGTGGCCATCATCTTCCACAGCGCGGGCATGGTGCTGGGGGCCCTCGTCGGCGTGGTGGGGCTCTACAGCGCGTTCGTGCTCGGCGTCGCCGCGCTCGCGGTCATGCTCTCGCGCCGGCCGCCACGCTCGGCCCCGCCCGGATGGGCGCGGGCAATCTTCCTCAATGAGCGCCGCTGGCACGTGGTGGAGCGCTGGCTGGCCCAGGTCCGCCGGACGGTGGACGCGCTGCGCAACGTCGAGATGAAGTGGGTGGTCGCATCCTATCTCGCGTCCGTGGTGCACGTCGGAGTGCGACTCGTCGTGCTCCCGGCGATCGTGTACGGCTCGGGGGGAACCGCGCCACTGGCCCCGCTCGCGCTGTGGCCGCTCGGCTTTCTCTACGGCGCGGCAGTGGTGCCAGCGCCGGGCGGCGGCGGCGCGGTGGAGCTGGCCTTCAGCGCGGCACTGAAGGATGTCATCGGCACGCGCCTGTTCGCGCCGGCGCTACTCTGGTGGCGCTTCTACACGTTCTACATCTATATCGTGCTCGGCGCGCTGGCGGCGGGGCGGACGGCGATGCGGGCGTTGAAGAAGCGGGATGAGCTGGAGGAGGAGCTGGAGCGCGGGGAGGACTAGGGTCGAGCGCCTGCACAGAAACAGCAATTACCGCAGAGGGTCGCAAAGGAATCGCAGAGGCTCGCGGAGGGGGGGGGCGTTGGT
>CAMLHT010000297.1 GCA_946479895.1 uncultured Gemmatimonadota bacterium | reverse complement strand
CGGCCACGTATCGCGTGTAGGGCGTGGGGAAGACGGCCACGTGGAAGTGCGCCGGCCAGCGCTCCTCGGTGGCTTCGATCAACCCGCGATCCTCGAGGCCGAGCAGCGCCTCGCGGAGCCATCGCAGGCACGCGGGCTTGCCCGGCTTCCGAAGGTCGACCGCCATGCCGGTGGGATGAACCGACCGCTCGGTGGAGTTCGCCGGCTGACGCGTCGCGGGGCGCACGGCGCTGGTGACGACGAGCGGCTCGCCGCAGGCCTCGTGATACTGCTCGCCCAGTCGCTGGACGAACGTCCGCGCTGCCGGACGCACGAACGGATACCCGATGTCGTGGAGCTGCACGTCGTCGCCGGCTTCGAGCTTCACCAGCTTGCCGGCCGAAGCAGCCTTGCGGACGCCGCCACTCGTCTCGTAGAACGCGAGACGCTCCGCCCTGGCCTGGCGGTACATGCGGTTGATGCTGGCGGGAGAGCCGCGCAGCGACTGCGCCGGCGCCGAAGCCGGCAGGCCGGCGACGACGACCGCCGCGGCGAAGATCAGACGCTGGGAGGGAAGAACGAAGCGCATGGCAACTGGAAGACGGATTTCAGCGCGACGGGTAACGATCGTCGTGAAGTAGCTTTCACGACCAACCGCCCGCCGGAGAGACGCATCCCGGCGGGCTCGTCGTCTCTTCGATCACGAGAAGCCATGTCGGTCATCGTCAGTGAGCTGATCATCATAGGAGTGCTGCTCGTCGTCAACGGGCTGTTCTCGATGTCCGAGCTGGCCATCGTGGCCGCGAAGCGCGTGCGCCTCGAGCGGCAGGCGGAGCGCGGAAGCGCGGGAGCTCGCGCCGCGCTCGCCATCGCCGCGAATCCCGGTGACTTCCTCTCGACGGTCCAGGTCGGCATCACGCTCGTCGGCGTCATCGCCAGCGTGTACGGGGGCGCGACGATCGCCGAGCAGCTCGCGCTGCCGCTGTCCGCCGTCTCCTGGATCGGCGAGCATGCGGAGGCCGCGTCGCTCACGATCGTCGTCGCGGGGATCACCTACCTGTCCGTGATCGTCGGCGAGCTGGTGCCCAAGCGGATCGCCCTCGCGAATCCGGAGGCGATCGCGTCCATGGTCGCGCGTCCGATGCGCATCGTCTCCCGCGTGGGATCGCCGCTCATCCGCCTGCTGACCTGGTCGACGCAGCTGGTGCTGCGGCTGTTCGGGGTGCGCGGCCTGCCCGAGCCGGGACTGACCGAAGAGGAGATCCATGCGGTGCTGGAGCAGGGCGCGGAAACCGGCGTGGTGCCCGCCGTCGAGCACGAGATCGTGGAGAACGTGTTCCGCCTCGGCGACCGCCTCGTGTCCTCGGTCATGGTCGCGCGGCCCGGCCTGAAGTGGGTGGACATTCACGCCACTCCGGCGGTCATTCGCCAGTCGCTCGGTGACGCCACGCGGAGCTGGCTGCTCGTCTGCGACGGAGATCCCGACGCGGTGCTCGGCATCGTCCACGCGGGCGACCTGCTCAGCCAGTGCCTGGATGGCCAGGCGGTCTCGCTCTCCGAGGCCCTGGAGGAACCCCTGTTCGTGCCGGCGTCGACGCCGGTGTTCAAGCTCCTCCAGACCTTTCGCGCCACCGGCCGCGAGGTGGCGATCGTGCTCGACGAGTACGGCGGCGTCGACGGCATCGCGTCCATGGAGAACATCGTCAGCGGCGTGCTGGGGCGCGCCTCCGTGGAGGACACCGCCGGAATCCCGGCCGTGCTCCCGCAGCCCGATGGAACATGGATCGCGGATGGCGGCGTCGACGTCGACGACATCGTCGAGGCTCTCGATCTCCCCGAGCTTCGGGGGAAGGCGCGTCGGGGCTACCGGACGCTCGGTGGGCTGATCATGGCGCGGCTGGGGCACATCGCCCGGCCGGGGGACGAGATCACGGAGGGGGCGTTTACCTTCCGCGTCGAATCCATGGATGGCCGGCGCGTCGCCAGGACCCGCATCATCCGGTCGCCGTGAGCGGGGCGGTGAATGCGCCGGGCGGTGGAGCAGGGGGCACCTGACTTGCACGCCTGACGGACTCCCCGCACAGAGGAGCGGTTCCGCATGACCACGTTCACGGTGGGATACTTCGTCGGCAGCCTGTCGAAGAAGTCCATCAACCGCCTCCTGGCGAAGGCGCTCGCGCGCGTAGCGCCGCCGGAGCTCGAGATGCACGAGATCCACTTCGGCGACCTGCCGCTCTACAGCTACGACTACGACCCCGATTACCCCGCGGTCGCCCGCCGGCTCAAGGATGACATCGCGAGGTCCGACGCCGTCCTGTTCGTGACGCCGGAGTACAATCGCTCGATTCCGGGAGGGCTCAAGAACGCGATCGACTGGGCCAGCCGCCCGTGGGGAACGAATTCCTTTACCAGGAAACCTTCGGCGGTGATCGGCACATCGCCGGGCAAGATCGGGACGGCGGTCGCGCAGCAGCATCTGCGCAGCCTCCTGAGCTTCTGTAATTCGCCGCAGATGAACTCCCCCGAGGCCTACATCCAGTTCACGCCGGGACTGATCACCGAAGACGGGTCGGTCACGGAGCCGTCCACCGAGAAGTTCCTCACCGACTACATGAAGGAGCTCCACGGATTCATCACGCGCGTATACACCGCGATCCCCCGGCAGAGCGGCGCGACCCGCGCCTGACCTGAGGGCGCGCCACCACTCGAGCGGCGGGGGCTGACCGGAGCGAGGCCACTCCTGAGCATATTGTTCTCACGCTCGTGAGTGCCTCGCGCGAGGTCGCATCCCATCGCGACTCGTGCGGCCGCCATTCGAAGTCGCGAGATTCCGTTCGAACCCTCCCGGGAATGTCCTTCTGCAACAGCCAGATTCTCCGGTTCCGTCGTTGAGATCGTTCGTGCGTTTCCTCAGGCGCGGCGCGGCGATCGGCATAGTGCTCCTCCTGGCCGCGGCAGGCGGGCTGTGGGCCCACGGCGCGCTCAAGTCATCGAGCCCGAAGGCGGGCTCGCATCTCGCGGTGGTTCCGCGGGAGCTCCGCCTCACCTTCACCGAGGTACCGGAGCTAGCCACGGCAACCATTCGACTCACGGGCCCGGACAGCCAGGCCGTGTTGCTCGGCGCGCTGTCGAAACCGGCCGATTCCGCCACAGTGCTCGTCGCGCCGATCACGGGTCGGCTTGCCGCGGGGGTGTACACGGTGAGCTGGAGAATGGCGGGCAAGGACGGCCACCCGGTCAGCGGGAAGTTCAGCTTCGTGATCGCCCCCGGCGCCGCGGGCCTTGCGGCGGATTCGGCCAGGGCGCCGGCCGACACCGCGAACGCTCATCACGATCCCGTGGCGATGCCGACTTCCGAAACGGCTTTCGACGCCGGGTCGGCGGGATACGTGATCGTGCGGTTCGCGGGATTTGTCGCGCTCCTCGTGGTGATCGGCGCGGCGGTGTTCGGCACGCTCGTCCTCGGGCTTCTTTCGCGTCGCGGTGGCGTGGCCGCGGGTCAGGTCGATTCGTCGGCGAGCCGGGCGGCCAGGATCGGAATGGTGGCGGGTTGGGTGCTGCTGGTCGCCTCGTTGGCGCGCCTCGCGGCCCAGGCCATCGCCCTGCACGGAGAGAGGGCGTCCGATCTCTCGCTGCTCCCGGCGCTGATCCTGGGAACATCCTGGGGTGTGAGCTGGATGCTCCAGCTCGTGGCCGCCATCGTCGCGGTGGCATCGTACGGGATGGCACGACGATCCGGGATGCGACGCACTGGCCCGTGGACTCTGGCACTTCTCGCCTCGATTGTGCTCGCCGCATCGCCGGCGTTCGCGAGCCACGCGGCGTCCAGCCCTCGCCTCCAGTCCCTCGCGATCATCGTCGATGGCATCCACGTCTTCGGCGCGGCGGGCTGGCTGGGCAGCCTGTTCGTGGTCGTTGCTGCCGGGATTCCCGCCGCCAGCTCGGCGAGCGCGGAGCAGCGCTCGATGGCGATCGCCGATCTCATCGAGTCGTTCTCGCCCACGGCGTTCGTGTTCGCCGGCATCGTCGTCGCCTCCGGGGTCTTCGCGGCGTGGATCCACGTGGGCGGGTTCGACGCGCTCCTTTCGTCGAGGTATGGCGTCCTCCTTCTCGCCAAGGTCGCGGTCGTGATGGTCGTCGGTGGCCTGGGTGCCTTCAACTGGCGCTTCGTCCGCCCGCGACTGAAGACAGGCGAAGCGTCGTCGGCGCTGCGGAGGAACGCGCGAGCCGAGCTCACGGCGGCGCTG
>CAMLHT010000296.1 GCA_946479895.1 uncultured Gemmatimonadota bacterium | reverse complement strand
GCACGTCGACCACCGTAGGCACGGTCTCGATGGCGATCTTCCTCTTGGCCTGCTGCTCGATGTTGCGCAGCAGGCGCTGCTCGCGCGGCTCGAGGATCGTGATGGCGACGCCCTCGCGGCCGGCGCGCCCCGTGCGGCCGACGCGATGGGTGTAGGCCTCGGCCGTCCAGGGGACGTCGTAGTTTACGACGTGCGACAGGTGGCCGATGTCGAGTCCGCGCGCGGCGACGTCGGTCGCCGTGAGGAGCTGCGTGGTTCCCTCGCGGAAGCGGCGCATCACGCGATCCCGCTGCTCCTGGTTGTGGCCGCCGTGCAGCGACTCCACCTCGTAGCCGCGGGCGCTGAGGACTTCCGTGAGGTGATCGACCTCGGTGCGCGTCCGGCAGAAGACGATGGCGGACGTCGGGCTCTCCATGTCGAGCACGCGGCCGAGGGCCTCGGGCTTGTGCTGGCGGCTGACGACGTAGGCGACCTCCCGGACCTTCGCCTTGGCGCCGGCGGCGGTCGCCTCGCGGGCGATGGTCACCCGCACCGGATTGGTCAGGTGCGACTTCGCGATCTGGGCGATGCGCGGCGCGATCGTGGCCGAAAAGAGCGCCGTCTGCCGCTCCTTCGGCAGCGCGGTGAGGATCGCCTCGAGATCCTCGGCGAACCCCATGTCGAGCATCTCGTCGGCCTCGTCGAGGACGACCGTGCGCACGCGGGTGAGGTCGATGCTGCCGCGGCGGATGTGGTCGAGCACGCGGCCCGGCGTGGCGACGACGACGTCGACGCTGCGCTTGAGCGAGCGGAGCTGCTGCTGCATGGCCTGGCCGCCGTAGATCGGCAGCACGCGTACGCCGAGCGACTTGCCGTACTTGTGCACCGCCTCGGCGACCTGCATCGCGAGCTCGCGCGTCGGGACGAGGATGAACGCGCTGGGGCTGCGGCGCGCGTCGGCGTCGAGCGACGCGACGTGCTGGACGATCGGGAGGGCGAAGGCGGCGGTCTTGCCGGTGCCGGTCGCGGCCTGACCGAGGATGTCCTGCCCCTTGAGGAGGATCGGGATCGCCTCGCGCTGGATCGGCGTCGGCTCTTCGTACCCGAGGTCGGAGAGCGACGTGAGGATCGAGGCATCGAGGCCAAGTTCGGCGAAGCCCCGGGCGTCCGTCTCGGTCGGCTTGTTCTTGCTGTTCGGCATGGGTTCAAGCTAGGCCCGGCTGCAAGAAACGAGCGCTGCCATTGCCGTACTGCCGCGGGCCAGACGTTTTCGGGTAGACAGGCCGCGTACCGGCTCACACGTTCCGCGCACCCCCAACCCGACCGCCATGAAGCGCATCATGCACCCCGCAATCGCCCTCGCCGTGCTGGCCTGCAGCAGTGCTCCCACGCCGGCGCCGACTCCCAGCCCCGCGGACTCCGCCCGCGGCCTGCGCAACCTCAACGATCCGAAAGCCGAGGCCGAGCTGACCGCAATCGCGGTCGCCGCGGCGCGCTCACTGCCGCCGAGCAGCAGCACGCGAGGGCTCTTCTCCGGTGTCTTCGTCGACGGTCGTCGCGCGAGGGAAGCGACGCAGGCCGTGATACGCGCGGCAGGCCTCACGGAAGTGTCGAGTAGCCGCGGCGTGAAAGTCGAGTGCCGGAGCACGAACATGTCGACGGGCCAGTCCACGCCGATACCCTGTCCCCCCTCGGTGGCGGCGAGCCAGCCCCCGGTGATGTCCTTTGCCGAAGTGAGAGCCACCGCGGACTCCGCGTATGTCGGGCTGACGGAGACCACCGACCGCTCTTCCCGGGCGAGTTGCATTACGCTCGTGCGCAGCGCCAGCGATTGGAGAGTGGTGACCCAACTGACGATCGCGGACGCGCGCCGCTGCGGAAAATGACCGCCAGGGCCCGATGATCCTCGCGCGCCTCAGGACGGCAGCGCGAGCGGGATGGCGGTCAGTAGCGCCAGCTCCTGAGGTCCGCCCCCGTCGGCGCGTACTTCTCCATGTGCGCGGTCATCTTCGGGATGAGCTCCGTCAGGCCCGGCCCCCAGCAGTGCGGCGCCATGCGCTGGAAGACGATCTCGCCCGTGTGCTTCGGGTTGTCCGCCTTCTTCAGGAAGTCGTCCAGCATCTGGACGCCCATGTTCAGATAGTAGCTGTCGGCGTCGCCGACGTAGACGTTGATCTTGTTCGCGACCTTCGGGCCCAGCGTCGCCCAGTTCGTCTGGAGGATGTTCCGCAGGTCGTAGTTCTGCTTCCAGTACTCCGCGACCTGGTGGTCGACCATGCCGGTCTTCTTGTCCCAGATGCGCTTCGGGTAGCCGTCCGGACCCACCGGGCTGTACGTCGCTTCCCAGATGTCCCACTGCCCTCCCGAGCGCGAGCGATCGCCGACCGCGAGCTCGTACCAGTTCTCGTCCTTCATCATCGCGAGGATGTTCCCGTCCGGGCGCCGCCGGGTGGGCCGGTCGATCTTCATCCAGCCCCGATCGAACCAGTACGCGTTGGTGTCGGCGTAGATGTTGACGATCTGGTGGTAGCGGAAATCGACCGCGTCCGGACAGAGCGACCACACGCCGCCATACGACTCGGGATAGAAGACCTGGTGCGCGAGGGAGATCCACCCGCCAGTCGATCCGCCCGTCAGCAGGCGGGCCCACGGCTCGCGCTTCACGCGGAAACGGGTCTCCACCGCCGGCAGCAGCTCTTCCATGATGGCGTCGCCGTACGGTCCGTTGTTCTGCGAGTTCACTCCATAGGAATCGTCGTAGTACGGCGACGGATGCTGGAGCGTGACGAGAATGACGCGCGGCGTTCCATCGGCCAGCCAGTAGTCGGAGAAGCCGTTGCCCTGGCCGCCCCGCCCGCCGGCGGGAGCCGCGGATCCGGGCATGCGGAAGCCACCCGGAGCGCCGAGCGAGAAATGCCCGTGCGAGTAGACGACCGGATATTTCACGTCGGGATGCCGGTCGTAATCCTTCGGCAGGAGGACGGTCGCGCCGAACCAGATCGGCTGACCCCACCACTTCGACAGGATCTCCGACCGGATGCGGATGCGCCTGACGTATTCATTGTCGGGCGGCGGCGTGATCTCCGGGATCACCTTGTCGGCGACGAGCGTGATCGGCTTCGCCGACTTCGGGTCGAACGTGATCTTCACCGGGTCGCCATACAGGTTGCCCGGGGAGCGCTTCCAGTTCTGGCCCTCCCACTGGTCCATGTGCAGCCAGACCGTCTTGCCGTCGGCGCGCGCGAACTTCGTGTAGACGTTCACGAAGGGCTGTACCCAGTACTCACCGGCCGGAATGTCCTGGAGACTCGTGACGGGATAACCGGTCGTCGTCGCGTCGATGACGACGGGCTTTCCCGCCGCGAGCTCGTCGACGTTCAGCCCGAACAGGGGAACGCCCGTCTCGCCGGCCTGGCTGATCGGCGTGCTCGCGGGACTCGAGGTGCGCGAGATGGCGACGTACACCCGGCCGGTGATCGGCGCCGGATGCACGGCCCGGGCAAAGGAAATCTCGAAGCGGGGACCGGCGGCCGGCGGGGTCGCGGGCCGGGTTGCCGGCGGGCTGACGATCGCCAGGACGGGCAGCGTGCCGAGGAGGACGAGTTTGCGCATGGCTGAAGCTGTGGGCGTGGTGTCGTTATGTCCAATTCGATCGGTCAGCGCGGTGCGTGAAGGAGCCAGTCTCGCGGCACGGGCTGCCACGCTCCATCGCCGCGCCGCATCCGCAGCGACAGCTCGGCGCCCCCGGTCGCCTGCGCGTACCGCACGACGAACGGATGCAGGCCGCGCCGCAGCGCGATCATTCCGGTCTTCTCTTCCGCGCCGTGAAAGTCGTCGTTGTCCACCACGAGTCGTCCGGCGACGGTGAGCGTCGAGCCATCATCGGACGTCAGGGCGAACTCGTACAGGTCGTCGGCGGGGACGCGGAGGAATCCCTCGAAGCGGATGCCGTAGCGCTCCGGCCGCTCGTCGCCGCGCCGGGCGATTTCCTGGACGATCGCCTCGCGAACGACGGGAGCCGTATCGAGCGCGACGACCCGGCGAGCCTGGATCTCATGGTATGTGTAAACGAGTCCGGGCTGGAGGTCGCCGCGGTCCGGAGCCGCGTCCACGAGCGACGTACGACGATACGTGGCCGCCCGCGGCGCGGAGACGCGTCCGTTACGCGCGAAGACGCGGGCCGCGATGCGCACGCCGCGCTCATCGACCGGCACGGTGAACGGCGCGGTGTAGAGCGGACTTTGCGCCGTCAGGTC
>CAMLHT010000295.1 GCA_946479895.1 uncultured Gemmatimonadota bacterium | reverse complement strand
CCCCCCCCCCCCCCCCCCCCCCCCCCCCCCCCCCCCCCCCCCCCCCCCCCCCGCAGCCGAGCCGAGAGCGAAAAATGTTCAGGAAAGGACTGGCACTCCCCCTCTCCGACTGCCAGAAAAATCCTCGTGACAGAATTCACATGTAGATGTACTGTGGCTCACGTCCTGCCTTGTGACTTCCACGCGACATTGGGGTAGTCGAAAGTAGACGGAGGTTGAGCGATGATTCTCGCGAACACGCGGTTGGGAATGACGCGCGACGACGCGCAGCTGGCGGTGCGACTCCTCGCCCGGCTGACGGGTGACGAGCCGGCGGCGATCGAGGGCCGGGTCGCCGACGAAGGGCTCGACGCGGTGCTCGACGATCCGCGCCTCGCTACCGCGCTGCTCCAGCTTCCGGCCGGCGCCCACGCCTCGCTGCCGTTATTCGCCTACGTGATGATCCGGCAGGCGCTGCGCGGGGCGGGCGAGGACGATCGGGGCATCGCCGACTACGTGACGTCCATCGTCGTGCACTTCGGGATGGCCGGCCGGGCGAACCGGATCGGCATGGCCGATGACGAGACGTACACCGCGCTCGTTGACCTGGTGGACGACGTCAACGATCCGGACGCGAACCGCAGCTTCCTCGTCCGCACGCACCTCGGGAACTACGCGCTCTGGCTGAGCGGGCTCTTTCCGGATCACATCGAGCAGCGGCGCTGGCGCCGCGGCGGACCGGACATCGACTACTTCGAGGAGCTGGGTCGCCAGGGCTTCCAGCTCGCCGCCGATCACAAGCTGTCGGAGCTCTACGGCCTCACGACCCTGTACGCGACGGCGGCCGAGCGATTCGGGCTCTTGCGGTCGGCGCTGAATTCGGTCAGCGACTCGCTACTGTTCCCCAACCTGAACACGCCGGAGCGGCTCATGCGCCAGGTGCGGGACGAAGCGCGCTGGCGTCGCATGAGCTGATCTCCCCTGTCATCCTCGCTACGCTCGGGATGACAGGATGGCCTCGGCGAACGCCGCGAACAGCCGGCGGTCCCAGTCGTCAGGAGTTCCGACCAGCTCCTCGGGATGCCACTGCACCCCCACCGCCCACCAGCCGGGGTCGGTGGATTCCACCGCCTCGACGACGCCGTCCTCGGACGTAGCGCTCGTCGACAGCCCGGATGCAAGCCGCGCCACGGACTGGTGGTGGAAGGAATTCGTCGCGATCGCGGTCGACCCGACGATGCCGCCCAGCCGGCTCCCGGCGTCGACCTTCACCCCGTGCACCCGCTCCGACCGCGCGGCTTCGGCGCTGTGGCGGATCGCTCCCGGCACCTGGGTCGGGATGTCCTGCACCAGTGACCCGCCCATGGCGACGTTGAGCACCTGGATCCCGCGGCAGATCGCGAGGGTGGGCATCCTGCGCTCGAACGCCGCGCGGGCGAGCGCGAGCTCGCATTCGTCGCGCAGGGCGTGCGGGGATCCGGTGGCCGGATGGCGCGGCTCCCGGAAGTATTCCGGATCCACGTCCTCGCCGCCGGTCAGCACCAGGCCGTCCACCGAATCGAGCAGGGCCTTCGCCTGCGCGGCCGGCATGGGTGGAACCACGAGCGGAATCAGGCCCGCCCCGAGCAAGGCGTCCGTATAGGCCTTGTGGATGCGAATCTCCTGATAGCGCTTCCCCGGCTCGGAGGTCGCGGTGACGGCAACGGTTGGCGCGGTTCGCACGAGATTATTCCGGCTTCGCTTGTGGTGGCGCGAGTGATGATACATCGTAAACCAATCGTCGGCGCTGGAGCCAGACGCCAGGAGCTCGAGGAGCACCCGTGGGTTTCGACAACTTCAGAAAGACACTCGAGGACCTGATGAACCGGCACACCCCGCCGTCCGACCGCCGCGAGACGGCGTCGCAGATGCGCGACACGCTGATCCACGCGAAGATGGGCCTGTCGGAGATGCGCCAGGGCCTCGAGAAGGATCGCGCGCGGCTGGCGGTCGAGGAGCGCGAGCTCGAAACCGTGAAGCGCCGGCGGCAGATGGCCCTGGACATCAACGACGCCGAGACGGTGGCGATCGCCGACCGGTTCGTGGCGACCCATGGCGAGCGGGTCGAGCTCCTCCGCCGCAAGGTCGCCGTGCAGGAGGACGAGGTCCGGATGGCCGAGGCGGACGTCGAGGCGATGACCCGCGACCTCAAGGCGGCCATGTCCGGCACCGGCGACTTCGCGCCGCCCATCGCGACGCCGTCCCCCGACCTCGATTTCGAGGGCACGGCCGTGTCGAACGAGATCGACGCCCTGGGCCGGGCGCGACGGCGCGCCGAGCACCAGGCCAACGCGGAGGCGGAGCTCGAGGAGCTGAAGCGCCGGATGGGGAAGTAGCCATTCCGCGTTTCGCAGCCGCGGTCGCCGTATCGCTCGTCCTTGCCGGCTCCGGCGCCCTCCGCGCCCAGTCGGACACCCTCGCGACCTGCGAAGGCCGCCGGGTGGACGACATCGTCGTCCTCAGCTCGGCGCCCACCGTCGCCGGGATGAATCGCGTTCCGATCATCAACAAGGTCTCGCGGGCGCTGCACGTCACGACGCGCGAGGACGTGATCCGGAACTTCATCCTGCTGCGGGAAGGCGACGTCTGCACCGACCTGCGCCGGGCGGAGTCGGAGCGCATCCTGCGCGCCCAGTCGTTCCTCGCCGATGCTTCGGTGACCGCGGTGCCGTCGGCGGACGGCGGGATCACGCTGTACGTGCGGACGGTGGACGAAGTCTCGATCATCGTCGGCGGGGCTGCGAGCGCGAGCGGCGTGAAGGCCCTGCGCCTCGGCAGCTCGAACATCAACGGCACGTCGAGCTATCTCGCCGGCTCGTGGCGCGAGGGCGACGGATATCGCGACGAATGGGGCCTGCGATACGGCCACCAGCAGGTCTTCGGGCGGCCGTACACCCTGGAGGTCGAGGTCGAGCGCAAGTCGCTCGGCGAGCAGTGGCTGGTCGAGTCGTCGCATCCGTTCTACACCGACATCCAGCGCGTTGCCTGGCGCATGCGCACCGGCTCGAGCTCGGACTACATCGAGTTCCCCACCGATTCGACGCTGAACAGGGCGCTACCCGTCGAGCGAAAGTTCTTCGACATCGGCGGCGTGGTGCGCATCGGGCCGCCGGGACGCCTGACGCTGCTCGGCGCATCGCTGTCGGGCGACGAGGACATGCCGGCCATCGCGCCGGTCATCATCGCGCCGGACGGCCTGGCCGAGGATACCGATCCCACCCTGCGGGGACGGTACCGGAACCACCGGATGGCCCGCGCCAACGTGCTCTGGGGGGTGCGCGACCTGACCTTCAAGAGCCGCCGCGGCTTCGACGCCCTGCGCGCGACGCAGGACATTCCGGCGGGATTCCAGCTCGGCACGATGTTCGGCCGCAGCCTCTCGGTGCTGGGCTCGCGCGACGACGACATCTTTCTCGCCACCGATCTCTACCTCGGCATCGTCGGGCGCTATTCCGTCTTCCGGCTCCAGCTCCAGGGCGAGGGCCGGCGCGCCAACGACACGGGCACCTGGGACGGGATGCTCACCAGCGGCCGGGCGGCGCAGTACTTCAAGACGAGCGAGCGCAACACGCTGATCGGCGCGGTCGAGTGGAGCGGCGGCTGGCACCAGCGCATTCCCTTCAACCTCGGGCTCGACGACAGGCGGTCTGGCGTGCGCGGCTTCGGCAACTCCCGCATCGTCGGCGGCCAGCGCGCCGTCGCCCGCGCCGAGAGCCGCTGGGTGCTCGGTCCCGTGACGCAGTACGGCGACCTCGGCATCGCCGCGTTCGCGGACTTCGGCCGGCTCTACGCCGGCGACGTGCCGTTCGGCTCGCGCAGCCCGCTGTCATCGTCGGCGGGGCTGTCGATCCTGGCCGCGGTCCCGCGGGGATCGGCGCGACTGTTCCGGGCCGACTTCGCGGTGGCGCTGGCGGGCAATCCGGCGGGCCGCCGTTTCGAGGTCCGCGTCTCGGGGGCGGACAACACGAAGTTCTTCTTCAGGGAGCCGGCCGACATCGAGCGGACGCGCGAGAGGACGGTGCCGTCGAGTGTGTTCCGGTGGCCGTGACAACCTCCGGCGTGGCGATGGACGCGCGGGCGTAGAGAAACAGCATTTTTGCCGCAGAGGATCGCGGAGGTTCGCGGAGGAAACGCAGAGGGGGGCGACACCGATTACTGTAGCCCCCCCCAGCGGTTACT
The DNA here is from genome assembly GCA_946479895.1 of uncultured Gemmatimonadota bacterium. The sequence goes on along the minus strand of CAMLHT010000295.1, from coordinate 63 downwards.
CCCCGCAACGAAGCGAAACTCTTGTATCAGGAAATAGAGACACGGTAACATCACAATTTGTTT
>CAMLHT010000294.1 GCA_946479895.1 uncultured Gemmatimonadota bacterium | reverse complement strand
CATCAACCGAACCACTCGCGGGGACAATCCCGCTGCTGGCGGGCCGCATCCATCACCCATTGCTGGGTCTGGCCGTCGCTGACCTCGCCGGCCACGCGATCGAACCACTTCTTCGCCTCTTTCCCGTCGCCGACGCGGCGCCACAGCTCGCCCACGAGGTAGGTCAGCACCGCCCGCTCCTCGCGGCCCACGCCGTCGAAGCTGCCCAGCGACTCCTCGAACTTCCAGGCTGCCTTGCGGCGGAAGAAGCGTTCGGCCTCGATGTCGCCTTCGTCCACGCAGCACCAGGCGGCGCGGAGCAGCAGGTCGGCGATGTGGCGCGGCTCCATCCCCTGCCACTCAGCCACCTTCGCCGCCGCCTCGTATTTCTCCGAGCCCGACATCGACCCCGAGCTGATCGCGGGCGCCAGCTCGTTCCAGACGCGCTCCTTGAGAACCGGCGAGACTTCCACGTCTTCCGTGAAATCGCGCTCCGACCCCGAGAAGCCGCAGCGGTTGCAGGTGTGGATCAGGAACGGCAACGGCTGGGTTCCGGCGGCGCGCTCGTGAAAGTCGGTCCGCTTCCCGCCGAACGAATTGGTCGATACGACGGTCTGCGAGCGAAACCGTGTCTCGCAGATCGGGCACTGAAGTTCGATTTGCTGTAGCGTCGTCATCTGCCGCCCCCGCCTTTTGTTGCTGTTCCTCGGGGACTGGAAAGGGAAAAACCATGCCATTTCCCGAACGACTCGCTATCTTCTCGCCACGTTTTGAGGTCGCGAAACGAGCGTTTCATCCCGCGCCCCGCCGAATGCTGATCAACCTGCTGCCTGATTTCTTTGCACTTCTCGACAGCTCGGACCCCGTAGCGGCCTACCAACGGTATTTCGACGCGCACCGGCGACTCCTCGAGGCGTACTGGCTTAACTACGTGATCGAGCCGGTTGGCCCCCACTTCCTGGACATCGTCCGGTCGACCGTTTCGGCCGACCGAAGCGATCTCAGGGCAATGCTCGAGCGCACCGACATCGTGACCATCGCCCGCGCCGCGGAGATGCAGACGCGTGAAGCCCTGGGCGCCGATGTCGACGTGGACGTCGTCCTGATGGTCGGCGTCGGAGCGGCCAACGCGGGCGAGCTCGTCGTGGACGGCCGGGGCGCGGCCTTCCTCGCCCTGGAGCACTTCACCGGCGTCGCCAACGAGACGACCGACGGCCTGGGTCTGGATGCCGAGCTGCTCCCCCTCTGGCTGGCCCACGAGTACACCCATGCCGTGCGCTACACCTCGCCCACCAGCCGATCGGAGATGCGCGACGCGATCGCCGAGTCGAACGGCTACTACTCGTACTGGGATACCGGACGCCGCGTCACGTTGCGCGAGCATCTCGTGAACGAAGGCCTTGCCGTCAACGCGTCACGCGCCGTGTCCCCCGGCCACGCGGCCTGGGAGTACTTCGGCTATCAGCGGAAGCAGTTCAGCCGCATCCGGGAGCTCGAGCCGGTGATTCGACAGGCAGCCATGACCGAGATCGACGGGAAAGGGCTTGGCCTCCGCCTGAAGTACCTCTCGGACGGGGTGAGCGAGATCACCCGCACGGTGAATCGCTCGGTCCTTCCCGAGCGAAGCGGCTATTACCTCGGCTCGAAGATGGTCGAGGCCGCCATCGATGCGCACGGCCTCGACTGGGCTGTTCGTGCGAATGCGCTGGAGATCGAATCGCTGAGCTCGGCGGCGGTGGCGACCGCCTAGCGGTGGCCGGCGGTCCTACTTCCCCACGCAGAAGCGGCTGAAGACCTCGTCGAGGATCGACTCGACGTCCACCCGCCCCACGAGCTCCTCGAGAGCCGAGGTTGCCGTCCGGAGATGCACCGCGGCGACGATGGGTGGTATTTCGCTCTCGCTCCACGCCTGCTGAAAGGCCAGGAGCTCGGACCGGGCGGCCGCGACTCGCTCGCGGTGGCGCGCTCGGGTCAGCACCGGAGCGTCCGACGGGACGTCGTGGGCGGCGTCGAGCGCCTGGACGATGCGTTCGATCAGCTGCTCGAGCCCCGCCCCAGTCACGGCGCTCACTTCGACACCGCCGAAGCCGGGCCGGCCGCTCTTCGGCATGAGGTCCGCCTTCGTTCGCACCCTGACGATCGGGGCGCTGGTGCGCGATCCGATCGCCTGGAGCGCGGCCTCGATCTCGTCATCGCTCGCGCCGCAGGCGAGGACGACCGCGGCGCGCGAGAGATACTCGAAGCTCACCTCGACGCCGATCCGTTCGACTTCATCCTGGGTCTCCCGCAGCCCCGCCGTGTCCACCAGGCGCAGCGGCCACTTCCCGGCGTCGACGACGACCTCGATCGCATCGCGGGTGGTGCCGGGAACGTCGGTGACGATCGCCCGGCGCCGGCCAGCCATCGCGTTGAAGAGCGAGGACTTTCCAGCGTTCGGCACGCCCGCGAGAACCACGAGCGCGCCTTCGCGCACCAGCTCTCCCGAATCCGCCGTCGCCAGCAGCTCGTCGAGTGACCGCAGCAGCTTCCGGAGCGAGCCGTCGATGCGCTCGCGCGGGATCGGCCCATCGTCCTCCTCCGGGAAGTCGATGTCGTATGCGATCAGCGCCTCGAGCTCGAGGAGGTCCGCGCGAAGTCCGAGAAGGCGGCGGGACAGCCCGCCGTCGAGCTGCTCCAGCGCGAGGCGCTGTGCGGCGCGCGACGACGACGCCACGAGGTCCCCTATCGCTTCCGCCTGCAGGAGGTCGAGCTTTCCGTTGAGCACCGCCCGCCGCGTGAACTCGCCGGGCAGCGCGAGACGGGCGCCCTGCTCGATGAGGGCGGCGACCACCGTCGCCGGCACCGTGAATCCGCCGTGCGTCGTGATCTCGACCGCATCCTCGCCGGTGAACGACGCCGGTGCGTCGTACCGGACCACGACGGCCTCGTCGAGCGGGACGCCACGCGGGTCGCTCAGGTGCACGACCGTCGAGGTGCGGGGGCGCTCCGGCCAGCGATCGCAGAGGGCGCGGGCGATCTCCTGCGCGCGTGAGCCGCTCAATCGGATGACCGCCAGCGCTCCGCGGCCGGGCAGCGTCGCTTCGGCGACGATCGTGTCCCCGGCGCCGGCAATCGCGGCGGCGGCGCCGTGCGTCATTTCACGCCACCGTGGGAAACGCCATGGACTGCCCCGGCTCCAGGATCCGGACGGCGTCGGCGAGGTGGTGATCCTCGAGCCGCACGCGGAGGCGGTTGATGGCATCGTACGCCGTCGACGTGACGTGCCGGAACGTGCCCCAGTGATACGGCACGAGCACGTGCGCCTTCAGCCGCTCGAACAGGAGAAGCGCGTCCTCGTGGGTGAGATGTCCCTTCCGGAAGCCCGGCTTCCACCAGGGCGCATAACCGATCGGCAGCAGGGCGAGGTCGAGCGTTCGCCCGGCCTCCCAGAGGTGCCGCTCGACGAGGCTGTGCGTGTCTTCCATCAGCGCGGTGTCCCCGGCGAAGAAACAGCTTTCGGCGTCCGACGTGAGGAGGTACATGCTCGCGTCCGCCCGCCAGCGATCGAAACCGTACCGGTTGCCGCGGTGGGTGGCCACGGCCGCGTTGATCCGCAGCGCCCCGAGCGTCAGCTCCTCCCCGGGGGGCAGCGCGTTGACGTGTCGATATCCCAGCCGGTTGAGCCAGGTGGCGACGGCGGGAGGCGCGAACACGGGCGTGGACTTCGGGAGACGGTCCAGCGAGTCGAACGAGAGATGATCCGCGTGCGCGTGGGTCAGCAGCACGGCGTCGAGCTGGGGAAGCTGGTCCAGGGGAATGCCCGGCGCCGAGACGCGCGGGAGGATCTTCCCCAGCTTCGGGTCGAAGTTCGGGTCGGTGAGCAGCCGCAGCCCGCCCATCTCGATGAGCAGTGTCGCGTGTCCGATGTACGTCACGCGCATGCGGCAGCGCCTACCGTCGCTTGTTGACCGGCGGAGTCTTCACCGGCGCGTTCACCGCCGCCTTCGCGCGTTCCCGTGTGAGCAGCCATTGCTGGGGAATCGCAATCAGATTCTGTACCGCGTAGTACAGGTTCAGGCCGGAGGCGAAGTTCAGGAACATGATCGTGAACATCGCCGGCATCATGTAGCCCATGACCTTCGCCTGCGGATTCGGCGGGCCCGCCCGCATGCCGATCCAGGAGAGCACGAGCATCGACGCGCCCATCACGATCGGGGTGATGTAGTACGGATCCTTCAGCGAGATGTCCGGCAGCCAGAGGAAGGGCACGCCGCGGAACTCGATCGTGTTCTGGAACACGAAGTA
>CAMLHT010000293.1 GCA_946479895.1 uncultured Gemmatimonadota bacterium | reverse complement strand
GGTCGTCCTCGTCTGGTCTGTGCTGGCCTTCGCCGGCGCCCCCCCCCCCGGCGGGGCCGCGCCCCCCCCACAGCCGCAGCCGAGCGGTCCTTATCGCTTATCGCGGACGGGCGCCACCATTTCCCACCGCCCGCACCACCTCGAGCATCAGCGACGTGACCCGGCGGAGCTTCTCATAATTGATGCGGGCCGCGGCATCCCCGACGTCGTGATACTCCGCATGCAGCCCTGTCGTGAAGAAGGCGACCGGCACGCCGCGCTTCGCGTAGTTGAAGTGATCGCTCCGCTGGTAGACCTGCTCGGGGTGCGCGAACACGTCCCATGACCGGTCGATGGTGAACGGCGAAGCCGACAGGGCGTTCACCGAGTCCACGATCGCGCCCAGCCGCTCCGACTGGCGAGCCGGCGTCGCGCGCGGCCCGACGACGTACAGCTGGTCGCCGGCATTCCGTCCGATCATGTCCGCGTTCAGCATCGCGACGATCGAATCCATCGGGACGGTGGGATGGGTCGTGAAGTACGCCGATCCCAGCAACCCCTTCTCCTCGGCCGCGTGCCAGATGAACAGCGTCGAGCGACGCGTCGGCGTCCGGGCCAGGCGCCGGGCCATTGCCAGCAGCGCCACAGTCCCCGATCCGTCGTCGTCGGCACCGTTGGCGATCGAGTCGCCCCCGGCAACGGGCAGCACGCCCACGTGGTCGTAATGTGCCCCGACGGCGACGTACGTGGATCGCAGCGCCGGATCGGTTCCCGGCACACGGCCGATCACGTTGTAGCCGACGAAGCTTTCGCGCCTCACATCGATCGTCGCGGTGAGCGTCGTGCCGAGCGCCTGCGGCGAGTCGTCAGCGGGCCAGGCGGGCGGGAGGAACGGTGACCCCCGCTTCGCCTCGCCGAAGAGCAGCAGCGGGATCTCGAGGCCCGCGAGCGACGGCGCGACGGGCAGCAATTCCCCGCGCACGTCGCGCATCAGGCTGGGATAGAGCTGGCGGTAGAGCCGTGCCGCGTCCGGCGTCATCATGATCACGATGGCCGCCGGCTGCTTGAGCGCCACGCGCGCGAGCTGCTGCCCGAGCTCGTTGTCGGAATTCAATGAATCTCGAAGCGGGCCCGTTGCACCCGGAGGAGCGCCGTGCAGGATCACCGCCACCTTGTTCAGCAGGTCCACCGACGCCAGGTCGTTCCGCCCCGCTGCCGGCGAGGTGATCGCATATCCGGCGAACACCAGCGCGGCGTCCACCGTCCGGCGCGGCTCAGGCTGTCCGTCGCCAAGGCTGAGCATCGGCGCCACCTCGTCCCCGATCCGGACGCGCCGCGCCACTCCGTTGCGCGTGACGAGGACGCGCGATGCATCGGTGATCACCTGCCGCACCATCGGGACGCGCTGGTAGTACAGGCTGTCGCCCACCGGCTCGAGCCCGAGCTCGGCCAGCCGCGCCCCGATGAAGTACGCGGCGCGATTCGCGTCGGGCGTGCCCGCCTCCCGGCCGCGCATCGAGTCATGGGCGAATGCCGTCAGGTCGCGGGCGAGCTCGGCGGAATTGATGGGACCCCTGTCGAGGTCCGGCACGCTCGGCGTCGTCGCCGGTCGCGTCACGCACCCGCCGAGGACGACCGCGACGCCCAGCGCGGCCATCGTGCGCCGCCGCGCGGCAGGACCACGCGTCCCGATCGGGTGTATCATGACGTGGCTCCGGCGGGTGAAGCCACATAGCTTTCGCATGCGGTCCAGCCCGGGTCCCCCACGAGGTTCGGCATTGCTGTACATCTGCATTCCAGTTTTCAATGAGGCTCCCACGGTTGGACTGGTGCTCTGGAAGCTCCGCAAGGTGCTTCAGGAGTACTCACGGGAGTACGAGGTAGTCATATACGACGACGGGAGCACCGACGGCACCCGGGACGCGCTCGCGCCCTACGGTGACGTCCTACCGATGACGATCATCGGGGGCCCGAAGCGACAGGGCTACGCCGCGGCGCTCGACGCCCTGGTGCGCCACGTCACGAACAAGACCCGATATCCGCGCCGGGACGCGATGATCGTCCTCCAGGGCGACCTCACCGACCAGCCGGACGACATCCCCGAGCTCGCCCGGCGTTTCGAGGGCGGGGCGGACATCATCGTCGGCGAGCGTGCCGACGGGAAGCTGCCCCAGCCCGTCGAGCGCCTGCGCCGGTTCTCGGGCTGGATGTCGCGCCGCGGCACCATCCGCATCCTCGGGTCGGACCGGGTCGTGCGGCCGGCGCTCTTCGAGGTGCCCGGTATCAGCGATCCGTTCGGCACCCTCCGCCTCTTCCGCATCTCCGTGCTGCGCGACCTCGTGAAGGCGCGCGGCGATTCGCCGGTCGTCGAGAACGACGGGTGGGCGGCGAACGCCGAGCTGCTCCTGCGCGCCGCGGCACATGCCCGGCGCGTGGAAGCCGTCACGGCGACGCAGCGCTTCGACCTCCGGCCCCGCGAATCCCGCGTGCGTCCGTGGGCCGACGCCCGCGCGCTCTTCACCTTCAGCCGGACCGCGGGCTCGCTCGCGAAGCCGGCCACGGGCCCCACGCGACGCGCGTGATCAACGCCGTCGCCGCCCTCGCGCTGGCACTGCTCGCGACCGCGCCCCGCGCGCGCGCGCAGGACTCGTCGCGCGTGGCGCTTCAGGGCGCGCCCGAATCGCGCCAGCGCGCGCCCTTCGGCGTCGGCGAGCTTCTCGATTACCAGATCCGCGTCGGGCCGCTCGGCGGCAGCGCGACCCTCCAGGTCCTCGCGCTCGACACGGTTCGCGGCCGGCCGGCGTGGCACACCCAGTTCACCACGCGAGGCGGGATCCCGGGCTTCCGGGTCAACGACAAGTACGACTCGTGGATCGACGTGAACACCGTCTCCACGCTGCGCTACCGCGAGGACGTCCACGAGGCGAACTACGAGCGGAAGCGCAACTACGAGTTCTACCCCGAGCGTCGCCTCTACATCGAGGGCGCCGACACGGTGATCACCGTCGAGCGCCCGGTGGACCAGGCGTCAATCTTCTACCTGATCCGCACGCTCGACCTGCGGGTGGGCCTCGACACGAACTTCAACAACTATTTCATGGTTGACCGGAACCCGATCCGCATCCAGGTGCTCGGGCGCGAGCGGATCAAGGTTCCGGCCGGCGAGTTCGACGCCATCGTGATCCACCCGGTGATCAAGGCGAAAGGCATCTTCTCCGAGGGCGGCGACGCCCGGATCTGGATCTCCGACGATGACCGCAGGCTCGTCCTCCAGATCAAGGCGAAGATCCCGAACTTTCCCTTCGGCGGCCTGAACCTATACTTGAGGAACTACCGCCCGCCCACGAAGTAGTCTCCTCCAGGCCCCACCGCACTGAGCACTCCCAGGCAACCCGAAGCGGATCTCTCGAAGGTTCGCACCGTCCCCGTGGCGCGCCGGCCCAACAAGGTCAGCGCGAAGGAATTCGCGTCGCCCCCGGTGGCAGGCGGGTCGTTCGGCGACTTCCTCGCTGCCCTGCCCGACGTCCTCGTCGCCCGCGACTTCCTCGCCGTGGTGGACGCGACCGTGGCCGCGGTCCGCGCGAAGAAAGGCGTGATCGTGATGCTCGGCGGCCATGTGGTGAAGACTGGCCTCGCTCCGGTCATCGTCGATCTCATGAAGCGCGGCATCGTCACCCACGTGGCGACGAACGGATCGGCCGCGATCCACGACTACGAGCTGGCGCGCTTCGGCGCGACCTCCGAGGACGTCGCCACCGGCCTTCGCGACGGCACCTTCGGCATGGCCAACGAGACGGGTGGCGAGATGAACGCCGCGTTCACCGCCGGCATGCGGGACGGCATCGGCATGGGTGAGGCGCTCGGCCGCGCGCTGAGCGAGCACCCGGACCTCGCCGGCGGCGAGATGTCGATCCTCCTCCAGTCCTACCGCCTTGGCCGCCCGATGACGATCCACGCGGCGCTCGGCGCAGAGATCATCCACCAGCATCCGGCGGCCAGCGGGGCGGCCATCGGAGACACGAGCCATCGTGATTTCCGCCGGCTCGCGGATGTCGTGACCTCCCTCCACGACGGCGGCGTGGCCCTCAACCTCGGCAGCGCGGTCATCATGCCGGAGGTGTTCCTCAAGGCGCTCACCATCGCCCGCAACCTGGGCGGCGGAAAGCCGACGGGCTTCATCACCGCCGACTTCGACATGACCCGCCACTACCGGCCGCGAATGAACGTCGTGCAACGGCCGACGCTGGAGGGCGGGAAGGGCTACGAGATCACCGGGCACCACGAGATCATGGTCCCCTTGCTGGCCTGGGCGGTGGTGGAGAGACTCTTCGGGTAGGGTTTTTTTACCGCAGAGGTTCGCAGGGGTTC
>CAMLHT010000292.1 GCA_946479895.1 uncultured Gemmatimonadota bacterium | reverse complement strand
CGGAGAGCTGCGCCGGATAGTGCTTCATGCGGTGGCTCATGCCCACGCGCTCGAGGGCGTCGGTCACCCGCTGCTTGCGCTCGGCCGCCGACATGCCGCGATACGTCAGCGGCAGCTCGACGTTCTCGTAGACCGTCAGGTCGCCGATGAGGTTGAACGCCTGGAAGATGAAGCCGATCTGCCGGTTGCGGATGCGCGCGCGCTCCGACGCCGTCAGGTTGGCGACCGCCTCGTTCGCGAGCATGTACTCGCCGTCGGAGGGGGTGTCGAGGAGGCCGAGGATCGACAGCAGCGTGGTCTTGCCGCACCCCGACGGACCCTCGATCGCGACGTATTCGCCCGGCTGGATCTCGAGGTGAATGTCCTGGAGGGCGTGCGTCTCGACTTCGTCGGTGTAGAACACCTTCTTGATGCCGGAAAGCCGGATCAGCGACTTGGTGTCGGTCGACGGCGTGAAAGGCGCGGTGGGCGACGTCCTGGACTCGGAAGCCATGGGTCTGTGGGTGTGGGTGAGAAACAACTGGCTCTCGTTGCCGGCGGTGACCGGCGCCGAGTTACTTCTTGATGCGAATGCGGGTGGCGTCGTCGTACGACGACATGTCGGAGATGATGACCTTCTGTCCGGCCTGGAGACCGCGCTTGACCTGCACGGCGCTTACGGACGCGCTGCCCAGCTCGACCGGCACGAGCGTCGCCTCGCTTTCGTCCGGCGTCAGGACCCAGAGGCCGACGGTGCCGGGCGCCGTGCCGTACGAAGGCCGCCCGACCGAAAGGACGTCCTTCAGGTTCTCGATCTCGATCCGGCCGTCGATGGTCTGCTCGGCGCGCACCCCGGCGGGTAGTGGCTCGTCGATCGCCACCTCGACGAGCACGTTGCCCTGCTGGGCGGCGGGATCGAAGCGGATGACGTGACCCTTCACGGTCGAATTGTTGTGGAGGTCGATGGTCACCGGCTGGTTGAGCGCGACGTCCTTCGCCTGCACGTCAGGCACGCGCAGCATCGCCTTCAGCCGGCCCGGCTGCGCGATGCGCGCGAGCTCGGTGCCCTGCTGCACGTACTGGCCGTACTCGAGCTGCGGATTGCCGAGCTGCTGAAGCACGCCGCCTTCAGGCGCGGTGACGCGCATGGACTGGAGGCGGCGCGTCTGCTCGTCGAGGATCGCCTTCGCCATCGCCACCTGCTCGTCGTTCAGCCGGATCTGCTCGGCCGCCGACCGCCTGATCTCCTCGTAGCGCTGCTGCTCGACGTCGAGACGAGTCTTCGCCTCGTTGAGGGCGTCACGAGCGCCGGCGATCTCGTTGCGCGAGGCGAGGCCCTTCTCCCGCTTCTCGAGCGAGTCGAGCACCGCGGCGTTGCGCACCGCGTTGTTGTAGGCGGTGCGGGCCGCGGCGATGATGTTTTCCTGCGTCATCTGCTGCTGCTGGAGGCTCGAACGGAGGTTGGCCTGGTTCGAGATCGCGAGGCCGAGAGCCTGGCGGTACTGGAGCATCAGGAGGTTCTCGTCCGGATTCACCAGCGTGACGATGACCGTGCCCGGCTGGAGGTTCGCGCCCGGGCGGAGCGGCAGCTCCTCCACGCGGCCCGCAGTCAGGGCGGTCACGATGCGCACCCGCTCCGGCACGAGCGTGCCCGGGGCGCTGACGTCGCGAATCATGTCGCCGCGCTTGACCGAGTCGATGATGAGGATCTGGCGGTCGACGGACTGCGCGGCCGGCTTGAGGTTCACCAGGGCAACCGTCACGGCAGCGATTGCCGTGAGGCCGAGCCCGTAGGCGATGTACTTCCTGGTGTTCTTTTTCGGTTCGCGCTTGATGTCCACGGGAAGAGCGATTGGGATAGGTCGATGACTTCGGTGCCCGAATCACGGTGTGATCGGCATGGTCGGGAAGGGAAGGACCATGCCCGGCGCCCGTCAGTTTAAGGCATTGTATCGCAACGACTTACGGCATGCGGATCAGCCGTCGTCCAACGGTTCCTGCGCGGCTGTGGGATTGGCCGTCCCAGAACCGAACACCCGAACGTCGCGCCCGGCGCACGGGTTTCAGTCATGGCCTCGCGACACGGAACTAATGAACGCCCCGGGATTACCTTGAGTGGAAGCCCGGGAGGATCGATGAATCGTCGGACAATCGTCGTTGCTGGAACGTTCGTCGCCGCCTGTACGGCTGGCGTCGCACAGGCCCAGACCGAATCGCGGCCCCGGACGGGCCAGGTCGCCGCCGCGCCCGCGACCGGGACGGCAAAGAAGCCGGTCCGAACCGGGATCATCCCCCTGTCGCCGGCGGCCCAGCCGGTCGTCGTGAACACCACCGGGCTGCCGATCACCAACACACCCGGCACACCGGTCCCCAACTCGACGGGGCTGCCACCGGATCCGCAGGCGCCGGCTTCCGTCGTCCAGCTCTCGTACTATCCGACCGTGGTACTCTCCGACGGCCGCGTCCTGGCCAATTTCGGAACGGGTCGGGGATACGAGCAGGTGCTCAGAAGGTGCCCGAATATCGTCGGGACTCTGCCGCCTGGCGCGTTTGTGTCTCCATGCTGGACGGTTGATGCTTACGGTAGATACGCCGTCGTTCAGCAGCGGTAGCGCGTGAGGCAGACCCTTCTCGCCGCAATCCTCGCGGCGGCAGTCGCATTCCCGGCGTCGGCTCAGGTCCGGGACACGGTTCGCCAGATCCTCCCGGACACCCTGATCGCCAAAGCCGCCCCCGCGGACTCCACCCGCCGCCCGCTCCGCCTCTGCGCCGGCGGGGACGTGACCCTCGGGAGCAACCTCGACTCGGTCTGGGCCCGCAATGCGGCGGCCAACCTCTGGAATCGCTATGCGCGGCGCGACGATCCGGATTCGCTGCTCGCGCCACTCCAGGCATTCTTCGCAGACGCCGACCTCGTGCTCGTCAACGTGGAGGGTGCCATCGGTGAGGGGCCGGCCACCAGGAAATGCGGGCCCCGTTCGAAGAGCTGCTACGCCTTCCGATCACCCCCGGCTGCCGCGGGCGCCATTCGCAGGCTGGGCGCTCCCGAGGCCCGGGTCATCGGTAACCTGGCGAACAACCATTCCCACGACGCGGGCAACGACGGGCTGCTCACGACCCGGATGCTGCTGGATTCCGCCGGCGTTCTGGTCACCGGTGCCGATACCCTCGCCACTCCTGTCGTGACGGCGCGCGGTGACACCGTCGCCTTTCTCGGCTTCTATACCGCCTCGGATTCTCCCAACGCGCGCGACCTGCCGGGGGTGCGCAGGCACGTGGCGAGGGCCGTCGAAACCTACGGAACGGTCGTCGTCACCATGCACCTCGGCGCCGAGGGCGCGGCCGCGCAGCGCACGCGGGACGTCGACGAGAAGTTCGTGGGAACGCTGCGCGGCAATCCAGTCGCCTTCGCGAAAGCCGCCATCGACGCCGGCGCGACCGCGGTGATCGGCCATGGCCCCCACGTGCTTCGCGCCGGCCAGTGGATGGACTCGTCGCTCGTCCTCTATTCGCTCGGCAACTTCGTGAACTACGGCACCTTCAGCCTGAGCGAGCCGATGAACCGCGGGGTGGTCGCCTGTCTCGACATCGACGGGCCGCGCAGGGTCCGCTCGGCAACGCTGGCGTCCACCATCCAGATCGCCCCCGGCGTCGTGCTGTGGGACTGGTCCGGTCGGTCGGGTGCCATCATCGATTCGCTCAGCCGGCTGGATTTTCCAGCCACGGGAATCACCGTGACGCCCGATGGCGTGGTGGGGCGCCGAGCGATCGGCCCGGTTCCGGTCCGGAAGCCCTAGGCTACTGGCCGCCGGTGCCGGCGACCGTCGCGACCACGGCGGAATCGCCACCGGAGAGAACCCGGCGCGCGCTCTTGAATGCCTTGATGAGCGTCGAGGGAGCGCGCTCGATCGGGCTCTCGATCACGCGGCCCGCCACGCTGCTCGCGTGGATGTACCGGCCATGGCCGACGTAGATGCCGACGTGAGACACGCCCGACCTGGGCTTCCCGAACAGGAGCAGGTCGCCGGGGCGGAGCTGTGTCGTATCCCGCGGAACCGCCGCACCGATTCGCGACTGCTCACGTGACGTGCGCGGCACCTCGACCTTGAGCGCCTCGAGCACGTACTTCACGAGGCCGCTGCAGTCGAACCCCCGTTCGGGCGACATGCCGCCGGTCCGGTACCGCTTGCCGATCTGGGCCCGGGCGACCGCCACGACGGAATCGCGGAGCGTCAGCGCCGAGGTGCTGAATTCAGCGAAGGGTCTGGCTGACTGTGCTTCCCCGACCGATGGCGCGGCCAGCATCGCGGCGCTGAGCGCCGCGATGACTAACCATCCACGGGTCGAGGAAGTGAAATGCATGGCTAT
>CAMLHT010000291.1 GCA_946479895.1 uncultured Gemmatimonadota bacterium | reverse complement strand
GCGCGGCGAAGCGGGATGTGGCCCTCGCTGGAGCCACGCGAGTTGATCCGGTTCATCAGCAGCACCACGAACAGGCTGCGCTCGGGATCGATCCACATCGAGGTGCCCGTGTAGCCGGTGTGCCCGAAGCTGCGCGGTGAGAAATAGCGTCCCGAGCTCGCGCCTGGAGCCGGGGCGTCCCATCCGAGGCCCCGGCTCGACCCGGGTATCTGCCGCGCGGTCCATCGGGCAACGGTCTCCGGATGCAGCAGCGCGCGGCCCTGATGGTAGCCACCATCGAGCAGCATCTGCGCGAACACGGCGAGATCGCGCGCCGAGCTGAATAGCCCGGCATGACCGGCGACGCCGCCGAGGGCCCAGGCGTTCCGGTCGCCGACGACGCCGCGCAGCAGGCCGCCGCGAGCGGTATCGATCTCCGTGGCCACGATGCGCGAGAGAAGCCGCGCGTCGGTGAGGTCGGGCGTGAATCGCGTGTCGCGCATTCCCATCGGGCCGTAGACGCGATGAGCCGCGAAGGAGTCGAGCGGCTGCCGGGCGATCCGTTCGATGACCGCCTGGAGCACGACCATGTCCCAGTCGCTGTACATGCCTCCCGTGCCGGGCTTGTACTTCAGCGGCCGCCTGTCGAGCTCGCGCAGGTACGCGGCGCGTCCGCGCGCCTTCCGGTAGAGCGGCGCTCCCGCCTCGAAGCCCGCCGAATGCGTGAGCAGCATGCGCGACGTGATCGTCGCCTTGGCGCGCGCCTTCATCTCCGGCACGTACCGCCGCACCGGGCGGTCGAGATCGAGCTTGCCTTCCTCCACGAGGATCATGGCCGCCGGCGTCGTCGCCACGACCTTGGTCAGCGAGGCGATGTCGAACAGGGACGAGTCCGTGACCGCCTCGGATCCGATTCCCCAGTCGGTGGTGCCGTAGCCGCGCAGGTGGATCAGGCGGCCGTGGCGGCCGACGGCGATCGCGACCCCGGACGCCACGCCGCGCACGATGGCGTCGTTCGCGATCGAGTCCAGCGTGGCCCCGAGATGCCCGTCGACGCCGGCGACGGAGGGCGGGGATGTCGTCAGCGAGTCGACGCGCTCGAGGCGCCCGCGATTGCATCCGGCGACGCCTGCCACCAGGCACACCAGCAGCGTCGCGCGGCGCGCGTCGATCCGGAAGGCATTCACGCCACGTGGTCAGGCAACAAGCACACCCGTCCGCTCCCGGCGCATCATTTGCCTCGAGCCATGCAGGCGCCGTAACGAGGTGCCTCGAAATCGAACGGCAACGGGAGGGGACAGGTGACGGAGATCAGGGTGCAGCGAAAGGCTCGGCGCTCGCGAAAGTGGGCGTGGCTCCTGCTTCTGCTGATTCCGGCCGTCTGGTTCGCGCTCAACAAGGGCGGACCGGAAGGCGGGGATGAAGCGGCCGCGGCCGATTCGGCCAGGGCAGCGTCGACGTCGGCCGACTCGGGCCGGGCGAAGCCGGCCGATGCGGCGACCAAGGCGGACTCGACGAAGCCGCCGCTGTGACGGCCATGAAGGGGTCAACTTCCACGGGAGAGGGCATGTCGAGAGTCGAGGACAACGAAATCGGTGGCAGCCACGCGATGCCGCTCCGCGCGCTGGACGATGTCGAGATCGTGAAGGGCGATCCCGACATCCGCGGATGGGAGGCCGTCGGCGCCGACGGCGCGCGCGTGGGCCGCGTCGTCGAGCTGCTGGTGGACACGGCCACGCTTCGCGTGAGCCAGGTGCTGGTGGAGCGTGACGGCGTCCGTCACCAGGTACCGATCGAGGCCGTGCAGCTCCAGCAGGGCGAAAAGCGGGCGGTGATCGCGGACGTGGCCGCCATGAAGGAGGTCCCGTCGCACGGGAATCCGCGCACCGACGCCGTCGCCGCCGCGACGGGCCTGAGGAACGAGGACCTCATCGAGCGGGCCGGGTCCGGGACGGACAACTCGTCGGACGTCGAGGTCGAGCGGGTGCCGATCGTGGACGGCGCGCTTCGCGCGAGCGATGTCGCCGCCGACATGGTGCGGCTACCCGCCATCGACGAGGAAGCGCTGCTGGACGAGGAGCGGATCGACCCGGAGGAGAGCGCGCCTCCCGGAAACGTGTAGCTCAGCGCGAGCCGCGCCGGGCCGCCTCATCGATCTCGGCCTGGCGACGCATCGCCTCCGACCAGTCCACCACGGGCGCGACGTCCCGGTCATCGAGCTCGAGGCTCGCGAGCGCCCGCTCGACCACCGGCGCGCCGAGCGCGGGAGGGAGCGCGAGTCCGAACGCGAGCTCGGCGCGGCGGCAGATCCGCTCCTCGTGCGCCATGTCGCGGGAGGGCCGCACGCCCATCCGGTGCGCGCGGGCGTGCATGCCCTCGTGGACGATGGACGACGCCACCGGCGCGGCGGTGATGTCGCGCCGCGCCAGGAACGTGAGCTCGGCGATGCAGGTCCGCTCTTCGGGCAGGTAGGCGCCGCGACAGGGAAAGCGCACGATGGCGATCTGTCGCAGGTCTCGCCGCAGGTGGCGAAGGCGCCAGGGCTGGTACTGCTCGATGAGCGCGAGCGCCTCGTCGAGCCTGGCGAGGACGTCAGCGGTCGCGATGTCGGGGCGGGTGTTCTCGACGACGACCCGGAAGTCCCGAATGCGATGTTGCTCCATCCTGCGAAAATAGCCTGGAACCGGGAGGGATATCCGCATCTGCCGGTCGGCCGACCGTCATTTCCGTCGCCGCCGCACCAAAAGCCGCCCCGGGACACATCGGTGCGCGGCGCGAGACTCACGTCGATTAGTTCGCGGGATGCCCCCTGCCTTCGGGAGTGACCGCCGAGCGCTCGATGACGTAATGCATCGCCTTCTCGCCCGCGACGGACCTTCCGCACCGATATCCGAGCGCCGGCAAATCCAGGCCGGCGAACAGGTGCTCGCCGGAGC
Source organism: uncultured Gemmatimonadota bacterium (assembly GCA_946479895.1). Next base: position 1,578 of record CAMLHT010000291.1, on the reverse strand, counting down.
CGAGAAACATGGGCGACACCGCCAGGTGCATCTCGTCGACGGCGCGAGCCTGGATGTATTGCCGGATCACCGACGCTCCGCCGAGAAGGCGGATGTCCTTCGCGCCGGCGGCGTCGCGGGCGCGCTCCAGCGCGGCGTGAATCCCCTCGGTGACGAAGTGGAACACCGTGCCGCCCTCCATCTCCAGCGAAGGCTTCGGATGATGGGTGAGGACGAACACGGGGCTGTGGTAGGGCGGGTTCTTTCCCCACCAGCCGCGCCAGCCGTCGTCGGGCCACGGACCGCGACTTGAGGCGAACATGTTGCGACCCATGATCCAGGCGCCGATGTTCACGAAGCCGCGCGCGGCGAAGTCCTCGTCGATACCGGTGCTGCCACCGTCGACGCGCTGCATGCGCTTGAAGGTGCGGGTGTCGACCAGCCAGTCGTGAAGGTCTTCACCACCGACGCCGAGCGGAGCCTCCCGGGTCTGTCCGGGGCCAGCGCCATAGCCGTCGAGCGAGATCGTGAAGCTGTGGACGAGTAGTCGTGGCATGATCGATCCTGGTCCGGATTGGGAAGTGGCTTCCTCTGCGACTACGTCGAACGCGACGCCCCGGAATCGACATGCGCCAGTGTCGCCGCGCGATCGGCCCCCCAGGCGGGCTCGGCCTACTTGAGGAACCGCCGCGCGACCTGCTCGAGTCGGTCGTCTCCCGCCTTCTCGGCCTCGGCAAGCATCCGCTGGACATGCGCCCGGAGCTTCGGCTCGCCCCAGTAGTATCCGGTGGCGCGCTCTGCGAGCTGGGTTTCGTTGACGCGGGCAGCCTCGAGGAGCGCCCGCGCCGCGGCGCGATCGTAGTCCGGGTCGTCCCGCTCCGGAAGGTCGTAGTGCCGGCGGGGCATCTCGCCCTCGGCATCGTCACGCAGAAAAGCCCGAGACAATTTCGTCCGCGTTATCGTGGGTACATGCAACCCGTTGATGATAGCCCGGGATCGCGGCTTCTCGCGAGGGAAACTCCGGAGCTCGCTGCCGGTCCATTCGGACTCATGCCCGGAAGGTCAGGGCGAGCCGGCGCTGGTCGAGCGGAGCTGCCAGAGCCCGCGTGCGGAGAGGATCATCGCGAGGCCGCCGGTGACCCCGAGCGTGACGAGGGTCCAGATGAAGAAGAGGCCTCCCGGTGACCTGGCGACCGTGGCGGTGAAGCCGTTGTTCCGGTGGATCAGCGGCATGCCGAGCGCCGCGAGCCCGCCGAGGAACATGATGATGTATCCCGAGCGTCGCCCGGCGAGCAGCAGCGCTCCGCACGTAAGGGCAAGCAGAATGGGAGCGACGACGAAGAAGAGCCCGGGCCCGCCGCGGTCGAAGCCGAGGGCGATGTCACCGCCGACGTGAAACGGCAGGAGAATGACCGAGAGCAGGGATGCGGCGCTGAGTGTATCGAGCTTCACTGGTGTCTCCCGGGCAGCGATGGCGGTTGCGTGTACTCGCGCGGCGCGAGCGGTGATCACAGGAATCATTACGGAACATGCCCCGATCGGCTTCGGCGACAGGGCTCGCCCGTTGTATCGAAACGTTGCAGAAGTCCTGAGTGCTCG
>CAMLHT010000290.1 GCA_946479895.1 uncultured Gemmatimonadota bacterium | reverse complement strand
CGGAGCCGTGGCGTGGAACGTGGGCGCTCGACGGGGGCGCGATCATGAACCAGGCCTCGCACTACGTGGACCTGATCCAGTGGCTGGTTGGGCCCGTGGACTCCGTCATGGCCAGGACGGCGACGCAGGCCCGCCGGATCGAGGCGGAGGATTCCGGCGCCGCCGTGCTCCGTTTCCGGTCCGGCGCCATCGGCGTCATCGAGGTGAACGTCCTGACCTATCCGCGAAACTTCGAGGGGTCGATCACGCTCATGGGCGAGACCGGCACCGTGAAGATCGGCGGCACGTCGGTGAACAAGGTCGAGCACTGGTCGTTCGCGGAGTACGACGACGACGACAAGCTCGTCGAGACCGGGGCGATCAACACCAACCCGCCGACCGTCTACGGCTTCGGCCACGAGGGCTACTATCGCAACGTGGTCGCCGTCCTCCGCGGCCGCGCGAACCCCGACACGGATGGCCGCGAAGGGATGAAGTCCCTCGCGCTGATCCTCGCCATCTACGAGTCGGCGAAGACCGGCCGCGAAATCAGCATTCCGCCCATGTAGATTGGATGATCCCGGCCGCAGGGCCGGTCCCTCAGAAACCGTATCATATCCATGTCCGTTCCCCTCCTGGATCTGCGTGCCCAGCACGCCACGATCCGTGACGTCGTCGTCGAGAAGATGATGCACATCGTCGACTCCCAGCTGTTCATCCTGGGAGCCGCCGTCGAAGAGCTCGAGCAGCAGGTCGCCGAGCTGTCCCACACGAAGCACGCGATCGGCTGCGCGAACGGCACCGACGCGATCCTGCTGGCGATGCGGGCGCTGGACATCGGGCGCGGCGACGAAGTCATCACCACGCCGTTCACCTTCTTTGCCACCGCGGGAACGATCCACAACGTCGGCGCGACCCCGGTGTTCGTCGACATCGATCCGAAGACCTTCAACATCTCGCCCGAGGCGATCGCGCGGGCGATCACGCCGAAGACGAAGGCGATCATCCCGGTGGACCTGTTCGGCCAGATGGCCCCCGTCGAGGAGGTCACGAAGGTGGCGAAGGGCCTGCCGGTCATCGAGGATGCGGCGCAGTCGATCGGCGCCCGTCGCACGATCGGTGGCGTGACGCGCATGGCCGGCGAAGTGGCCACCATCGGAACGTTCAGCTTCTTCCCGTCGAAGAACCTCGGCGGCTACGGCGACGGCGGGATGATCGTCACCCAGGACGACCGGATCGCCGAGCGCCTCCGGCGCCTGCGCGTGCACGGCGGCGCGAAGCAGTACTTTCACGACGAGGTCGGATACAACAGCCGCCTCGACGCCCTCCAGGCGGCGGTGCTGAGCGCGAAGCTCCCGCACCTCGAGGGCTGGAGCGCGAAGCGCCGGGCCAATGCCGCCTTCTACGACCAGGCGCTGGCGGGCATTCCCGGCCTGACCACGCCGTTCGTCGCGAAGGAAAACGAGTCGATCTACAACCAGTACACGATCCGGGTCGAGCGCCGCGACGAGCTCCAGGCGTTTCTCAAGGAAAAGGGCGTCGGCTCCGCCATCTACTATCCGCTGCCGCTGCATCTCCAGCCGTGCTTCGCGTACCTGGGCTACCGCGAGGGCAGCGTGCCCGAGGCCGAGAAGGCCGCGCGCGAGGTGCTCTCGCTGCCGATCTTCCCGGAGCTGACACAGGCCCAGCTCGAGGAAGTGGCGACGGCCGTCCGCGCCTTCTACAAGCGATGACCGCGGCGATCCGGTCGAAATGAGGCTGCTGCTCGCGGGCGCCGCCGGATTCATCGGGTCGCACTTCTGCGATCGCCTCATCGCGGAAGGACACTCGGTGCTCGGCGTCGACGATTTCATCACCGGCCGCGAGGAGAATCTCGCGTCGCTGCGCAACGAGCCGCGATTCGAGCTGTTGCGTGCCGACGTGTCCGAGCCGCTGGAGGTCGGGGCGGTGGACGGCGTCCTCCATCTTGCGTCGCCGGCCAGCCCGGTGGACTATCTCGATCACCCGATCGCCACGCTCAAGGCCGGGTCGTACGCGACGCACAACCTCCTCCAGATCGCGAAGGCCAACCGGGCCAGGTTCTTCCTCGCGTCCACCTCCGAGGTCTACGGCGACCCGGCCGTTCATCCGCAGCCGGAGAGCTACCTGGGCAACGTCAGCTCGGTGGGCCCGCGGTCCGTCTACGACGAGGCCAAGCGGTACGCCGAAGCCTGCACCATGGCCTACCACCGCCACCATGGCGTGGACACCCGGATCGCGCGGATCTTCAACACGTACGGCCCGCGCATGCAGCCGAACGACGGCCGGGTGGTGACGAACTTCATCGTTCAGGCGCTGACCGGCGCCCCGCTGACCATCTACGGCGACGGATCGCAGACCCGCAGCTTCTGCTACGTGGAGGACGAGGTCGAGGGGCTGTGGCGTCTCTACCTGAAGGGCGACGCCGAGGCGACGAACATCGGCAACCCGGGGGAGTTCACCGTGCGCCAGCTCGCCGAGATCGTCATCGAGATGACCGGGTCCCGGTCGGCGATCGAGAGCCTCCCGCTGCCGAAGGACGATCCGAAGGTCAGGCGGCCGGACATCACCCGCGCGAAGCGGATCCTCGGGTGGGAGCCGGCCATCCACCTCCGCGACGGACTGGCGCGGACGATCGACTTCTTCAAGGCGCTCCCGCCGGACCGACTGGCCTCGCGCCCGCAACCGAAGTCGGCATTTGTCGCCTGAACACCCCACGCGGCGCCCGCGGGCCGTTACTTTCCGGCTTCTGTTCCGCCACCGACGACGAACCGTTGCCTTCGTGACGGGTACCAATCCCGATATGCATCGTTTTTCCTGGAAACTCGCGATCCTCGGCCTCGCGGCGCTCGCCGGATGCCGGACCGGGTTCCAGCTCAAGAATTTCCCGACGAACGAGGCGCTCTACGCGGCCGCGCTTCGCGAGTTCGAGCGCGGCAAGTACGACAACGCCGCCGCCGGGTTCGAGAAGCTGACGCTGGAGCTGGCGCCGCGCGACACGCTGGCGGCCCGCTCGTTCTGGTACCTGGGCCTCGCCAGGCAGCGCCAGCGCGACTACGTCCGGTCCGCCCAGGCGTTCAACCGCATCTTCGAGTCGTATCCCGACGACTCGCTCGCCGAGCGCGCGCTGTATCAGGAGGCTCGCTCGTACCAGAGCCTGTGGACCCGGCCGGACCGCGACGCCAGCTACGGCGACGCGGCGCTCGCGACGTATTCGTCCCTGACGACGTACTATCCGAACACGACGCTCAAGGACTCGATCGCGGCGCAGGTGAAGGTCCTCGAGTCCATGTTCGCCGAGAAGAACTACGCTACCGGGATGTACTATTTCCGCGACAAGGCGTGGGATTCCGGCATTCTCTACTTCCGGCTGGTGATGGAGAGCTGGCCGGACGCGCCGCGCGCCCGTGATGCCGCCCTGCGGCTGGTCGACACCTACAAGGTGCTCAGCTACAAGGAAGAGATGGCCGAGGTCTGCGCGGCCATCCGCGCGAAGTACCCGGCCGATGAGGAAGTCATCAAGGCCTGCCCGCTGCCGCCCGCGGCAGCCGCCAAGCCGCCCACCGCTGGGGATACCATAACGGCCCGCTGACCATGCGCATCGGCATGCTCGGCGGGAGCTTCGATCCTCCGCACGTCGGGCATCTGCTGATCGCTGTCGATGCCTGCGAGGGGCTCGAGCTCGACCGCCTCGTCTTCATCCCCGCGGCCATTCAGCCGCTGAAGGTCGGCCAGGCCGGCGCTTCGGCCACTGACCGGCTCGAGATGGTCCGCCGCCTGATCGGCGACGACCCGCGCTTTGCCGTGGACGCCATCGAGGCCGAACGGCCGGGTTTATCTTTCTCCGTGGATACCGTGGCGGCGTATGCCGAGCGGTACCCGGATGCCGAACGGTTCTTCCTGGTCGGCGCGGACGTCGTCGAAAGCTTTGGTTTGTGGCGCGAGCCCGACCGGATTGCCCGGCTCGCGCAGATCGTCGTGGTGCGGAGAGGCGACGAGGCGGAGGTCGGCGCGGCAGCGGCGAGCCACGGCTTCCGCCAGCTCGAGACGCGCCGGATCGACGTGTCGTCGACCGAAATCCGGGCGCGCATCCGCGCCGGGCAATCGATCCACGGATTCGTTCCACCCGCCGTCGCGGACTACATCGCGGCGAAAGGGTTGTACCGGTAGAGGATAAGCATGCTCAAGCGAGTCATCAGCGCGGTTCTCGGCACGCGGCACGAGCGCGAGGCGAAGCGCATCCAGCCGATCGTCGACGCGATCAACGAACAGTACGCCCGTCTCCAGAAGGTCTCGGAGGAAGAGCTCCGCGGCCAGACCGAAAAGCTCCGCGGCATCATGCGCGAGCGGACGGCGGAGCTCGAGGCGAAGGTGGCCGACCTCAAGGATCGGAAGCACAAGGCGACCGACGTCGCCGAGCGTGACGCGCTGGACGTCGAGCTCATCGGCTCGGACGGGAAGGGCGGGGCCGAGAAGGACCTCCGGGACGCCATCGCCGAGACCCTCGACGAGATCCTGCCGGAGGCG
>CAMLHT010000289.1 GCA_946479895.1 uncultured Gemmatimonadota bacterium | reverse complement strand
CCGGGCGCTCGAGGACGTGTTCGGGGCGTATCGCGAGCCGGTGTTCTTCTAGCCCCGGATTGTCAGAACTTCGCAAGAGCTGACCGCGCCGGTTGACGGCGCGGTCCCGGACGGCGAGCCTTTCCCTCGATGTCTACGCCCGCCTCCGGGGACCTGAAGCCGACCCGCCTCCGGCTCTGGAGTAACTGGCTGTGGATCCTCGCCGCGATTCTCGGAGCCGCGGTTCTCTGGTCGACCGCGAGGCTCATCCACGACCAGCGCATGCGACGGGATGCACTCCGGTCGCTCGCGCAGGACAAGGCGGCGGAGATCGCCAACCTCGGCGCGGCCAGGTTCAGCCTCCTCTTCGCCGAAGCGATCGGCCCCGCGCAGACGGGTGTCGCTGGAGTCGACGTCCTCGCGGACCTCGAGCGCGCACAGCGCCAGCGGGTGGCGTGCCGATGCCGGGAGACGCTCCCCATCTCGCGCTTCTTCCGGTTCGACGCCTCGACCTCCGGCACCGGAGGATTCGCCTCGTCGCGCGGCGGCTCGCTGGATGCGGTGCCGGATTCGATCCTGACCCGGATCAGCCGGACCGGGATCGACCGCGGGCGGCGTGAACCCGCGCCGCGAACGAACGTCGAGATAGTGCGCGGCTACGCCGTCGTGACTATGGCGCAGTCCGCGCCGGCCGGCCGCGCGACAGCGACGATCTACGGCGCCACCATGCCGGTGGCCGGACTCGCCTCCGTGCTCTTCGCGGCTGTACCGCGCGATGCTCGAGCGGCCGCCTCCGGCCGTCAGGCGGTCGCCTCGCCCGTCTTCGTGCACGACGCGCCCGAGGCGATCCACGCCGAGCACGTCGCGCGGCATCGGCGACTCGTCCAGCTGGATTCCCTCGGCATGGGCGTATCGGCGGGGTCGGAGAACATCTTCGGCTCCGTCGCCGACCGGCCGTACATGGGCACCGCCGTCCTTCCCGAGCCGCTGGACGATTTCCGCGTCTACGTCTCGCTCCTGGGCGACCAGGTGTCGCTCGCGCTCCTCACACCCGTTCCGCACGACCGCCTTGCCTGGAACGGCATGCTGATCCTCGCGACGATCATCGTCTGTCTGTTCGCCGTCGGATCGTCACGGCGCGAGCTGGCACTGGCTCGCGCCCGATCCGATTTCATCGCCGGCATCTCGCACGACCTGCGCATGCCGCTCGCCCAGATACTGCTCGCGAGCGAGACCCTGTCGCTGAGGCGTGAGCGATCGGATGCGGAGCGCGCGTCGCTCACTGCGTCGGTGCTGCGAGAGGCCAGGCGACTCAAGGCGATGGTCGACAACGTGCTCCTGTTTTCCCGGTCCGGCGCGGTGGGGATCGAGCCGCGCCTTCAGCCGGTGCAGGTCGGCGGGTTGCTGCAGTCGGTGGCCGAGTCCGTGAGCCTGGCGCTCGTCGACGCCGGCCAGGCGCTCGAGACGGACGCGCCCGACGAGCTGCGCGTGATGGCGGACCGCGCGCTGCTGCATCAGGCCCTCGTCAACCTGGTCGACAACGCCATGAAGTACGGGCCGACCGGGCAGCGCATTCGCCTGCGCGCGCAACGGGACGGAATCCGGGCGAGGATCGTGGTCGAGGATGAAGGGCCCGGCATTCCCGCGGCCGATCGCACGCGGCTCTTCGAGCCCTACGAGCGGATGGACCGTGACCGGACTTCGGAGCGGACGGGCAGCGGACTTGGCCTCGCCGTCGTCCGCCAGATCGTTCGCGCCTGCAAGGGTGACGTCTCCATCGAAGACACACCCGTGGGCACGCGCATCGTCATTCACCTGCCGGTCGCCTGATGAGCCGCATCCTTCTCATCGAGGACAACCGAAGCTACGCCGAGACCCTCCGTGCGAACCTCGAGGTCGAGGGGTACGAGGTCATCGTCGCGCCGTCAGGGCCCGAGGGGCTCGAGCTGGCCCGCCGCGAGTCACCGGCGCTGATCATCCTCGACCTGATGCTGCCCGGCATGAACGGATTCACGGTGCTGCAGCGGCTCCGCGAGACGCGGCATGAAATGCCCGTGCTCATCATGACGGCGCTGGGGGCCGAGGACGAGAAGCTGAGAGGCTTCGGGCTCGGCGCCGACGACTACGTGGTGAAGCCGACCGGGCTGCTCGAGATCCTCGCCCGTGTCAAAGCCCTGCTGAAGCGCGCGACCGGAAGCGACGGGGTGCTCGAGCAGGTGACGGTCGGGGACCTGACGGTCGATCTCGCGGCGCGCACGGTGCGCCGCGGCACCGAGCAGCTTCCCGTGCGTCCCCGCGAGTTCGACCTGCTCGCCGCGCTCATCCGGCAGCGCGGACGGGTCGTCTCGCGCGCCCGCCTGCTCCGGGAGGTGTGGGGCTACGCGGCCGGGACCGAATCCCGGACGGTGGAGACTCACCTGGCGGCGCTTCGCCAGCACCTGAACGAAGACGCCGCCAGGCCTTACATCGTGACGGTCCGCGGAGCCGGGTACCGTCTCGACTGAGGCCGATCGTCCGCGATATCAGCCTCCGTCCCGCGTGCGGAAGCTGATCGACACGGACCGGTACGGGGTCGTGCTCTCCTGGCGCAGCGTGATCGTCACCAGCTTGCCCGTCGTCATCCGGGCGTCGATCGCCATCGAGTCCGACCCGACCGGCTCGACGCCGGTGATCGTGGCCAGCGCGCCGAGCTCGTTTCTCAGCTGTTCGTAGGTCGCCAGCCGCTGGTCGAAGCTCCGCGCCGTATCCGCGACAGCGTAGTTTTCGAAGAATGCCCGCATGGCGTCGCGGCCGGCATTGAATGCCTGGACGTAGGAGAGCGCGACGTGACCGCGACCGCTGTGCAGCATCGCCGCCGTTTCCTGCGACACGCCGGACAGCGCGAACTGCGGAGCGGGGTAAACCTGGAGCGACGGCTTCAGCTCGGCCGGCTCGGGGGCGAGTCGCTTCCAGTCCGCGATCTTGATCACCGCGATCGTCCGCAGCGCCTGGCCATCCGATTTCACGATCGCCGCCTCACCTTCGTCGACCTGTCCCGGGCGGATACCGGGCGCATTGCGCTCGATGATGAAGTGATGCGTGACGAGCACGCGATTCGTTCCCGGCGAGGGCCGCGCGAGAATCAGTGCGCGCTCGGCGGCCGATGGATCCATCGTCCGCAGGAGGGCCGTCGGTGTCGCCCGCCCGAAGGCGTATTGCGCGGTCTCCAGCGTCCGATACATGGGGCTGGCCATCACTTCACCAACCGGTATGCCGCGCGCCTTGAAGATGAGGCCCACCGTCTTCGCCGTTGCGACGCCGACGTCCGTCAGGTTCCGTTGCTGGAAGCGCTCCGTGTTCTCTCCCGGAATGTCCGATATCGATCGATCCGTCTGGGCATGACGCCACATGATCGTGAAGCCGCCGTTCCTGAGCAGGGCCATCGCCGAGTCGGCGGATACGAGAGAGTCCGCCGGCGGCGGGGCAGCGGCGAGGCCGAACGCGACGAGCAGGGTGCCGAGAGTCATCGGGAGCTCCGTGTGAGGTTGATGGGAGTGAAGGCGGACCGGCCGAAGAGGATCACGAGCGCGATGGGCGCGGCGTAGCTGCCGCCGCGCTCGACGAACTCCCAGATCGGCGCGCCGGACATCGGGAACAGCGCTTCGGTGGCGAGTTTCCACAGCGCGATCAGGACGAGGAGCGCGGGCGCGGGGACGATCACGACGAGGATGGCCAGGGTCATCTCGAGCCATCCGGCGAGCGGAATGCTGGAAGGGCCAACGCCTGCCACGGCGTACAGCGACTCGAACGAAGGCTTTCGCGTGATCGCCTGCAGCGCCCCGTGCGCGAAGAGCAGCGTCGCCGTCGTCACGAGGAGGACGCGCCCGATCAGCGCGCGGTCCGGGATCGGGAGGCTGAGCCGGCGCCGCGAGAGCCACGCCCGCGGGGCGCGGCCGATACCCAGCAGCAACGCCAGGGCGAGCGGAACGCCGTAATTCCCGGCGCGTTCCAGCGTCTCGAACAAGGATTCACCAGCCAGCGGGCGGAGCAGGGCCGTCCACATGCCCCACACGACCATGTACGCCAGCGCGAACGGTCGCGGGGAGAACAGCACGAGAAGTCCCGCCACAACGTCGATCGTGCCGACGATCGGCATCATCAGATAAGCGCCGTCGCGCCCGATCCCGACGACCCCGAAGTAGGGAACCCACGCCTCCTTCGTCAGGATGCCGAAGGCGCCATGACCGATGAAGCAGGCCGCGGCTCCGATCCGCAGGCACCGCTCCCCCCATACCGCGCGGCGGTCGATGTCGAGCCCCGCGTCGGCTGGGGCCATGGGGCCAGCCATCGGGACGTGTGCACCTGGGTCGATCCTCACCGCGCTGCTCATGTGACCGAGTCTAGGGCGGGCGGCTGCAGCCGCTGTCAGAACTCCGCAAGAACTCGTGGCCGCGGGGGTGACGGTTTCCCCCGCTGGGGGTGTTCTCTCACCAATGACCACCTCCCGCCGCCTGACCATGCTGCTCGCGTCCGCGATCGCCGCCGCCGTCTCCACCGCGTGTCTCGCG
>CAMLHT010000288.1 GCA_946479895.1 uncultured Gemmatimonadota bacterium | reverse complement strand
GTCAGAATAGCACCATGAGAATCTCAGCTCCGCGGCCGCCGGCGTGGGTGGCCCTGGCGACCGTCCTCTTCTCGGCGGCCGCCCAGGTGGGTGCGCAGAACACCCGCCCGTCCGCCGCCCCCCGACCGGCGCTCGTCGACGTTCCGAAGATCGCCTACACCACGTTCACCCTCCCGAACGGCCTGCGGGTGGTGCTCCACGAGGACCACTCCTCGCCGATCGTGGCGGTGCAGCTCTGGTATCACGCCGGAGCCAAGAACGACGCCGATGGGCTCACGGGTCTCGCGCACATGTTCGAGCACATGCTCGACGAGGGAACGGCCAACATGCCGAGCGGGGAGTTCCGCCGCATCGTGCAGTCGGCGGGTGGCCGGTACAACGCGACGACGAGCTCGGACTGGACGAAGTACTTCACGACGGCGCCGTCGAACCAGCTCGAGATGCTGCTGTGGCTCGAGGCGGAACGCATGGCGAACCTGTCGCCATCGCTCGACTCGACGCGCTTCAACCTGGAGCGCGAGTCCGTGCGCAACGAATACCGCGAGATCATGAGCCAGGCGCCGATGGCCGGCGCGGACGCGGTCTACGAGACGCTGTTTTCCGACGGCGCATACCGGCACCCGGTGATCGGGCTCCAGGAGGAGCTGGGACGGGCGACGGTCGAGGATCTCCGGCGGTTCTACGAGCGGTACTACGTTCCCAACAACGCCGTCCTCGTGATCGCCGGGGATTTCGACAGCGCGGTCGCGCGCCGGCAGGTCACGAAGCACTTCGCGCCGATCCCGCGCGGGAAGCCCGTCGTCCAGCCGAAGGCGGTCGGGACGTTCACCGGTGAGAAGCGCATCGTGGTCGAGCATCCATCCGGCCAGCGACAGCTGTGGGTGGTATGGCGCGGCGCCAGGTCGGCGGCGCCCGATCGCGCGGCGGCCCTCGCGCTCACCTCGATCATGTCGGAGCGGCTGCGCCGCCTGCTCATCACCGAGCGGCGCCTGTCGAGCTTCATGAATCCGGGATTCAACACCAACTTCGACCTCGAGGAGTCCGGCCTCCTCCACTTCGCGATGGTCATCAGTGGCTCGGCGACGGAAGCCGAGCGGTTGTTCGACAGCGTGGCGACGTCGATCCGGACCGAGGGCGTGACGGCGAAGGAGCTCGACCGGTGGCGCGCGTCGTACCGGCTCCAGACCCTGACGGACATGCAGAGCGTGCTCGTGAAGAGCGACATGATCGCCGACGGGCTGATGATGCAGGGCAACCCGGTCGCGAACTTCCAGCTGGTGGAGCGGGCGCTGACGCTCACTCCCGAGGACGTGCGGGCGGCGGCGAGGAAGTACATGACGGCCGACCGCGTCGTGCTCAACATCGTCCCGACCGGCAAGCTGGACCTGATCAGCCGGCCGGATCTGCCGTACGTCAACGCGACCCGGAAGGTCCCATGAAGCTCGCGCACACGACCCTGATGATCGCGGCGCTGGCCGGCGTTTCTGGCCACGCGGTCGCCCAGCGTTCCGCGAAGCTGCCGTCACGACCGACGGTGCCGCCGGCCAGGCCGTTCGTCTATCCGACGGTCACGCTCGACACCCTGCCCAACGGCCTGCGCTTCGCCGTCGTCGAGAACCACGAGCTGCCGCTCGTCACGGTACGGACGGGCTTCGAAGGGTACGGGCCGGGCGGCCTGTGGCATCTCGATCCCACGGGAAAGGAGGGCGCATGGGGCCTCCTGCTCGCCACGCTGCGCGAGGGAACGACGAAGCGCTCGGGCGCGCAGATCACCGACGAGCTCGCGGACCTCGGCACCGACTTCCTCGGCACGTCGTCCATGGCGTTCATCCCGCCGTGGTTCCGCGCGGCGAAGTCGACCTGGCGTCCCTCGCTCGACCTGCTCGCCGACATGCTGGTGAATCCGACGATCCCGGCCGACGGGCTCGCGCGGGTGCAGGCGAACCTCGCCACCTCCATCGAGCGCATGCCGGCGGTCACGATCGCGAACCGCATCGCGCAGGCGTCGCTCTACGATGATCCCGGCGTGTATCCCCGGTACGCGAGCGCCGCCTCGATCCGCGCGCTGACGCGCGATGACCTTCTCGCGATCCGGCAGGCCTATCTGGGCCCGCAGAACGCGATCGTGGTCATCGCCGGCGACGTGACGCGCGCGGAGGCACGCGAGGCCATGCGCGCGGCGTTCGGTGGCTGGGCGCGGTCGTCCGCGACGTACACCCCGGTCGTACCGAAGCCCACCGGGCGCCCGACGACGATCTACCTTCGCGACGTACCCAACCAGGCGATGGCCGTGGTGGTCGCGGCGCAGGTGCTGCCCGGCCGCGACAACGCCGACGCGGCATCCATCGACGCGCTGGCTTCGGTGCTCGGGGATTTCACCGTGAGCTCGGGCAGCCGCGTCTATCGCGCATTCCGCACCGACCGCGGACTTTCATATAGTCCGCGCGTGGAGCTGGTCGCGCGCCCGATTCCGGAGACGGCCCCCCTGGTGGGGACGTTCAGCGTCCCGACGGGAAGCGCCGATACGGCGATCATGACCTACCTGCGCGTGGTGCAGGAGCTGAAGAGCCCCAAACCGGTGACCGAGAGCGAGCTCGAGTTCTCGAAGAACAACCTGATCGGCAAGCTCCCGGTCGACATGGAGAAGCTCGACCTGGTGTCCTTCAACGTGATATCGGCGCTCCGGGACAGGCTGCCCCCGTCGTACCTGAATGACTGGGTCCGCCGCATCAACGCGCTCTCGCTCGCTCAGACGCAGGCAGCGGCGGCGCGGTATCTCGATCCGGACCACATGGCGATCGTGGTCGTGGGCAATCGCGAAAAGGTCGAGGCGGCCCTGAGGGCTACGGGCTTCCCGGTCGTGATTGTGGACAAGTGACGGTGGGAGGGGGAGTGGGAGTGGGAGTGGAGTGCCAGTCTGCAGTTCAGGATAGATTGAAAGCGTGACTGCCAAACGAACACTCGAGCTGACGCGATCAGATGCGCCTCCGTCCCCGGAACGGGTGCGGAAGCCGCGGGCGTTGCCCGGCGACCATGTCGAGCGGAATCCCGGCATGCCGCTGGACCTGGACGTGGTGCGCGCGATCCACGTGAATCGCAGTGCGGTCGAGCGCCGGGCCGCGACTCTCCCGACGCGGCGCACGGTGAAGAAGGAGTGGCAGGCGGCGTGGCTGCTCCGGGCGATCACGCTGATGGACCTGACGACGCTCTCGGGTGACGACACTCCGGGCAACGTGCGTCGTCTCTGCGCGAAGGCGCGGAATCCGCTGCGGCACGAGCTGCTCGAGGCCCTTGGCGCTGAAGATCTCGGGATCACCGTGGGCGCGGTCTGCGTGTACCACGCGATGGTGCCGACGGCGGTCGAGGCTCTCGAGGGATCGGGCATCCCGGTCGCCGCGGTCTCCACGGGATTTCCGGCGGGCCTGAGCCCGGTGGACCAGCGGATCGCCGAAATTCGCGCCAGCGTCGCCGCCGGCGCGAAGGAGATCGACATCGTGATCACCCGCGGCCACGTGCTGACCGGGAACTGGGAGGCGCTCTACGAGGAAGTGCGCAGCTTCCGCGAGGCGTGCGGCGATGCCCACATGAAGTCGATCCTCGCCACCGGTGAGCTGGCCACACTGACGAACGTCGCCCGCGCGAGCGTGGTGGCGATGCAGGCGGGCTCGGACTTCATCAAGACGTCCACCGGCAAGGAAGGCGTCAACGCGACGCTGCCCTTCGGCATCGTGATGTGCCGGATGATCCGCGAGTACTTCGAGCAGACGGGCCATGCCGTTGGCTTCAAGCCCGCGGGAGGCATCCGCACGGCGAAGCAGGCGCTCGAGTACCTCTTCCTCATGAAGGAGGAGCTCGGCGACCGCTGGCTGCGGCCGGACCTCTTCCGGTACGGCGCGAGCTCGCTGCTGACGGACATCGAGCGACAGCTCGAGCACTTCGTCACCGGCCGCTATGCGGCGGCCTACCGGCAGCCGATGCCGTAGCCGGGCCAGGAGCTGATTCCGGCTCCAGTGTTCCTCGTTTCACTCGGAACTAGTTCCCTCGCTACGCTCGGGACAGGCTCTTCCAGGCGGACTTCAGGGCACACCCACCGATCCCGCGAAGTCGTGACTCAGCGGAACGGTTCCGAGAGGTCGGTCCAGCCCGGGTTTACCGACTCGATGAGCGCGTGCTTTTTCGAGCGGCGCCATCCCTTGATCTGCTTTTCGCGCCGGGTTGCCGACTCGAGGGTCGGGTGGGACTCGAGGAAGACGAGTTTCGTGATCCGGTACCTGGCCGTGAACTGGTTGCGTCGCCAGTAGTGCTCGCGCAGGCGCTCGCGAATGTTGTGCGCCAGGCCGGTATAAGTCAGGCCCTTCTTGTTGGAGAGGATGTACACCCAGCATCTCATGTCGGGAATCTGGAAAGCCTCCCAGCCCGCCACGTCACCGGAAGATTGCCAAGTGTGGCGTACTATGCGGCGATGAGTCCCGCCACGAAAACCCGCTGGTATGGCTCACCATGCCTGGATGAGTTTATCCCGAGCGC
>CAMLHT010000287.1 GCA_946479895.1 uncultured Gemmatimonadota bacterium | reverse complement strand
CCGGCACCTCGACGCCGTCGAGGATCAGCTCCGTCGTGCTCGACGCGCGGATGCCGAGCTTGTCCTCCTTCTTCCCCACCGAGAATCCCGGGAAGGACTTCTCGACGATGAACGCCGTGATCCCCTTGTAGCCGGCTGACGGATTCGCGTTCGCGAACACCACGAAGATCTCCGCCTCGGCCCCGTTGGTGATCCACATCTTCCGGCCCGTGAGGATCCACTTGTCGCCCTTCTGCTCCGCCCGGGTCTGGAGGCCGAACGCGTCGGATCCGGACGATGGCTCGGACAGCGCGTAGGCGCCGATCGTGTCGGTGGTGAGGCGCTGGAGGTACTTCCGCTTCAGCTCCTCGCTCGCGTAGGTGAGGATGGGGTAGATGACGAGCGTGTTCTGCACGTCGAGCTGGATCGCCGCCGACGCGTCGATCCTGCTGACCTCCTCCACGGCGATCGTCACCATCGTGAGCGATCCGCCGGCCCCACCGTACTGCTCGGGGACCTCGAGGCCCATCAGGCCCATCTCGAAGTACTGCTTCGTGAGGGCGGGGTCGATCCGGCCCGCCTTCTCCATGTCCTGGACGCGGGGCTTCACCTCGCTCGCGGCGAAGCCGGCGATCGAGTCACGGAAGAGGGCTTCGTCTTCCGAAAGAACCGTCAGCGGCACGTGCGCCGCGCTGGAAGTCGTCATAGGTCGGTGGTTGTCGCCCGGCGGAGCGGTGGACGAAGTCCTTCCGTCGCTTCGTTCAGGATGACAGGGATGAGGTCAGGGTGACACGGTTTGCCGCAGGCCCGCCCGCTCGAGCACCACCTCGCCGAGCTTCTCGTGGACGCCGAAGGCCGGCGTCACGCGGACCGTCACGCCCGGGAACTTCGCGGCCGCTTCGGACACCAGGCGCGGGATGTCGCGCGTCGCGTGCTTGCCGGGGGAGAGCATGTAGGGAAACGCGATGACCTCGGTCGCGCCACGGCGCACGCATTCGGCGAGGCCCTCTCCGATGTCCGGCTCCGCCAGCTCCATGTGGGCGTAGCCGATCAGGACGTCGGGGCCCGCCTGCTCCTGGATCATGCCGCGAACGCAGGCCAGCATCTCGTTCGCTTCTTCGCGCTTCGACCCGTGGTCGATCAGTAGTATCGCCTTCATGGGTGAAATATACGCTGCGCCGGTCGGCTGGCAGCTGTATCCTTCCTTGTATACATTCGGCGCTCATGACCTCTGCGACGACTGCCCCGCGCGCCGCGCGCCTTCCATCCATCGACGTCCTGCGCGGCAGCGTCATGGTGCTCATGGCGCTGGACCATGTCCGTGATTTCGTCACGAAAATGCGCGTGCAGCCGGAAGCCCTCGCGGCGCACGGCAGCGTCGCGCTCTTCGCGACACGATGGGTGACGCACTTCTGCGCCCCGATATTCGCGCTGCTCGCCGGCGTCGGCGTTGGCCTGGCGATGCAGCGTGGCCGGCCGGTGGGAGAGATGCGCCGGTTTCTCGTCACGCGCGGACTGTGGCTGATCGTCCTCGACCTCGTGATCACCCCGATCGGGTGGCGATTCAGCTTCGACCTCCTCCCCGCCTTCGCGCTGGTGCTGTGGGCGCTTGGCCTCTCGATGATCGTGCTGGCCGCGCTGGTGAGCCTCTCGCCGAAGCTCGTTGCGGCCCTCGCGCTGATCGTCATCGCCGGGCACAACCTGCTCGATGGAGTTCGTCCGGAGACGCTCGGCGCGTTCGCGGGAGCATGGCACGTGCTCCACGTCCCGGGCTTCGCGATCCCGAACGTGCTGCTGGTGGCCTATCCACTGGTGCCGTGGGTGGCGGTCGTCGCGCTCGGCTGGGCTCTCGCCTCGCTCTATGAGTGGGAGCCGGCGCGGCGGCGCGCGTGGCTGACGCGCGCCGGCTTCGCGGCCGTTGCCGTGTTCATCGTCCTGCGGGTGCTCGACGGCTATGGGGATCCACGTGGCTGGTCCGGTCAGGCGACCCCGGGCCTCACCATCGCCTCTTTCCTGAACGTCACGAAGTATCCGCCTTCGCTGGACTTCCTGCTGATGACGCTCGGCCCCGCGCTCGTGGCTCTGGCATGGCTCGAGGGAGCGAAGGGCCGGTTCGCCGACTGGCTCTCGGTCTACGGGAGCGTCCCGCTCTTCTATTACGTGCTGCACATCCCGCTGGTGCACCTCACCGGCTCACTGCTCGCGATGATCCAGAGCGGACATTTCCAGCGCATCCCGGCGGTGGTGGACCCGTCGGCGATTCCCGCCTGGTATGGAGTGGGCCTGCCGGGCGTGTATCTCGCCTGGGCCGTCGTGGTCGCGCTGATGTATCTGCCGTGCAGGTGGTATCGCGGGTACCGGCAGCGAAGCACGTCGTGGTGGGTCAGGTATCTGTAGCCGCGATCCCGCATCGAGCTCCGCTCTTACCAGCGGCGAGGCCTGACGTAGCTTTGCCGGGATGCGCCTCCTCCCAGCCCTCCTGCTCGCCGCGCCCGCCGTTCTTGGCGCGCAGTCCGTCGACTGGCCGCGCTTCGGCGGCACACCGGGCAACACACACTTCTCGACGCTGAGCCAGATCACTCCGGAGAACGTCGGCCAGCTCGAGGTCGCGTGGACCTACGAGACCGGCGATGCCTGGAAGGGCTCGGAGATGCAGACGAACCCCGTCGTCATCGACGGCATCCTGTACGGCACGAGCCCGAAGCTCAGGGTGTTCGCGCTCGATGCCGCGACGGGACGCGAGATCTGGAGCTTCGATCCCAACTACGGAAAGCCGGCGCCGCAGCGCTTCCGGCACCGCGGCGTGGTGGTGACCGGGGATCGGGTGCTGTTTACCTACCGCTACCGCCTTTACGCGCTGGATCGCAAGACCGGCGAGCCGGTCGCGACGTTCGGCGATTCGAGCGGCTACATCGACATGCGGAACGCGTTCGACCGGCCGCGCGAATCCATCTCCATCAGCGCGAGCACTCCCGGAGTCGTCTACGGCGACCTGCTCATCATGGGCAGCACGGTGCCCGAGGCGCTGCCGTCATCCCCCGGCGACATCCGCGCGTACGACGTGAACACCGGCGCGTTGCGCTGGGTCTTTCACACCATCCCGCGCCCGGGTGAATTCGGGTACTCGACGTGGCCGAAGGATGCCTGGAAGGTCGTCGGTGGCGTGAACGCCTGGGCCGGCGTGACGGTGGACCAGGACCGCGGCATCGTCTTCGCGGCCACCGGCTCGCCCTCCTTCGACTTCTACGGCGCCAATCGCCTCGGCGACAACCTGTTCGCCAATTCGATCATCGCCCTCGACGCGAAAACCGGCCGGCGCCTCTGGCATTTCCAGACCGTCAAGCACGATCTCTGGGACTGGGACCTCCCGGCCGCGCCCACGCTCGTGACCGTGACGCGCCAGGGGAAGGCGGTGGATGCCGTCGCGCAGATCACCAAGACGGGATACGTCTACGTGCTGGACCGCGTGACGGGCCAGTCGCTTTTTCCCATCGGTTACCGGAAGACCTTCGCGTCGCGCATGCCTGGTGAGCGCGCCGCGCTCACGCAGCCGTATCCGCTCCTGCCGAAGCCGTTCGTGCGGCAGACGCTCACCGCGGACATGATCACCACGCGCACGCCGGCCGCGCACGACTCGGCGCTGAAGTTCTTCCGCGCCTACGAGACGCGCGGGATGTACGATCCGCCGAACACGCGCGGAACGATCATCTTTCCCGGGGTCGACGGCGGCGGAGAATGGGGCGGGCCGGCGTTCGATCCGACGACCGGGCTTCTCTACGTCAACGCGAACGAGATGCCCTGGTATCACAGGCTCGAGCCCCGGTCGGACAAGTCGCTGTATTCCGCGAACTGCGCGAGCTGCCACGGGTCGGACCTCAAAGGTGGCGCGATGGGACCGTCGCTCGCCGACATCGGCGCGCGGCGCACCCGCGACGAGATCGCCCAGGTGATCCGCCAGGGCACGGGCCGTATGCCCGCGTTTGCCGGCTCGCTGGACAACGCTGCCGTGAACGATCTCGTGAGCTATCTGCTGACGGGCCGGGACATCGCCGCCAGCGTGGGCGTGAATCCCAACGTCCTCCGGTATCGCAGCTCCGGCCTCCAGATCTTCCTCGACGTCGACGGCTATCCGGCGATCACGCCACCCTGGGGCACGCTGAACGCGATCGACCTCAACACGGGTGAGCTCAAGTGGAAGATCCCGTTCGGTGAGTATCCGAAGCTCGCCGCCCAGGGCATCACGAACACCGGGACCGACAACTACGGTGGAGCGGTCGTCACCGAGAACGGCCTTCTCTTCATCGGCGCGACGACGTACGACCGCAAGTTTCACGTCTACGACAAGAAGACCGGCCGGCTGCTCTGGGAGACGACGCTGCCGTTCTCCGGGAACGCCACGCCCTCCCTCTATATGGTGGACGGCCGGCAGTACGTGGTGATCGCCTGCGGGGGCGGGAAGAATGACGCCGAGTCGGGCGGGACGTACGTGGCGTTCGCACTGCCGCGGAGCAGATAGGTTCGATCTGCCGTGGGCAGCACCAGGATGCGTCGGAGG
>CAMLHT010000286.1 GCA_946479895.1 uncultured Gemmatimonadota bacterium | reverse complement strand
AGGGATCTCGCCACCGCGTTCAGGGACTCTTCGGCTCGCGAGATCCTCCTCCTCGCGCGAAAGGGGCGTCTCGAGCAGGACTCGGCGCTCCGGTCCTACGACGCGATGACCTATCAGCGGATCTCGGCCGGCCTCGGGTTCTCGAGGCTTGGCCGCGACCGTCTCGTCTTCCGCACCGAGCGCGCCGACCGCGTGCGATGGGATCGCGACGCTGGTCTCTGGCTGGAGGTGAAGGGCGCTCGCACCGTGCTGCCCGGTATCCCCGAGATCGGAGAACGCGAAGCAGGCAAGGGAATCGCGGGCGCCGGCGAAATGGCGGCGGTGCCGTACTTCCCCGGGTACGAGCCGCTCTGGATCGGCCCCCTCATGGCCGAGAAGCAGGTGACCGAGGACGGCCCGGTCCACCCGATGGCCGAGGGATCGGAGGCGTACTACACGTATCGCACGGGCGATCCCGTCTCGATCAAGCTCCCCGACGGCCGCACGATCAACCTCCGGGAGCTCGAGGTGCGGCCGCGGGAGCCGAAGTGGAACCTGGTCGTCGGCTCGATGTGGTTCGACGCCGCTTCGGGTCAGCTCGTCCGCGCCGCCTATCGGTTCGCCGTGCCGATGGAGATCGACAAGTTCGTCCTCGAGGACGACCCGACCGCGTTCGACGACGTGCCGGTGTGGGTCAAGCCGATGATGTTCCCGATGCGCGGCACGGTCACCGCGATCACGATCGACTATTCACTCTTCGCCGGACGGTTCTGGCTCCCGAAGGCGCGGTCGGCCGAGGCGATGGGGGAGGCGAGCTTCATGCGCATCCCGATGAAGTTCGAGCAGACCTTCACGTACGCCGCCGTCAACGGCGACGAGAAGATGCCCTCGCTGCCGCCCCTGCCGCCGTCGACGATGCCACCCGATTCGCTCACGGGCGAGGCTCGAATCCGCTGGATCGACTCGACGCGCGCCATACGCGCCGCGGCCGTCGTCGCGCGGCGTGACTCCATCCGTCAGGGGCTGCGCCGACAGCGCCCAGTCTCGCAGTGCGACACGAGCGACTATCGCATCTCGGTCTCCCGCGGCTATGGCGACTCGCGCACTCCGGTCGCCACGCGCGTCCCGTGCGACGTCTCCTCCCTCGCGAGCTCACCGGACCTGCCGCCATCGATCTACGACCCGGGCGAGGAGGTGTTCGACCTCAAGGCGCGCGAGGCACTCGTGAGCGAGGCGCTCTCGATGGGCGTGCAGCCGCCGGTGACGCTCGACCCGCGCCATCTGCCGCCCCCGGTCATCGCCTACGGCATTCCGCTCACGCGATACAACCGCGTGGAAGGATTCTCGACGGGAATCCTGGCCAGCCAGATCATCGGGGGCGGCTACACACTCGATGGCGTTGCCCGGTTCGGGTTGTCCGATCGGAAGCCGAACCTCGAGATCGGCGTGACGCGCTCGAACCTCGTGCGATCGTACACGCTGTCGGGCTATTCGAAGCTTGTGTCGGCCGGGGACTGGGGGAACCCGCTCAGCTTCGGCAGCTCATTCGCCGCCGCGGCATTCGGGCGGGATGAGGGCTTCTACTATCGAGCCGCGGGCCTCCAGCTTTCCGGACGGACGGAGATCGGCACGCCGGTGGAGTGGCGCTTCTTCCTCGAGCGTCAGCGCACGGCGCTGTCGACGACGACCTTTGCGCTGATGGGCGACAACGCCCTTCCGAACATCCTGGCCGACGAGGACACCCGGCCCGGCGTCGCGCTTCGTGTCCGCCACACGCACGGGCTGAATCCGGAGAGCTTCCGCCTGTTCACCGACCTGAGGGCCGAAGCCGCCGCCGGTGACTCGCTGTACGGTCGTGGGGCGGTGGACTTCACGATGACGCAGCAGGTCGGGTGGCTGAGCAGCGCGCTGACGGCATCCGCCGGTTCATCCATCGGCGCGCTGCCGATGCAGCGCAACTGGTTCCTCGGCGGCACCCACACCATCAGGGGCCAGTCGCCCGACACCGCCGCGCACGGCAACGCCTTCTGGCGCGCGCGGGCCGAGCTGGGGACGACGGTGCAGGGGGCGCGGCCGATGATCTTCGGCGATATCGGCTGGGTCGGAAACCGGTCGGCGATGGACCAGGTGGGGCTGCCGATGTCCGGCGTCGGAGCAGGAGTGTCCTTCATGGACGGCTTGCTGCGGCTCGACGTCGCGCGGGGACTCAATCCGCGGAAGCAGTGGCGAGTGGATTTCTACCTCGACGCGATCTTCTAGCTGTCATCCCCGAGCGAAGCGAGGGAACGCGCCCTGTCCTCACGGGCGTCCCCCTGTCATCCCGAGCGAAGCGAGGGAGCTGCTTCTTCTTGCAGTACTGCGTCTTGCCAGGCGCGCCGTTGCTACTCGTACAGTTCGTTCGGGTCTGCTGCCGCGAGGTCGACGAGAAACCCCGCGATCTTCCGGGTGACCGCCGCGAAGTACTCCGCCCCTTTCTCCGCGGTAGCGGCGGACGGATCCCCGATCCCCGTATCTGCCGAGACCTGCGTCCACGGTCGCGGCGTCCACGCCCACCGCTCGCGCAGCGCCGCGATCCGCGGGCGCCGCTCCGCCCCGTCGCCCGCCTCGCGCAACGGCCGCACCAGCCGCGGCTCGATGTGCATCATCACGCTCGTCTCGAGCTCGCCCCCATGGTCGCCCGGCTCGGTGAAGAAGTCTTGCGTCGGGACCACCTGCCACCAGTTCACGGAGGCGAGGAGGATCGTCGTCTTCGACTGGAGCTCGCGGATCATCTGCCGGAAGTCGTTCCCGCCGTGGCCGTTGATGATCACCAGCTTTCGCACCCGGGAAGACGCCAGCGATTCCACGATGTCGCGCAGGACGAGGGCCTGCGTGCTGGGCATCATGTTGATGCAGAACGGAATGTCGAGCTGCCCTGTCTGCACCCCGAATGGAATGGGCGGCAGCACCATGACCTTCGCTCCCGCGGCCGCCGCGATCCGGCCGGCCTCGTTCGCAATCGCCGCCGACTCGTACACGTCCGTCGCATAGGGCAGGTGGAAGTTGTGCGCCTCCGTCGCTCCCCAGGGGAGGACGGCGACCTCGTACGACGACGCCTGCACCTCTTTCCAGGTGACTTCGCCGAGCACGTGCGGACGGGGTTGGGACGGAGCGGTCATGGTCGTTGAGGTGGCTGGGCGCGGGCGAGCAGCAGTGCCCGCTCCTGTTCGTTCTTCGTCAGTGAAGCGGCGCGGGCGAATTCGGCCCGCGCCTCGTCCGCGCGTCCGAGCTTGTCGAGCAGGTCCCCGCGGACGCTCGGGAGCAGATGATAGTCCTTCAATGATGGCTCCGACCGGAGCGCGTCGACAGCCGCCAGTCCCGCCGCCGGCCCCTTCGCCATCGAGAGGGCGACCGCCCGATTCAGCTCGATGATCGGCGACGGCGTGATCGCGAGGAGGTCGCCGTAGAGGTCGACGATCCGACCCCAGTCGGTGTCCTCCGCGCGGCCGGCCCGCGCATGACAGGCCGCGATGGCCGCCTGGAGCTGGTACGGCCCCGCCGCGTCTGTCAGCGACTCGGCCCGCGCGAGCGAGGCGAGGCCGAGCTGGATGAGGACGTGATCCCATAGCGCGCGGTTCTGGTCGAGCAGCAGGATCGGCTCACCCGATGGGCCCGTGCGCGCGTGCACGCGCGAGGCCTGGATGGACATCAGCGCCACCAGGCCATGCACCTCCTGCTCGACCGGAGTGAGTCCGGCGAGGATGCGGCCGAGCCGGAGCTCCTCGTCGCACAGCTCGGGGCGGATCCATGACGCGCCCGACGTGGCGGCGTAGCCCTCGTTGAAGACCAGGTAGATGACCTGAAGCACCGACGAGAGGCGCGCATGGAACTCGCCGCCGCGCGGGACCTCGAACGGGATCTTCGCGTCGGCGAGCGTCTTCTTCGCGCGGACGATGCGCTGGGCGATCGTCGGCTCCGGCGTGAGGAAGGCGCGGGCGATTTCGGCGGTCGTGAGGCCGCCCAGCAGCCGGAGGGTCAGCGCGACGCGGGCTTCCGTCGAGAGCACCGGATGGCAGGAGATGAACAACAGCCGCAGCAGGTCGTCGCCGACGTGGTCGTCGATCTGCGCGTCGAGATCGGGCCGCGCGCGGTCGAGCTGCGCCTCCACCTCGACGGCGATCTGGCCTTCCTTCTTCTCGAACAGCGACCGCCGGCGGACGGCATCGATCGCCCGGTGCTTCGCGGTGCCCATGAGCCAGGCGCCCGGATTGTCCGGCACTCCGCCCTCCGGCCACTTCTCGAGGGCGGCGAGCAGCGCGTCCTGCGCGAGATCCTCGGCCAGCCCCACGTCGCGCACGATGCGCGTCAGGCCGGCGATGAGCTTCGCCGACTCGATGCGCCAGACGGCATCTATGGCGGCGTGCGTCGCGGCAATGGTCACGCCGCAAGATAAGGGTGACCGTTGGTGCCTGTCAGCGCGGGACGGCCAGCAGCGCGAGGTCGGGAGTGAAGTCCTGGTGGTGGCGCGGGATGGCCAGTAGCGAGAGGTCGGGAGTGATGCGCGGAAAGCGGGTATCCATTACTGGATAATCGTC
>CAMLHT010000285.1 GCA_946479895.1 uncultured Gemmatimonadota bacterium | reverse complement strand
CTACTTCTTCGCCGTGGGGTCGACGAGGATGTTCCGGGTGCCTTCCTTGACCACCGTCAGGTTGGCGCTCTTCGCGACGTCGGAGAGGGCGACGCTGCCCGAGTCGAGCGTGGTACGAAGGGTCGCGGTCCGGTCGAGCAGGCTCAGGTCGCGCACGGTGACGTCGACGTTGTACCAGCGGAGCAGCTGCGGCAGGATCTCGCGCAGCGGACGGTTGACCATGGTCAGCTTGCCGTCGGCCCAGCTGCCCGCTTCCTCGGCCTCGTCGGCAGTCGCCTCGCGCACGTTGCCGCTGGCGTCGACGAGCGTGGTCTGGCCGGCGTTGACGGTCGTGGTGGCGCCCTTCACGGTGCCGCGGACGCCGACGCTGCCTTCGGTGACCTTCACGAGAACCGCCGTGTCGCTCCAGCGGCCGGAGACGACGAAGCGCGTGCCCTTCGCGGTGATGATCGCGTTCCGCATGTAGACGCGGAAGTCGTCGTCACCCTTCGCCACGTTGAAGCTCGCGGCGCCGTCGAGCTTGACCGGCCGGATCTTGTCGCCGAAATCGGTCGGGACGAAGAGCTTCGAGTCCGGGGCGAGGGTCACCTCGGTGCCGTCGCCGAGGGTGATCTTGCCGATCTGGCCGAAGCCGGAGGCGGTCACGCGACCGTTCGTGGAGGACATCGCGTTGGCGATCGCGAGCTCGGTGCTCATGCGGTTCGCCCACATCACGCCGGCGACGGCGAGGATGACGATGGCGGCCCCGATGGCCAGCGCGGTCTTCCCGGACAGGCCCGACTTCGTCGCATGCTCGAGGCGCTCGGCCGTTTCGGCGCGGAACTCCTCGGCGGACATCTTGTCGGCCATGGCCGACTGCGGGTCGAGGTGGATCGCGGCGATGACGTGCGACCAGGACACGCGCGGATCGACGGCGGTCGAGGCGGCGACATGCTCGGCCGTGCGGAGCGAGATCTGCTCGCCGTCCTCGCTCCGGGCGATCGCGGCGCGACGCGCGAGGGCGCGGGCGGCCGCGGACTTCACGTCGTCACGGAGGAACTGCCGGAGCTGCTCCATCGTCTGGAGGCGGCCGCGGGCGTCCCAGGCGCGCACGAACGCGCCCTCGGCCACGCGGGGCGCGAGCGAGACGGCTTCACCGAGCTCCTGGCGGGCCTGCGTCAGGAGGTTCTGGAACTCCGCGTCGAACACCTTGTGGAGCGCGTCGGGATTCGGAAGAACGGCAGACGAAGTGGTCGTCGTCGACATGAGTCTCGTTGGCTGCGGATTGAAAGGAGCCGGGGGCTGCGGCGGGGGGCAGGCTGCTGGGGAAAACGTACCCCGGCGGGAGGCGAGGAGCCAGCCACCGGGGATTAAGGATTCGTTACATCACCGGGCAGGCGAGGGCGTCGTTGTTCGAGTAGATCCGGCCGGCGTTGACGGCCCGGAGAAAGCCCCCGATCGGGCAGAGCGAATTGGTCGTCCCGTACCCGCCGTCGCGGTTGAAATTGCGCATCGAGTAGGGGCGGATGAAGACGCTCTTCTCGTCGATCGGCAGGGTGGCGACGTTCGCGTAGAACTGCCCCTGCTTGCCGTCCATGAAGAGGTACTGCTCGACGTTCGAGACGTAGAACGCGCTCACGACGCCCCCGTGGGCCCTGAGCCAGTCGGCGACGGCGCGGATGGCCCGGGGGCCGCCGAAATCGCCGGTGACGGTGAGGATCAGGTTGTTCATGTGCATGCCCCGGACGTACCGGTAGTTGTCCTCGCTGGACATGAAGCTCCGCGGGCTGCCGGCGGCGTCGTACGAATACCCGGTCATGTCGGCGAAGGTGTTGGCGGGCTGGCGGCCGCCGTTCTGCCCGCCGTTCGTGGTGATCACCGGGCCGTAGGCGATGAAGGCGTCATAGACGTTCTTCATCATGTTCATCTCGTACTCGGTGAACGTGAAGCCGTGCGTCTTCACGAGCTGGTCGCGCACGCGCTCCCAGTTCCGGCGCGCGAGGGCGGTATCGGTCGGGACGTACCAGAAGGCGTCCCACATCGCGCGGATCTCGGTGGTGCTGTCGAGCTTCGCCGGGCGCGGCTTCGCGAAGAGGATCGAGATGAAGTCGGCGCGGTCGGGCGCGAGCTCGAACATCGCCTTGAACATCTGGTGCTGCGTCATCGCCTGGCGGCGGATGTCGAACAGGACTGCCAGCTTCGGGCGGATCGCGGCGATGTAGCTGAGGTTCTGCTCGGGACCGACACCGAGGAAGACGCCGCCGCTCACCTTCGTCTCCTGGAGGCGGCCGAAGATCCAGCCGACCTCCATCTCGTTCGACGTGAAGTTGTCGGGGATCCGGAAGTAGCCGCCCGGCTCGGCGAGCTCGGTATTCAGCTTCCAGTACTCGGCGTCGCCGAGCTTCGCGGGGAGCGTCGCGGAGGTCGACGCGGCGGCCGGAGCCTGCTGGGCGTCGACCGGGAAGGCGGCGGCGACGAGTGCCGCGGCCGAGACGAGGAGGAGGCGGAAGGAGCGGCTTGGGCGCACGGAGACCTCGACTGAGTTGCTGACCGGCTGACTGGCGAACCAGCCTGCCAGAGAGGAACGGCTGAATGTACGAAAGAGTTGGCTTCCTCGCGTACGTGCCGGCCGCCGGGGGCGATTACGCGGTCGCCTCCGGACCGGCAAGCTGCGTGGCGATCTCGTGGATCTGGTCCGCGTGGCGATGCGTGTGCGCGGCGATGAACGCCACCCAGTGATACCCCGACAACGGCCCGAACGCGGGGTGTGGCGCCGAGAGGCTCCCGAGGTCCGGGAGATCCGAGCGGCGGAGCAGCTCGCGCAGCCGGCCGTGGACGGCGTCGAGGTTCGCCATGCCGGTCGCGACCGAGGCATCGGGAGACGGGTCACCCCGCGGGTTGCGGATCTTCCGGGAGCGATCGAGCACCTGGGAAACGTCGATGGCCGGAAGGACCGGATCCGTCGCGGCGTCGGGAGCGGCGCCGGCGGCATGCGCTTCACCGATGATTCGCTCGAGCAACGCCAGGATCCGCTGGTCGGTCAGCGCGAGATGGTTGACCACCTCGGCAACGCACCACGCGTCCGGCGATGGCCGGACGGCATGGCGCTCCGGGGCGACCGCACTCACGGCGGCGTCGAGGTAGCGGCGCTCGCGCCCGACGTAGTCGATCAGCTCCTCGATGCGCGGATTCATTCGGCGAGGGCGAAGTCGACCGCCGCGGCAGCGTGGAGGGCGGTCGTGTCATAGACCGGAATCGCCGCATCGGACTGGCGGATGAGCAACGGAATCTCGGTGCAGCCGAGGATCGCCCCGCGCGCCCCTTCCTGCGACGCCATGCGGTCGATGATCGCGAGATACCGGTCGCGCGTCTCCGGCAGGATCTGATTCTTCGCGAGCTCGGCGAATATCGTGCGATGGATGAACTCGCGCTCGTCGTCCCGCGGCACGACGGCGGTGATGCCGTGCCAGGCGAGGCGGTCGCGAAAGAATGGCAACTCCATCGTGTACTTCGTGCCGAGGAGGCTGACGCGCTCGATGCCGGCGCGGCGGATCTCGCGGGCGGTGGCGTCCACGATGTGGATCAGCGGAATGCCGACGCGGTCCTCCAGGCGGTCCGCGATGACGTGCATGGTATTCGCGCAGACCACGAGCCCCTGGGCGCCCGCGCGCTTCAGGTGCATGGCGGCGTCACCGACCAGCTCGAGGGCGGCGTCCCAGTCCTGCGCCTGGTTGATGGCCGCGACGTCGGCGAAGTTCAGCGAATAGATGACGCATCGCGCGGACTCGAGACCGCCGAGCCGCGCGTTGACGCCTTCATTGATCTGGCGGTAGTACTCGACGGTGGAGAGCCAGGTGATGCCGCCGATGAGGCCGAGCGTCTTCATCGCACCGTGCGTCCGCTGCGATCGTCGGCCACGAAGCGGCCGGCGGCCGGCATCTTCACCGCGGGAAGCGTCCGGGCATTCATCTCGGCATCGCGCGGAATGACCTCGTTTTCGGCGAGCAGCCAGGCGACGACGGCGTAGGTCTCGTCGGGCGTGAGCGTGCCGGGGGCGGTGAGGGGCATGGCCCGGTGAACGTAATCGTAGACGGTGGTGGCGTAGGGCCAGTAGTTGCCGATGGTCTTCACGAGCTTCGGATCGCGCCCGAAGGGAAAGCCTTCGCGCGGATCGCGACCGACGAGCTGCGGGGCCGCCGGGCGGCCGGCCATGGCGGGAAGGCCTTCGCCCTTCACGCCGTGACAGCTCGCGCACTTCGAGGCATAGACCATGAGACCCTTCGTCGCATTCCCGGAGCCGGCCGGCAGCGTCGCCCCGGTGGGATCGACGTCGATGTCGAGACGCTTCAGTTGCGCGGTGTCGGCGGCGTGCCCGAGACCGTATGACGCAGGGGGCGCGGGAGTCGCGGCGGCGGTTGCGTCGGGCGCGGAGTCGTCGCGCGAGCATGCGGCGGCTGTGGCGAACGCGAGGAAGAGCAGATTCCTCGCTGCGCGAGGAATGACAAGGGGCGCGCGAGGAATGACAAGGAGTGGGCGAGGAATGACGGGAGCGTGGAAGGTCATGCGGTCACCCCGAAAGTCACGGTGCCGTCGGCGGCGACGTCCCACGAGCGGATCGCGTTGAAGTGGTAGT
>CAMLHT010000284.1 GCA_946479895.1 uncultured Gemmatimonadota bacterium | reverse complement strand
ACCGGCAGCGGCGTGCCCCAGTAGCGGTCGCGCGAGATCGCCCAGTCGATGTTGTTCTTGAGCCACTCCCCGAACCGGCCTTCGCCCACCTCGCGCGGATGCCAGTCGATGCGCGCGTTGCGCGCGAGCATCGTGTCCTTGTAGCTGCTCGTCCGGATGAACCAGGACGTCCGCGCGTAATAGATCAGCGGCGTGCCGCACCGCCAGCAGTGCGGATAGGAGTGCATGTGCTTTCCGGCCCGGAACAGCACGCCCCGGCGCTTGAGCTCCTCGGTGAGCTCCGGATCCGCATCGAGGACGAACTTGCCCCCGACGAGCGGGAGCGATTCGGGAAACTCGCCGCGCGCGCCCACCGGCTGGAGGAAGGCGAGGTTGTGCCGCCGTCCCGCCGCGTAGTCGTCGGCGCCGAACGCCGGCGCCATGTGCACGATGCCCGAGCCGTCGCTGTCCGAGACGAAGTCCTCGCCGACGACGATCTCGTGCTCCCCCTCGGGATACTCGAGCCAGTCGATGGGCCGCCGGTAGCGCATGCCGACGAGCATGCTGCCCTTCATCCGCGCGACGATGCTCCAGCGATCGTCGAAATCCTCGCCCAGCACGCCCTTGAGGCGCGCCTCGGCGAGGATCAGCGTCCGCGTGTCGTCGCCCTTCCGCCGGCGGACCTCGACGTAGTCGATGTCGGGATGCACCGCGAGCGCGACGTTCGACACGAGCGTCCAGGGCGTCGTCGTCCACACGAGGAAGCGCCGCCCCGACTGCTGCCCGCCCTCGGCCACGTCCAGCGCGACGTAGACGCTCGGCCCCTCGACGTCCTTGTAGCCCAGGGCGAGCTCGTGGCTCGAGAGCGCCGTTCCACAGCGCCCGCAGTACGGCAGGATCTTGTGGCCACGGTACAGCAGCCCCTTGTCGTGCAGGGTCCTGAGGGCCCACCACACGCTCTCGACGTAGTCGTTCGTGTACGTGACGTAGGGATGCTCGTAGTCGAGCCAGTAGGCGATGCGCTCGCTGAGCTTCTCCCAGTCGGTGCGGTACTTGAACACGCTCTCGCGGCAGAGCCGGTTGAACTCCGCCACGCCCAGCGCCTCGATCTGCTGCTTCCCGCTGATGCCGAGCTGCTTCTCGACCTCGATCTCGACGGGCAGGCCGTGCGTGTCCCACCCCGCCTTGCGGTCGACGCGGTAGCCGCGCATCGCGCGATGACGGCAGAACAGGTCCTTGATCGTCCGCGCGAAGACGTGGTGAATGCCCGGCTTCCCGTTGGCCGTCGGCGGACCCTCGAAGAAGACCCACGGCTTCCCGGCCGCGTTCTTCTCCAGCGTCTGCCGGAACAGGTCCTCGGACTCCCAGCGCTCGAGCAGCTCGCGCTCGAGGTCATCCGCCGCGCGATCGGCCGGCAGGAGCTGGTACTGCGCTTCGCTCATCGTGGTCATTACATCGATTCGAGAACACCGCGGACGACCGCGGTGAGATTCGGCTCCGCCCCGCTGGCCGTGGCGATGATCCGCTCCAGGCTCGCGGGCTCCAGCTCCTCCGGGATGCACATGTCGGTGATGATGCTCAGCCCGAGCACACGCAACCCGGCGTGCACGGCGACGATCACCTCGGGCACCGTCGACATCCCGACGACGTCGGCGCCGATGGCGCGCAGGAACCGGTACTCCGCGCGCGTCTCGAGATTCGGCCCGGCCACGGCGACGTACACGCCTTCGCGAAGGGTGATGCGATTCTCGCTGGCGACCGATCGCGCGATAGCTGACAGCCCGCCGTCGTACGGCGTGGACATATCGGGGAAGCGCGGGCCGAGTCTATCGTCGTTCGCGCCGACCAGCGGATTGTCACCGATCAGGTTGATGTGATCGGTGATCAGCATCAGGTC
This sequence comes from uncultured Gemmatimonadota bacterium, assembly GCA_946479895.1. The sequence continues at coordinate 2,781 of CAMLHT010000284.1, read as the reverse complement.
CCCGGCGGCGCAGTCGGGGTTCATGCCCCCGCAGGCATTCGAGACGATCAGCGACTTCGCGCCAAGCGCCTTGAGCACGCGCACCGGGAAGGTGACCTGCTGGAGCGAATATCCCTCGTACCGATGGAAGCGGCCCTGCATCGCCACGACGGTCTTCCCGCCGAGCGTTCCACAGAGCAGGCGCCCGGCGTGCGACTCGACCGTGGAGCTCGGGAATCCGGGGATCGACGGGTAGTCGATCGTCGCGGCGACGTCGATCTCGCGGGCGAGCGCCCCCAGGCCCGTGCCGAGGATGATCCCGACGTCAGGCGTGGCGCTGAATCGCGCGCGCACGGCGTCGGCCGCCCGCTCGATCGCGGCGAACGCATGCGCGGACTCGTCGACCGAGCCGTGTGAATCCCGGGCGACTGCGGTCATCCCTGGGGATACGGCTCGGCGCCGCCCTGATTTCCCGTCGCGCCGCCGGCCGGCTGGTCGGCGCTCAGGGACTCGGCCGCGGCAATCTCCGCGAGCTGCCGCTCGACGTGCATCCGCATCTGCGCGAGGTATCCGCGCCTCATCCGGTCGATCGCCGCGAACTCCTCCTCGATGGAGCGGACGTTCGCCCGCGCGCCGTCGGTGATCCGGGCCGCCTCGGCCCGCGCCTCGCGAAGGATGAGCTCCGCTTCCTTCTCCGCCTGCCCGCGCATCTCCGCGCGCAGCTGCTGCGCCGAGACCAGCGCCTCGTTCAGCGCCTTGTCCCGCTCGCGGAAGGACTTGAGCTGCTCGTGAAAGCCGCGCGCCTTGGCCTCGAGGTCGGCGTTGACGCGCCCCAGCCGCTCGAGCTCGTTCGCGACCTGCTCGCGGAACTGGTCCACGCGCTCGCGGTCGTATCCGCGAAGCGCGTTGCCGAATTCGTAGCGGCGGACGTCGAGCGGCGTGAGATGGAACGTCTCGTCGATCATGCTCTCTCCCCGAAGAGGATCGTGCCGAGCCGGATCATGGTTGCCCCTTCCTCCACCGCGACCTCGTAGTCACCCGACATTCCCATGGACAGCTCGCTTGCTCCCGAAAAACCGTTGGCGTTCAGGATCGAACGCGCCTCGCGCGCGCCGGAAAATACCCGGCGGAGGATAGCGTCCGGGGCATCGAGCGGCGCCATGGTCATGACGCCGCGCACATCGATTCCCTGCAGCTCGGACAGCCGGCCCGCGGCTGCCGAGAGCTCCGACACCGCAAAGCCGCCCTTGGACTCCTCGCCGACGACGTTCACCTGGACCAGCGCGGCCTGCCGCCGGCCGGTCGACCGGGCATGCGCATCCACCGTCTCGGCGAGACGGAGGTTGTCGAGCGAATGGATGAGATGAAAACCGTTGGCGGATTTCACTTTGTTCCGCTGGAGGTGACCAATGAGGTGCCAACGAACCGGGGGACCGACCGCTGCCATCTTTCCCAGCGCCTCCTGGACCCGGTTTTCACCGACATCCTGGAGACCCGCGTTCCACGCGGCTTCGACTGCGTCCGGTCCGTGCGTCTTGGTAACCGCGATGATCCGAACCTCTTGGCCGTGTCCGCCACGGCGGACGGCCTGGTCTATCCGCTGCCGTACCTCAGTGAGGCGGTCCGGCAGGTCCTCGAATGGCATAACGCACTAAAATATCAGGGGTTACACATCGAATCAAGCACGACGCCGCGCCCGGTCCGGCGCGCGAAATCGAGCATTCTGCGCGGGCATTCGAGCGTCCGCGCAAAGCTCTCCGCGACCGGATCGATCGACGGCTTCGGCGCGGGGATCGGGTCCGGAGAGACCGTCGCTATCCACTGTCTCACCCGTCCGGTATCAACCGGGACGGATGCGAGAGTATCCTGCTCAATTTCATGTAGGCAGTTAGCAGCACTCGGTTCGTCCATGACCACGAGACCGATAACTCTCCAGCACCCGTTTAGATGGATTCGGTCGGCCTGGCCTACGGTGATCGCGGCGGCAACCGGGCGGCCGGAAGCGCGGGCGGCATCGGCGATCGTGCGCGTATTGCTGCCCCCGGACGTCACCGCCGCGGCGAGATCTGGATGCCGCCGGACGAGCTCCTCCACGTACCAGCCGGCCCCCACCAGGGGGATCGTGACCACCGCGACGTCTGGGCGGCTGCCGAGCACCTCGCGGCGATACCACACGGGATAGGTGTCGTTGTCCCCGGCGACGAACAGCACCGTGCGGGGCGGGAGTCCCTCGACGAGTCCCCGCGCCACCTTGTCCGGCAGTCCCGCGTCGGGCTCCGCTCGCCGATCGACGGCGGACCAGTTGAGGAGGATCGGCAGCGCGGCGACCGCCACCCCGAAGGCCGCCGGAAGCCGGTATCTGCGGGCCAGACGCATCGCGCCCATGCCCGCCCACAGGCCGACGGCCCAGAAGCCAAGCACGAAGAAGTAGTCACGCTCTCGCGCTTCACGCAGGACTCCCTCCGGCAACACTCCCCAGCCGAAGGACGGGCTCGCCCGGAGGTTGAGATAGGCCGTCACGCCGACGGTCCCGGCAATGAAGAGCGTGAGCAACCCGCGCCAGCTCCTTCGGTCGGATCGCCGGTGCTCCACTGCTCCGCTGATCGCCAGCGCCGCGAAGAGCAGCGTCACCGAGGTCCTGGCCACGGTGGGCACCACGCCCGGCCCGAGTGACAGCGCCGTCTGCCAGTCGGCGTATTCGAACCAGTTGCCCAGCTGGATCCATGAAGGCGCGCGGCGTGGCCAGAGCGGCGCGAGATCGTATTGCCGCCGCGCGATGACGTCGGCGAACGCCGCGAAGGT
>CAMLHT010000283.1 GCA_946479895.1 uncultured Gemmatimonadota bacterium | reverse complement strand
CCCCCCCCCCCCCCCCCCCCCCCCCCCCCCCCCCCCCCCCCCCCCCCCCCCCGCTCCTCTGCGGTAAAAACTGGTGCCGGCCGACGGAACCTACTTCTCCGGCAGCAGCACGAATTTCATGTAGCTCGCCGTGTTGAAGTACCTCTTCGTCGCGTCCTGGAGCTGGGCCGCCGTCAGCCCCCTGAGGAACGCGTCGTACGGCGCGCCGAGACCGGCGATGTCCTCCTTCGCCCGGTCACGCGCCACCAGGTTGGAAACCCAGTATTCGTTGGTCCGGATCTCCACCTCGCGGGCGCGGGTGATCTGCTCGCGCACCTTGTCCACCTCCGCCGGCGTCGGCCCGTACTTCTGGACGCTGTCGATGATCTGGAGCACGCTGCGCGAGAGCTTGTCGACGTTCTCCGGCGATGATCCGTACGCGACCACGAGCTCGTATTCCGGCCTGGGCAGCCGGTTCACCCCGCCGTACACCGAAGGTGAATAGGTGCCGCCGAGCTGCTCTCGCAGGACGTCGTTGAGCCGCATCTGGATCAGCTCCTGCATCGCGCGGATCGTGAACCGGTTCGCCGGGGTGTATTCCGTCGGACCCGAGAAGTAGAACCGCGTCATCGCCTTCGGCTCGGTTCCCTTCCGCACGATCTTCTCGACGATCCCGGTGGGCGCCACGCGGTTCACGTCGCGGAACGTCTCCGCGTTGCCGGCGGGCAGCGACGCGAGGTACCGCTCCACGAGCGGCTTGAGCTCCTCGAGCTTCACGTTGCCGACGATGGCGAAGGTGAAGTTGCCCGCATTCGCGAAACGCTCGCGGTAGAACCGGAACGCCTTCTCCGGATCCACTTCGGCGAAGGTCGCCGCGGTGATCGGCCGGTCGCGGAAATGTCCCTGGTACCGGGCGACCGAGATCGAGTCGCCGAACACTTCCCCCGGGTCGGTGCCGCGGTTCGCGAAGTACGGCGCCAGCTGCTGCTTCATCGCGCCCCAGGCATCCATGTCCAGCCTTGGCGCCGTCATCCGCAGGTGGAGGAGCTGGAACATCGCCTCGAGGTCCTTCGGCGAGGCCGAGCCCGTGACCTGGTTCGTGGTCTCGTTGATGGCCGCGCTGGCGCGCGCCGCCTTGCCCGACATCTTCTTCTGGAGGTCGATCGCGCTGAACTTGCCGACGCCGGAGATGCCCATGATCTGCGACGAAACCGCCGCCGACATGAAATCGGCGTCCGGCGCGAGTGACGTGCCCCCTTCCGCCGTGCCGCTCACGAGGACCTGGTCGGCCTTGAAGTCGGTCGGCTTCACGAGCACGCGGATGCCGTTCGACAACTTCCACTCCGTCACCCCGATCGCGTCGTTCCTCGACTCGCCGACCACGCGACCCGGCGTCGGCAGCGGGTCGATGAGGGCGTCGCCCGACAGGGTCTCGGTGTAGGCCGCGACCGTCGCCTGGGCCGCCTTGCCGAATACGGCCAGCAGCTCGGCCTCCGTCGGGATCGCCACGCCCGGCCTGTCGGGCGCCTGGGCGATGATCACCCTGTTCTTGTCCGTGATCCATCCCTTCGCCGCCGCGTTCACGTCGGCCAGGGTGATGCCCGGCAGCAGCTGCTGGACGAGCGCATACTCGTACTCGATGCCGGGGATCGCCTCGCCGGTGAGGTAGTGCGAGACGTATTCCCCGACGAGCGATCCGGATTCGGTCTTCTCACGCTCGGCATACGCACGCTCGTAGCCGCGCGCCATGTTCATCCTGGCGCGGTCGAGCTCCGACGCGAGGAAGCCATGCTGCTGCACCCGCTTCGTTTCGATCAGCAGCGCCTCCGCCCCCTTGAGGATGCCGCCGTCCTCGACGCCGGCGCCGACGCTGAACGCGTTGGTGCCGCGCGCGAAGAACCCCGAGATGCCGGCGCCCGCGCCCAGGAAGGGCGCGTTCGGCTTCTGGGTGATCTCCGAAAACCGGGTGTTGAACATCGACAGCGCGAGGTTCTGGATAAGCGAGCGGCGATAGTCGGCGACCGTCTTCATCTCCGGCTTCTTCATCTTGAAGAGCAGCTCGACGCTCGAGCCCTGCGCTTCCTTGTCCTTCGTGATGGCGACGAGCGGCGTGGCGTTGTCGGGGATCGTCGCCTCGGCGCGCACCCGCGCATTGGCGCGCGACTTCGGGATGGCCGAGAAGTGTTGCCGGATCAGCGCCTCGATTTTGGCCGGGTCGAAGTCACCGACCGCGATCACGGACATCAGCTCCGGCCGATACCAGTCCCGGTAGAAGCGGCGAAGCTTGCTCGGCACCGCGGACTTGATGCTCGTGTCGGTGCCGATCGGCAGGCGGACGGCATAGCGCGAGCCCTTGAATGCGATCGGCAGCCAGACCTGCATCATCCGCTCGCTCGCTCCCTTGTTGCCGCGCCACTCCTCGAGGACCACCCCGCGCTCGTTCACGACCTCGGTCGAGTCGAAGATCTGGCCATGCGCCCAGTCCTCGAGGATGTCGAAGGCCTTGTCCAGGATGCGGGCGGTGTCGGTCGGCACCGGCAGGATGTAGACGGTCTCGTCGAACCCCGTGTACGCGTTCAGGTCTGCCCCGAACCGCACGCCGATGGACTGGAGGTAGCTGACCAGGTCGTTCTTCCGGAAGTTCGTCGTCCCGTTGAAGGCCGTGTGCTCGACGAAGTGCGCGAGTCCACGCTGGTCGTTGTCCTCGAGGATCGACCCCGCGTTCACCACCAGCCGAAGCTCCGCGCGCTTCTCGGGACGCGCGTTCTTCCTGATGTAGTAGTGGATTCCGTTGGGCAGCTTGCCGATCGTGACCTTCGAATCGACCGGGAGCGGCGTGGAAAGCGCCGGAGCCTGGGCGCCGGCGAGCGCGCCCGCGAAGGCGAGGAGGGACAGCACGAAGTTGCGGATACGCATGGGCAGGGGTGGGGTCAGGACCGTGGAGGCCGGGAGGCAGGGGCCCGCGTGAATTTGACAGCTGGACGAAGCATCCGGGACGCCCTTTTGGCTACCCCGGATGTCGGCTTCCGCTCCCATGGTTCCTTCGCCGTGACTAGCTCCCGGCCTCGAAACAGGGCAAGTTGGAGCCAATGGCCACGACTCCCCTCACCGTCCTCGTCGTCGACGATCACTCCGGCGCGCGCGACGTCATCAGCAAGCTCCTCGAGGCGAGGGGCTATGCGGTGTTGACGGCGGGCAGCGGATCCGAGGCGATCGAGATCCTCGAGGGAAGCTCGCCGCCCGGCGCAATCGTGACCGACGTCTCGATGCCGGACATGACCGGGGTGGAGCTCGCGTACTACGTGCGGGACCACTATCCCCGCATGCCGGTCGCGATCGTCTCGGGAGACGTGGCGGAGCTGGAGCGCAGCGTCATCGCGCGGGCCGGCGTGCCGTTCCTCAAGAAGCCGGTGCGGGCCGAAGCCCTGTATGCCGCGCTCGAGGAGGCAGTGACCACCAGAGGGTGACGAGGAATGCGAACGGAAAGAGCCGGCGCGGTAACGCGCCGGCTCTTCCGTTTCTCGCCGCTGACTTCAGGCCGCGGGCGGCTTCTTTCCCGGCGGCGTGGCCGGCTTCGCCGACTTCCCGCCGTTGGCCGGCACACCGGCCGGAGGGCCACCGGCGCCGCGGCCAGCGGCCGCTCCTGTCGCCGTGGGCTTCTTCGTGGCCGCGAGATCGCGTCCGGTCACCGCCGGCTTGCCTGCCGCATTTGCGCCAGACCTGCCCGGAAGAGCCTCGAGATCCCGGTCGGAAGCACGCGCCGCCAGCTTCGCCTGCACGCGATGCAGGGCGCTGTCCGACGGCAGGCCGCGATCCATCAGGCTGCCGACCACGAAGAGCGGAACCGCGAGCGAGCGACCCGACGGGGCGGCCTTCGCGAGCTCGCTGACTTTCGCGCCGTCCACGCCGCGACGGATCACGTCCGCGCCGGCCTCGACTTCGTCGTCCGCGGGCTTCCTGGCCCGCCCCTTCTCGAGCGCGGCCTTCGACTTCCGCATGTTCTCGATGTTCTCGTCGATGGACTTCTCGATGTCCGCCGGCTTCACGCCGCGGGCCGCGGCCTTGAGCGCGTGATTCTCGAGCGCGGCGGCCGGCAGCTCGCGCGCGCGCGCGGCGGCAATCCTGTCGAGCACGCGGGTCGCGACATCGGCGGGCAGCACCTGCCTGAGGCGCGCCGACGGATCCTTCGCCGGGGCCTGCGCCAGGGCCACGGCGGAGAGCGACACGCTCATCGACACCACGGCCAGCAAACGGATTGAACGCATCATCTGTATCCTCGTTTCACGGGTCCCACGTACCGAACGACCTTCCACATGTACTGACTGCACCCTTCGAGAGCCGCGTCACCGCCCGGGAACCACCAGAATCCCCACTTCGGCTCCGAACTCGTCCTTCACCGCGATCAGGCCCGGAGGCGCCTTCCACGCGCCGCCATCCACGCGAATGTTCATCTGCGAAGTTCCGGCGCGAGCCGGAAGGGTGAGAGAGAAGCGTCCTCCGCCGAGCGCGCGCATCGACACGGCATCCCAGCTCGTCAGGTCCCCCATGATCTCCACCGTCCGCGCCGTCGCGCGGACGTCGACGACGATGACGCTGTCGCTCACCACGCGCACGTCGAAACGACCGACCGGGGACGGCGTGGCAGCGACGGCCGGCGCGGGCGCGGCGGCGTGGCCGACCGG
>CAMLHT010000282.1 GCA_946479895.1 uncultured Gemmatimonadota bacterium | reverse complement strand
ATGCCAGCCACGAAATCCGAAAGCCCGTGGGCATCCGTATTCTCCCCACGTTCCGCGAACGAGATCCGCTACTGGCTCGTGAAATCCGAGCCCGAGACGTTCTCTTTCGACGACCTCCTCGGGGCGCCGCGAAAGACGACCACGTGGGACGGCGTGCGCAATTTCGTCGCGCGCAACTTCCTGCGTGACGGGATGAAGAAGGGCGACCAGGTCTTCTTCTATCATTCGTCCACCAAGCCGCAGGCGATCGTCGGCATCGCCGAGGTGGCGCGGGAAGCTTATCCCGACGCCGGCGCGCTCGACCCGAAGCACGACGGCTTCGACCCGAAGTCCAGCGCGGATGAACCGACCTGGTTCGCGGTCGACCTCAAGGCCGTTGCGCCGCTCGAGCGCCCCGTCACGCTCGCCGAGCTCAAGGCGAACAAGGCGCTGGCAGGCATGGCCCTTCTCCGCATCGGCCGGCTGTCCGTTACGCCGGTGACGAAGCAGGAATGGGAGACGATCCGCGCGATGGCGCGGACCCCGTCGCCTTCCCAGGATGCCATCAGTGCCCTACCGGAGCAGCAGCTGCGCCACCGACTCCGCGATCCCCTTCGCGTCCACGGATGACTGATCCGACAGGACGATGATCACCAGCCGGCGGTCGGGAAAGCGCATGAATCCCCCGCGCCGTCCGTCGGGTTCGACGTACTGCGCGAGCCGGCTGGCTCCGCGATAGTCGTCCGAGATCCAGCCGAGACGCGTGTCGATCGCGTCCGATCGGCCGCGGGCCTTCGCGCTGTCGGTCAGGAACATCCCGCTCTCGCCGAGGCCGAGCTCGAGGCGATACAGCTCGTCGACGTTCGAGCGGAAGCGGCCGTCGGTGTCGATCACCGTCTGGTGGGCGCCGATCGGTCCATAAAGGCGGCTGGCGACGGCCTGCGCGAACGTGCGGCCCGTGCGCGCGGCAATGAGCGCGGCGACCTGGTTGGCGTCACCGAGGCTCGTTTTTCCGGAGAGGAAGCTGCCGAGCGTGGCGCCCCGCGTTCCGGGAATCGTGTCCTCGAGGCGCATCTTTCCTTCGCGCACGAAGTTCTGCGCGATCGCCGAATACAGCGGCAGCGAGAGCAGGCCGAGGTCGAACTGGCGAACCGTCGTCGTCGGCATGTACGTGGCGTACCGGTTCATGCCCGTGCCCGCGCTGTCATCGGGAACGTTGTACGACCGATTGAAGAGCACCCGCCCATCCTGCGCGACGAGCACGGTGGTCCGCGCCGTCCCCGCGCCCTTCGAGACGATCGCATCGAGCGCGCTTTCCTTCACCCCCGTCGCCTCGATGGCGCGGGAGATCACGCGGCGGTTCGCCAGGTCGTAGCGGTCGCCGGGATGGAGGGTGAGGAACGGACGCCTCTCGTCGTTCCGTGGACCGCCGTAGACGAACGCCTTGTTGCGTCCGATGATCTCCGCCGAATCCCCGTGAACGAGCCACGCGGTACCCTCGTCCTCCGAGATCCCGAGCAGGTGCGGGTAACGCGGCAGCAGCGAGTCGGCCAGGTCGCGCAGGCGCCCGCGCGCCACGACATGCTGATCGATGGCGACGTCGCGCAGGTAGCCGAAGCCCACGAGATACTGCGGCGCGACGATGATCTGGTTGCCCTCTCGTGCTCCCCGGAGGAGGAAGCTCGAGAGAATCGAGGCGCCGGCCGACGTTCCGCCGACGATCCCGCCGCGATCGAGCACCTCGCGGAACGCCTGCTCGGCCCGTGTGCCGGCATAGCGATCGACGAGGTGCCACTGGCGCCCGCCCTCGAACCATACGCCACCGGCCCGGCCGATCGGCGCCACGAAGCTGTCCGAGTCGGCCACCTTCCGGTCGATCGTGTGCAGCACGATCACGTTGCGCGCCCCGGCCGCCTTGAGCGCGCGCGACGCCGCCGTCTCGCTGCCGTACGTCGCGCTGCCACCCGCTGTCGGCACGTCGATGATCAGCGCATCCGGGCCGCCGGCCAGCTCGATGAAGCGTCCGTAGATGTCCCTGCCGATGCTGCCGCCGCCGACGACCATCACCGAGCCCCTCGGCGGTCCGACTTTCGGCGATGCGGCGTTCGGCTGGGCCATCGCCGGGGAAACGCCGAGCACGACGGCGGCAAGGACAGCGAGGTTCGATCTCGGGATCATCGGCATTGCTCGGGACGGGTGGACGGAAATGCTCAGAGGGCGCCGGCGATCGACCGGAGGCCGAGCAGTATCAGCACGACGCCGGTGAGAACCTGCATCGTGACTAGTACGCGGGGACGGCGCAAAACGTCAACCAGGCGCCCGACCAGCGTGACGATCGTGGTCATCCATGCGCCGGCCATCGTGAGGTGCACCGCCGAGAGCAGGAGGGCGCCCCCGATGCGCGGGAGGTGGGCCGGCTGGTACTGCGGCACCACCACGAGGTAAAAGAGCGGCAGCGGGGCGTTGCCGAGGGCGATGATGACTCCGGTCGTCACGAGCGCGTGATGACCCGGCGGCGGCTTCACTTCGCCCGGCCCTGCGGGCCGGGCCCGACGCGCGCGCAGGATGCCCCGGAGCCCGACCGTGATGATGAACGCGCCGCCGACCAGCGCGATCCAGCGCAGCGACTGCGGAAATGCCTGGAGCAGGACTGCCGTGCCCAGGGCGGCCGACAGGGCATAGATCCCCGCCCCCACCACCATGCCGAGAGCCGTGAGATATCCGGCGCGACGTCCGTGGGCGATGACCGTCTGCATGAGGAAGGCGGTGCCGACGCCCGGGGTAAGAACGAGCACGGCGGCCACCGCCGCGAAAGCCACCACCGATCCCATGGTCGTTCCAGTCACCGGCCAAAGATAGAGGGCGACGCCACGCCTGAACGTGCGTCGGGGGGTGGCAGGCCGGGTGGCGGAGTGGGATTATCCACTTCCCTCCACCACCGCCGATGACGACTCCCGTACCCCCTGCTCCTCCCGCCTCGCTCGGCAGCCGCATCCTCTTCGCCATGCTTGGCCTGATCGCGCTCGGGATCAGCACGATCATCACGCTGGGAGCCGCGCTCGCCGGCGCCGTTTCCATCGGCGTCATGGGCTACCTGCTCTCACGGCGTGGCAAGCGGCTCACCCGGCGGGGAGCCTGGTTCGCGAGTGTCACGGGAACGATCGGCGTGCTCGTCGTGCTCATCGGGATAGCCATGGCCACCGACAAGTCCACCACGAAGCCGATGACCGCCGCCGAGCGCGCGGAGCAGCGGGCGCGCGCCGAGCAGGCGATGCCGAAATGGATGCGGGACCTGAGCCCGAACGCCGGCCAGCGTACGGCGGCCGCGGACTCGATGGCCGAAAAGCTCATGCAGAACAAGACCGTCGTGATCTGGGCCGGGATGATGGCGGCCGTGGTGTCCTCGACGCTGATCGGCGTCATCGCCGGGAGCTTCGCCTGGGGCGGGGTCATGCTCCTGTACCGTGGCTTCCGCGGATTCTGGCTTGGCGCGGATGCGTCACCGGCGCCTTCCTACGGCTGAGCTCGCGACCGAAGGACTGTAGGGGAAGCGACGGTCATTGCGCTTAGCAGGTAAAGGCCGCTTACTGGGGGGTGGCCTAACCACCGTAGAGCCGGTTTAGCGGTCTCGTCCGGGTGTCACGGCTGGCGTGGGCTGGGTCACAATGGGTTCACGGGCTCCCGGTAAGATTGGTGGCCTGAAAGGGTGGCTTGCCGGGGGACGATCCCGCTTTGCCATTCATTAGATGGATCGTCCTATTAAGCCGTAGCAGGACGCGGGGCGGGAGTGTGCGCCTCGTGAAAACCGAAGCGGATCGAGAACGAGGTCGATCCGCGGGAATTCCGGAGACCCGACTGGCACTGGTTCAGTCGGGGCGACAGCCCTTTCCGGAAGCCCCGTGGGTACCTCGGTAAGTTCTTTTCCTCCTTGTAGTTAGCCTGCCCCGCCGCCACGAACGTCCGTGAAGACTCCGCGCCCCGCCAGCCGACCGACCCCTGCCCGTGTCTCGCCCCTGAAGCGCTTCGCGCGGGGAGCGATCACAATCGTCGCGTTGATGACGGTGCTGCCCATGTGCACCGACCTGACGGCCCCGAAGCAGACTGAGATCATCACGGTGACCTACCTGGCACCGACGCTCGACCCGGTGGCGAATGCGGCGGTGCTGGTGGTGGGCTCGACGATTCAGCCGACCGTGGAGATCAGGGCCGGCGGTACGGTGCAGACTCGCGCGCGGTTCAACATCCGCTCGGTCCGGGGTGATTCGGTCGTCGTCCACATCGAGAATGGCACCACCGTTCATGTCGTCGCTCGCGGGGCTGACACGCTGCTGATCTCTCCGATCGGCGCGACGATCGACGCCGCCACGTCGGACTCGCTGACCGTGCGTGTCGCGATCGTCGCCAAGCCGAACAGCAACGTCATCAACGTCGCCTCGACGAAGACCACGCTGACCTCCATCAACGACACGACGCTCCTGCGGGCGGTGTCGCTCGACCTCCAGGGCAACCGGGTGTCGGGTGCCTCAGTGGCGTGGAGCTCGTCGGACCCCGCGATCGTCAGCGTCGATTCGGTGATCACCGGCTTCACGGGGCGCCCGGACAGCTCCCTGGCCGTGGTGACCGCCAAGGCAAAGGGCACCGCCGTCATCACCGCGCTGTTCGAAGGCGTCGAGGTGAAGACGCAGACGATCACGGTGGATCCCAAGGTCGA
>CAMLHT010000281.1 GCA_946479895.1 uncultured Gemmatimonadota bacterium | reverse complement strand
GGGCGCACCACGGCGGATACGTCGGAACAGGAAGCCGCGGCGCTCATCGGCAACGACTTCCTCGTGTTTCCCATCTCGAGCATGGGCTCCGGCTTCGGCGGAACCGGCGGGCTGGCGCTCGCGCGCCCCATCGGCCAGTGGAATCTCGGCGCCGGGCTGAGCGTGCGCAGCTCGATGCCGTTCGATCCTTACGAGACGCCATCGGGCGCGAAGCTTCGCTACACGCCCGGGACGGAGATGCGGGCACGACTCGGCCTTGACCATCCCTTCGGGACCGGACGCGCGTCGATCGGATTCACGTACTCGAAGTTCAGCGACGACAAGTTCGAGGCATCGATCTACAACACGGGCGACCGGCTGCTGAGCCAGGGCTACGTCAGCAACTCGCTGGGCGGCGGCGACTACACGGTGAGCGCGTGGAACCTGTTCCGGTCGAAAGGGACGCTGGCCGACGGCTCGGCCACCGGGACGGAGACCATCACCGACCTGTCGGCCGCGTACGGCTGGCGGATCGCCGGCGCGCGGCTGGAGCCCGGGATGAGTGTCCGGACGTGGATGCAGCAGGACCTGCCGACGAGCCTACAGTCGACGGTGTCGCTCCGGTACGAGAAGTCGTTCGGCCGCATGGTCCTCGCGCCTTCGGCCGGGTTCACCTTCGGGTCGATCGGGGCGACGGCCACCGAGTCGGCGAGCCTTACGGGCTACCGCGCGCAGCTGACGTTCCGCATGCAGTAAGCCACTGTCATCCCGAGCGCAGGCAGGGGAGAGGCCTCCGGACGTCGAGACCCTCTTCTTCGTCGCTTCGCTCCTCAGAATGACAGGCGGTATATTGGACGGAGCCCCTCCCCGGGGCTCCGTCCTTTGCTTTTCAGCGAGAGAGTCGTATGGCTGGCCATTCCAAATGGAAGCAGATCAAGCACTACAAGGCGGCCACGGACAAGAAGCGTGGCGCGCTGTTCACCAAGCTGATTCGCGAGATCACGATGGCCGCGAAGCTCGGCGGCGGCGATCCCGGGGGAAACGCCCGGCTCCGGCTGGCGATCGAGACGGCGCGCGGCAGCTCGATGCCGAAGGAGAACATCGACCGCGCCATCAAGAAGGGCACCGGTGAGCTCGAGGGCGTCGACTACCAGGAAGTCACGTACGAGGGCTACGGCCCCGGCGGCGTGGCGCTGCTCATCGACGCGGTGACGGACAACCCGACGCGCACGGTCGCCGAAGTGCGGCACAAGATGTCGCGGGGCGGCGGCACGGTCGGGACCCCCGGCTCGGTCGCGTGGATGTTCGAGAAGAAGGGGCAGCTCCTGATCGACGCCGCCGGCAGGGACGAGGACTCCATGATGGAGCTCGCCCTCGAAGCGGGCGCCGAGGACTTCCGCGCCGAGGACGGGCAGTACGTCGTCACGACGACGCCGAACGACTTCCACGCGGTGAAGTCGGCCATCGAGGCGAAGGGCGTGGTGGTGAAGGAATCCGAGCTGGCGATGGTCCCGAAGAACACCATCAAGCTGGCCGGCAAGGATGCCGAAGCCCTGCTCAAGCTGCTCGAGGAGCTGGAAGACCTCGACGACGTGCAGAAGGTGTGGGCGAATTTCGACATCGACGTCCAAGAGCTGGATAGCGCGATAGCGTGATAGTCCTCGGGATCGATCCCGGCACGGCGGTCACGGGCTACGGCGTCGTGCGCGGGGACGGTTCCGCGCCCCCTGCCCTGCTCGAGTGTGGCGTGATCCGCACGCATGCGCGCGCGCCGCTGGCGCAGCGTCTCCGCGAGATCCACGACGGCATCAGCGATCTCATCGAGCGCCACCGGCCACACACGATGGCGGTCGAGGACGTGTTCTACGCGAAGAACGTCCGCACGACGGTCGTGCTGGGACACGCCCGCGGCGTCATCCTCCTCGCCGGGGAGCAGCGCGGGCTCGCCATCCAGGAGATTCCGCCGGCGTCCATCAAGAAAGCCATCGTCGGCACCGGCGGCGCGACGAAGGAGCAGGTGCAGTTCATGCTCACCCGGCTGCTGCGCCTCAGGAACGCGCCGCAGCCCTCGGACGCCGCGGACGGCGTCGCCGCGGCGCTCGCGTGCATCATGGGAGCGCGCGTGACCGAGATCGCCGCCGACCACCCGATCGCGTCATGATCAGTCGCGTCGCGGGCACGCTGATGGCGAAGGAGCTGGACCGCGTCGAGATCATGACCTCCGGCGGCGTGGGCTACGACCTCTCGGTGCCGCTCAGCGTCTTCGAGATGCCGTCGCGCGTCGGGGACGCGGTCGAGCTGCATACGCACCTCGTCGTACGCGAGGACGGGTGGCAGCTCTTCGGGTTCGCGACGAACTTCGACCGCCAGGTCTTCATGCGCGTGCTGAACGCGAAGGGCGTCGGCCCGTCGCTGGCGCTCGGCCTGCTCTCGACCCTGAGTGGCGCGCGGCTCGTGCAGGCGCTGCGCGATCACGACATCGCCACGCTCCAGAGCGTGCCGCGCGTGGGGCGCAAGAAGGCGGAGCAGATGGTGCTGGATCTCGCCGACAAGCTGGACGATCTCCAGATGCCGGGCGCGCCGTCCGGCCCCCGCCCGCAGGGCGCGCAGGCCGACGACGCCATCCGGGCGCTGGTCTCGCTGGGGTATTCGAACGGCGACGCGGAGCGCGCGGTGCGCCTGGCACTCGAGGAGGACGGCAAGGGCCTCGCGGCGGCCGACCTGATCCGGCGCGCGCTGGCAAAGGTGTCGCGCTGACGGGCCGCACGCCCGTGGTTACGCGACGACGCGAAAGCCGGCCTCTCCCTTGATGGCCCTGTCGAAGGTGGCGACCTCCGTCGCCCCGGCCGCCTTCGACTGCTCACGAATCAGGTAGTCCGCGAAGTCGCCCTTTCCGGCACGATATGCCGCAAGCGCGTTCTCCACGACGGCCATGTCGGCGACCACGATCAACTCGGTCCGTAGCAGGCGGTCGAGGGTGCTCGCGATTTCCTCTCGCGAAACGCCGGCGCGTCGCTTCAGCACCCAGACCAGCTCGCAGAGCACGACGTCGGCCACGAACAGGGGGGTGTCGTCGCGGCGCGCCCGCAGGAGCAGGCGCTCGGCAGCGCGCGCCTGCGCTTCGTCATCGTGGAGGATGAGACGGACGAGGATGTTCGTGTCGGGGGCGATCACGTATCCGGATCCAGGCTCGCCGGGTTCATGTCCTCGATGGCGATGGCCTTCCTCGCCCGACCCTTCAGCAGGCCGAACAGCCCCTCCACCGCCTCATTCCGTGCGACCAGGAGGACCGAACCGTCGTCGCGCACGTCGAAGTACACCGTGTCCCCCGCCTCGAGATTGAGCCGCTCCCGCACCGCTTTCGGAATGGTGATCTGTCCCTTGCTCGTCACCGTGGATTCCTTCATCCTTACCATCCTTGTTTTTCCTTACTTACGGTAATACACCGGTGCGGCTGGCGCAAAGCCGCGGGCTGAAGCGCGCGAAGCCAATGGACGGCGACTCTGGCGAAGGCGAACGAGCGGCGTAGGTTGACCGAATGCAAGCAGCCAAGAGAACCGCGACGTTCACCGAATCGGTGATCCGCGAGATGACCCGGATCGCCAACCTGCACGAGGCGGTGAACCTCGCGCAGGGCTTTCCGGACTTCCCGATGCCGGAGCCGATGAAGGAAGCGGCCTGCACGGCCATCAACGCCGACATCAACCAGTACGCGGTCACGTGGGGCACGGCCACGCTCCGCAACGCGATCGCCGAGAAGTATCGGCGGTGGTACCAGATGGAGGTGGATCCGAACAAGGAGGTCACGGTCACCTGCGGCGCGACGGAGGCGATGGCATCCGTGTTTCTCGCGCTGATCGATCCCGGCGACGAGGTCATCGTGCTCGAGCCGTTCTACGAGAACTACGGCCCCGACGCGATCCTGGCGGGCGCGAAGCCCGTCTTCGTGCCACTCGAGTGGCCGAACTGGTCGCTCGACCTCGACCGCCTGGCGAAGGCGTTCAACAACAAGACCAAGGCGATCGTCCTGAACACGCCCCACAACCCGACGGGCCGCGTGCTCACGCGCGCCGAGATCACGGCCATCGCGGATCTCTGCCTGAAGCACGACGTCTGGGCGATCACCGACTCGCCGTACGAGCACATGGTCTACGCCGGCCATCACCACGAGATCGCCACGTGGCCGGGCATGCGGGAGCGGACGGTCACCATCTCCAGCATGTCCAAGACCTACTCGTGCACGGGATGGCGGCTCGGCTACGCGATCGCGCCGGAGGCACAGACGAACGCGATCCGGAAGGTGCACGACTTCCTGACGGTGGGCGCGCCGGCGCCGCTGCAGGCCGCGGGCGCGGTGGGCTTCGCGTTCGACGCCGACTACTACAACCACTTCACCGCGGACTACAAGGCGCGGCGCGACTTTCTCGCCGCGATCCTCGAGGACATCGGCTTCGAGTTCGCGCTGCCCGAAGGGGCGTATTACATCTTCGCGAACTTCTCGAAGCTGAGCATGGACGACGACGTGACCTTCGCGAAGTGGATGGCGGCAGAAGTGGGAATCGCCACCGTGCCCGGCTCGAGCTTCTACGCGAACAAGGAAGACGGGCGGAAGTTCACGCGCTTCGCGTTCTGCAAGAAGTTCGAGACACTGAAGCGCGCGGAGAAACGACTGCAGGCCATGAAGGAACTGCTCGCGAAGTAGCCGGACAGGCCGCGACGCAAAGGAGGGCCGCGTGCTTCACGCGGCCCTCCTTCGTTCACGCACGGACCTCAGGG
>CAMLHT010000280.1 GCA_946479895.1 uncultured Gemmatimonadota bacterium | reverse complement strand
GCGCGTGGCCTCGGGGAACTTCGCGACGATGGCGCTGGCCGCCTTCGCCAGCTGCTCGACGTTCTTCGCCGGATCGTCCGACAGCTCGGCCCTGCCCTCGCCGCGCCACAGCAGCTCGCGCGTGCCGGCATGCACGACGTCGATGACGACGGTGCCTTCCGTGTATTGCGTCACCGTCTGCGGCGGGAGCGGGTACCGCGGCCAGCGCGGATAGAACGGATAGCCGTAGTCCCACAGCGTGACGTCGAGCTTCTCGCGGGCCGTCGCATAGAACGCTACGGCGAAGTCGGGGCTGCGCTCGTCGAGCGGATAGCCGCGCTCCTGGAAGGCCTTGACGATCTCCTGGCGGATGGCGCGATTGGCGATCGAGTTGCTGATCATCGGATCGTCGGCGCCCGTGGTCGCCTGCCCGTCACGGCGGGCCGGACCCGGGAGCATCCGGAAGCTGTGGAGACGCGATAGGCCGGCATCGGGCGCGGCCATCGTGCGCACCTCGATGCGGTTCCGGCATCCGGTGAGCGTCAGGGCGACCGCCGCCATGGAGACGGACGCGGCGAGACGAAGGACAGTGACATGGAATTCACCTATGAGATTCGAGTGGCGGAGCCGGACCGCGCTGACGGCGCTGGCTCCGCGGCAGCCCCGGCGAGAATGGATTGCGCTTCCTGGTCGGTGATCTGCGGAAAGCGGTCGTACCACACGCTGATCGCGTAGAGATCCCCCGGCGTCGCGAGGCACACCATCTCGTCGACTTCCCGGGCCAGCTCGTCGGCCACCGACTCCTGAGCGACCGGGACCGCGAGGACGAGGCGCGCCGGCTCCTGCGCGCGGATGACCGAGATGGCCGCCCGCACGGTGGCGCCCGTCGCGATGCCGTCGTCGACGAGGATGACGTCGCGCCCGTGGAGAGACGGCGCCGGGCGACCCCCGCGGTAGAGTCGCTCGCGGCGGTCGAGCTCGACCTGCTGGACCGCCGTGGCTTCGTCGAGGATCGCCTTCGTGATCCCGGCGGCCATGATGACGTCGTTGTTGAGAACGCGGACGCCGCCCGTCGAGATGGCGCCCATCGCCAGCTCCTCGTGCCACGGGATGCCAAGCTTGCGCACGTTGAGGACGTCCAGCGACGCGCCAAGCGCCCTCGCGACCTCCGATGCCACCGGCAACCCGCCGCGCGGCAACGCGAGGACGATCGCGTTCCTTCCGCGGAGGTGGGCGAGACGCGTCGCGAGCTGGCGCCCGGCGTCCGCACGATCCCTGAATCGCGTCGTCATGGTATTCATCCTCCGGCGTCAATGTCGATTTTTCGGGATGGCCGCCCATCCGGAAAACGCTGAAGTGCGTTTGCCCAACCCCTGACACATCGCGAGGGTCCGTCGCCCTCACGCGGGTTGGAGGCAATCACCGACAGACGCGCCGTCGCCACGCCCTACCTTGGGCGCGAGCCGCCGCGGGGCGGTGAGGCTTTCACGGAGGACGGGTATGCACAGGCATTGGAGTGTACGGTCTTCGCTGACGGTATTCGCGGGCATGCTGGTCGCCTGCGCGCCGGGCGAGACGAAGAAGACGGATACGACCGCCGTCGAGCCGGCGGCGGCGAAGGTGGCGCCCCAGGCGGGCGACGTGATGGGCGCGCGCCAGGAGGCGCAGGGATATCTGGACAGCGCGATGACGAGCTTTACCGCGAAGCGCGATACGAGCGCCGCGAAGTTCATTCGCGCCGCGGCAGCGTTCACGCGTGACCAGTCGGAAGGCGCGGCGGAGCCGGCGAAGGCGGCCCTCATCGCATCGGCGAACGAGATGTCCGACCTCGCGGTCCGGGTGGAACAGGGCAAGGTCAGCACGAAGGGAACGCTGCGCTATCCGTTCGCCCGGATGCACCTGGCCGAAGCGCGACTCCATTGCACGCAGGCCATCGAGGCCTGGAAGCAGGCGCAGCCCGGCGCGACCTCGGCAGAGCTGGTCATGCTGGCCGATCACTTCGAGCGCGCGGCGGCCGATGCGGCCCTGTCGCTCGACGCCCCGACCCGGCAGTCGCTCGCCGGCGCGCGCGCGATCGCCGCGAAGCTCGACAAGGGCGCCCAGGTGCCTAGCCCGGAAGTCGACGCGGCATTGACCGGGCTCGACACGCAGCTCCACGCCTTCATGAAGCGGGTGGCAGCCCTCAAGTAGTCAGTCTGGTCATAATCCCGACTGAAGCGAGGGATCTGCTTTCAGGAGCAGGTCCCTCGCTTCGCTCGGGATGACGTCAATCCGAACGCGGCCGGCAGCCGGCGACCCCGGCCCGGCCCAGGATGCGCTCGAGCGGGCACACCTCGGTGAAGCTCGACTGGAGCAGGTTCAGGCCGACGAACGCCGTGAACAGGAGCCACAGCGGCGAGAGCCACCAGCCCGCGGCGAGCGAAAGCAGGATGAACGCGCCCGCGAAGCGTCGAATGATCTTGTCGTTGCACATGGATGGACTCTCAGAAGAAGGTTTCGGTGGGTAGCACGGCCACGTGAAGCCGCTCGCCGGCCGGCAGGCGCGTCGTCTCCGTCCGCAGCACCTCGACGAGGGCTTCGGATTGCGGGACGGGGAGCACGCTCACGAAGACCGTGGAATCGCCCGGCCAGGCGCGCGAGCCCTCCCGCTTCCCCGTGGCACCCGTCCCCTGGGCGTTGCTCAGCTGCGTGTAGCCACCGGCGTGGTGGGCATCAAGCAGCGACGAAATCCGCTGCGGGCTCGAACCGCTGTACACGAGCATCAGCATTTTCATCGGTGTTCTCCGGTGTCGGGACCGCGGGCTCGCGCCGGCGCAGCTCCCAGTAGAGGATTGGAACGACGATCATCGTGAGCAGGGTCGCCACGACCGCGCCGCTCATCAGGGCGACCGCGAGGCCCTGGAAGATCGGGTCGAGCACCATCACCAGCCCGCCGACGACGACGGCGGCCGCGGTGAGCGCGATGGGGCGGAAGCGCACCGCCCCGGCCTCGAGCACCGCGTCGCGCAGCGAGCGCCCCCGCGCCTCGGCCAGCTGGATGAAGTCGACCAGCAGGATGGAATTGCGCACGATGATGCCGGCGAGCGCGATCATGCCGATCATCGACGTCGCGGTGAAGAACGCCCCGCTGAGCGCGTGCCCCGGCAGGATGCCGATGAGCGTCAACGGAATCGGCGCCATGATGACGAGGGGCACCTTGAACGACTGGAACCAGCCGACCACCAGGACATAGATCAGCAGCAGCACGATGGCGAAGGCGAGGCCGAGGTCGCGGAAGACCTCGATCGTCACCTGCCACTCGCCGTCCCACTTGATCGCGGTCTGGTCGAGTCGGTCGGGCTGGACCGCGTTGTACCGCGCGATGGTAGCGCCGTTCACCCTCAGGCTGTCGAGGGCCTTGTTCATCGCGAGGATGGCGTACACCGGCGACTCGATGGCGCCGGCGACGTCGCCCGTGACGTAGATCGCCGGCCGGAGATCCTTGCGCGCCCGGGCGCTTTCGCGCGTCGAGTCGAGCACGGTCACGAATCGCGCGAGCGGCTGCGGCCCGGCGGCCGTGGCGATCGGCAGGGAACGAAGCCCCTCCACCGACGACCGCGCTTCGAGCGGCAGGCGCGGGACGATCGCGGCGCCCTCGCGCGCCGTGGGCGAGCTGGCGACGCCGCTCGACGCGCCGGAAAGCGCGAGGTACAGCGTCTGGGTGATCTGCTCGACGCTGGCGCCGGCGCTCGCCGCGCGGACCCGGTCCACGCGGAACACCTGCCGCGCCTGCGGGGCCTCGACCGTCCAGTCCACGTCCACCACGCCGGGCGTGGACTCGAAGACGCGCTTCACCTGCGTCGCGGTCGCGAGGCGGGTCGAGTCGTCACCCGCGTACACCTCGGCGACGAGGGTCGAGAGCACCGGCGGACCCGGCGGAATCTCGGCGACCTTCACCGCCGCATCGTACCGTCGGGCGATGGAGTCGATGCCGGGCCGGACGGCGACGGCGATGGCGTGGCTCTGCCGCGACCGGTCGCCCTTCGGGACGAGGTTCACCTGCACGTCGCCGACGTTCGGCGCCGATCGCATGAAGTAGTGGCGCACCAGCCCGTTGAAGTTGAACGGGGCGGCGGTGCCGGCGTACACCTCCGTGCTCTCGACCTCCGGCACGTCGCGCAGATACCGCGCGATGTCCTGGCCGAGCGCGCTCGTCGTCTCCAGGGTCGTGCCTTCCGGCAGGTCCATCACCACCTGGAATTCGCTCTTGTTGTCGAACGGCAGCATCTTGACCTTCACGGCCTTCACGAAGACCAGGCCGACCGAGACGAGCAGGAGCGCGCCGACGGCGCCGTAGAAGCCCATCCGCATCCGCGGGCGGTCCATGAGCGGGCTCATGATGCGCGCGTAGAACCGGCCGAAGCGACTCGTCTCCTCCTCCTCGTGCGCGCGGTCGTGCGCCTTGGGCCCGGTGCGCACGTGTCCCTTGAGGAGCCGGTAAGCGAGATACGGGGTGACGATGAACGCGACGGCGAGCGACGCGAGCATGGCCACCGACGCGCCGACGGGAATCGGCCGCATGTAGGGCCCCATCATGCCCGACACGAATGCCATCGGGAGGATCGCGGCGATCACGGTGAAGGTGGCGAGGATCGTGGGATTCCCCACCTCGTCCACGGCCTCGACCGCGGCGACCTCCGGCGTGCGGTCGCCCATCTTCATGTGGCGGTAGATGTTCTCCACCACCACGATGGCGTCGTCGACCAGGATGCCGATCGAGAAGATGAGCGCGAAGAGGGTGATGCGGTTGAGCGTGTAGCCGAGCG
>CAMLHT010000279.1 GCA_946479895.1 uncultured Gemmatimonadota bacterium | reverse complement strand
CTACATCGTCTTTCTGATCCTGTTCGAGATTGTCCTCTCGATCTGGGAGATGACGATCACATCGCCTTCGTCTACTGGCGTGGCACCGGGCCGAACGCCAACATCGCGATCGTGTCGCGAAAGACCGGCCACGTCGATTCGAGCCGGGTGCGGGGCATGTTTCCCATCGGCATCCATAACGGGCGGCTGTATTTCATCGACGCGCTTCGCGGCATCAGTGCCGTCAGCTTCAACGGCGGGCGATTCGTCGGCAAGCCGGAAGCGATCGTCGCTCCGTCCGGCCTGGAGCCCGGCGGGGCCGCGCTCGCCGCGTCGGGCACGCTGGTGTACCGCCGAAGCCTGATCACGTCGGATGTGATCGTGCGGCGGCAGGGTGTCGATCGCGTCGTCAGTCCGCAGCCCGGCGTCTACAGTGGCGCCCGACTGTCTCCCGACGGGAAGCGCGTCGCCGTGGAGGTGGAGAACACCGGCCGCTCGGACATCTACGTGATCACGCTGGCCACTGGCGCGCTCGATCGCCTGACCACCGAGGGCTTGCAGAACGCGCGGCCGGAGTGGGCACCGGATGGCACGGTGGTGTACCAGTCGGACCGCGATGGCCCGTTCTCCCTCTGGAAGCAACCGGTCGACGGCAGCCGTCCCGCGACGAAGATCCTTGCGTTCCCCGACCGGGACATCTGGCAGGGCGTGTACTCCCGCGACGGCCGCTACCTCGCATACCGGACGGGCACCCTCGGCACTGCGGATATCTGGTATCGCCGGACGGAGGGCGACACGACCGAGCGACCCGTCGCGACAACCCGGGTGGTCGAGCAATCACCAGCTTTCTCGCCCGATGGACGATGGATCGCCTACTCGTCGTCGGCGTCCGGGCTGATCGAGGTGTATGTCCAGCCGTTTCCGTCGCTGACCGCGCGGTACCGAGTGTCGCGCGGCGGCCGCGATCCGTCGTGGGGCGCCGACGGCAACACGCTGTACTACGCCTTCGGCAGCAACGTCATGAAGGCGACGCTGGACGTCGGAAGCGAAGTCACCACGACGCGGATAGACACCGTGCTGGCCGGGAACGTGACCTTGAGCGCGGGCATTCCCGCCGTCGGCGTGGCACCGGACAATGCGCTCGTGTTTCTCCGACCGGCGTCCCGACCCTCGCCGCCGGTCGTCGTGATCGGCTGGAATGGTGGCTCCCTCCGCCGCCCATGATCGGCGCACGACTCTTCGTGAGTGACACGAAGCGGGCCGCCGATGCAGGGCCTTCCGTCGCCGACGCCGAAATGAAAGAGGACCGCCCGTGAGCGGTCCTCTTTCCCTTCAAGCGGCCGGTACCGGCGCAACCGGCTCCCGGAATGGCTCCGTGGCGCGAGCCACCGAATGCGCCACGGTCATCGCCACTCCTTCGCTGGCGTATGACGGCAGGACGAGCTCGATGCCAAGCGTGTTGTCCCAGGCGCGCGGGCGCGGCCGGAGCAGCCGCGCGATCTGCGTGGTGCCGTCGTGGAACCACTCGTGCACGCCATCGTGGATGGAGCGCAGTCGTTCCAGGTTCGCTTCGTAGGCCATCCAGCCCGGGTACTGCATCCGGAGGGCCGATTGCAGCGCCCTCCACGCGGCGACGGTCGCGTCGCGCGCCGCTTCCTCGGTCGGAAAGCCGCGGACGCCGATGGTCCGCCCGCGAATCCAGCCGATCGCCGTTCCGGTCGAGTCTTCGAGGCGATGACGGTTCTCGCCATCGCTCAGGATCTTGAGCATGCCGTTTCTCCATGTGGCGTGAGAAGAATCCGTGACGGGGTGCCACGGATGGCAGCTCGCTCGCCTGACGCGAGATGAGGGTGCGCGGCAAATCGCCCTGCAAGGGAGGCGGCCGCGCGGGCGTCAGGAGCGAGTCGTCCCGGCGCCGGCCGACGAACGTCAGCTCAGGCGGATCGGGACGCGGCGAGTCGCATCTGCGACACCCGCGTGCGATAGACCCCGGCAGTGGCGAAGTGCGCCCGCGGAGTCGTGGTCACGATGGACAGCGCCGAGCGACCGGTCCATGCGCGCACGGCCAGTGGAGCCGCGAAACAGCGGCTCGGGCGGACGTGGGAATCGGCGGTGATCGGCATGGGCTGCTTCAATGTACACCGCAAGGGGAAGGACGGTCCCGCGACCGGGAGTGACCACGATCGTCACTCCCGGCTCTCCGCCAGCGATCAGCTGCCCTTCACGACCCCGCACGCGATCCGGTCGCCTGAATTCCCCGACGGATCGGTCTTGTAGTCATCGGCCTTCGCGTGAATCACGACCGCCGCGCCATCGGCGTCGAGCAGCATGTCCTGGCCCTTCAGCGTCCCGCCCGGCGACGTCAGGTGCACGGACACGGTGCTGTCCGCGGCCACGGTGATGTTCTGGAGGTCGCCGAGGTGCGCGCCCGCGGGATTGCTCGCGCCATGCTGCTTGTTCGTGGGATTCCAGTGTCCACCCGCCGCGGCGAACGTCGGCTCGCACGCGCCGGTCATGTGCAGGTGGATTCCGTGCTCGCCCGGCGGCAGTCCGCGCAGTGAGCCCATGAGCATGATCCCGCCCGAGACATCGCTCAGCGTGAGCGTGCCGAGGTCGTGTCCGGCCGCGTCCTTCATCGCCGCGCTGACGCCGGCAGCGGAGCTGCCCATCGCGCTGTCGGTCGGCGCCGCCGCGGCGGCGGCCGAATCCTTCGCCGCATCGGTGTCCTTGCTGCACGCGGCGAGGGCAACGAGACCGGCAAGAGTCAGTGTGGCGATACGCATCGGAATCTCCTCTGGGTTGTCGATGAGATGAACATAGAGGGTTTCGTTCGGGGCCCGGGAGTGCGGACCGGGAGCCGGGCGGTCTGCCCCCGGCGAGTCAGCGCAAACCCGTGGCCGTTGGCGCGGCCGGACTCCTCCAGAGTAGCTTCGCTTCTGCTCCGCATCTCCTCACGGAGCGCCACGAACCCGTCCATCGGCATGACCCTCGTCCGCCTCGCCCTCGCCAACCTCCCGCTCGCCGCGACGCGCGACGAGTCGGTCGTCCTGGCCCGGTCAGCCGTCGCCGAGGCGGGCGCCGCGGGCGCGAGCATCATCTGCTTTCCCGAGTGCTACATCCCGGGGTATCGCACGCCGGGCCGGAAGATGCCGCCGCCCGATCAGGCATTCCTGGAGACCGCATGGGATGAAGTCTCCGCTTCCGCCGCGGCTGCCGGCGTCACGGTCATACTCGGCACCGAGCGCATCGTGGACGGCAGGCCCCGCATCACCGCGCTCGTCATCACCGCGGACGGCAGTCGCGCCGGATTCCAGGACAAGGCGCAGCTGGATCCCTCGGAGGATGCGACCTTCGCGCCGGGCACCGATCGCCATCTGTTCGAGGCCGGTGGCCTGAAGTTCGGGATCTCAATCTGCCACGAGGGCTGGCGATATCCGGAGACCGTGCGGTGGTCGGCTCGGCGCGGCGCCCAGGTGGTGTTTCATCCCCACTTCCACGAGACCGAGCCCGGAATGTATCGGCCGCGGACGTTCGTCGATCCGCTGAACACCTTCCACGAGAAGGCGATGCTCTGCCGCGCCGCCGAGAACACGGTGTACTTCGCGAGCGTGAACTGCGCCAGCGCGGGCTCGCCGACCACGTCCGCCGTCGTCAGGCCCGACGGCACCGTGCAGGCATGGCAGCCATACGGACAGGAAGGGCTGCTGATCGCCGACATCGACACCGCGCTGGCCACCGGCATGCTCGCGTCGCGCTGTCGAAGCTGATTCAGACGCTCCGGTTTCCCCGGTCGTCGCGACCGGGGGCCGGGTCACCGGTCGACCTGCTTCATCCGCTCGGGGCTGTAACGCGGGCCGGCGATCTTCTCCGGGGCCAGCGCCGCGTCGAGCGCCCGCATCTCATCGGCCGAGAGCTTCACCTCGGCCGCGGCCACGTTCTCCTCGAGGTAGCGGCGACGCTTCGTTCCCGGGATCGGCACGATGTCGTCGCCCTTGTGAAGCAGCCAGGCGAGCGCGACCTGTCCCGGCTTGAGCCCCTTTCGCGCCGCGAGGTCGCGCACCGACGACGCCGCGCGCATGTTCGCGTCGAAGTTCGCGCCCTGATATCGCGGATCGTTGCGGCGGAAATCGTCCGCCGGCAGCTCTTCGGCGCGCTTCACGTCACCGGTCAGAAACCCGCGGCCGAGCGGCGCGAAGGGGACGAGGCCGATGCCCAGCTCGCGGAGCAGCGGGATGATGCGCGGCTCGAGGTTGCGCTCCCACAGCGAATACTCGCTCTGGAGGGCCGATATCGGATGCGTCGCGTGCGCGCGTCGGATCGTCTTCTCCCCTGCCTCGGACAGCCCGAGGAAGCGCACCTTGCCCTGCGCCACCAGCTCGGACATCGCGCCGACCGTTTCCTCGATGGGCACATCGGGATCGACGCGGTGCTGATAGAGAAGGTCGATGTGGTCGGTGCGCAGCCGCCGGAGCGAGCCTTCGACTGCCCGCCTGATGTTGGCTGGGCTGCTGTCGAGTCCACTCGTCGGCGCGGCGGCCAGCGGAGCGTCGCCCGGAATGCGAAAGCCGAACTTGGTGGCGATGACGACCGCGTCCCTCGCACCCC
Source organism: uncultured Gemmatimonadota bacterium (assembly GCA_946479895.1). The sequence continues at coordinate 240 of CAMLHT010000279.1, read as the reverse complement.
GGACCTGCGCCAGCGCCCGGCCGAGCAGGTCCTCGTTCGTGAACGGCCCGTAGACCTCGGCGGTGTCCATGAACGTGCACCCGAGGTCGATCGCGCGATGGATCGTGGCGATGGACTCTGTCTCGTCGCGCTCGGCCGCGTCGCCATAGGACATGCTCATGCTCATCAGCCCGAGGCCGATGGCCGAGACCTCGAGTCCCTGGGTGCCGAGCCTGCGCTTCGCGAGCATCCCGAATGATA
>CAMLHT010000278.1 GCA_946479895.1 uncultured Gemmatimonadota bacterium | reverse complement strand
GCGGGCGAGCAGCGTCTTTCCCGTCCCCCGCTCGCCGGTGATGAGGACCGGCGACTCGCTCAGGGCAACGCGCTCGACCACCGAGAGGACCGCGTTGAGCGGCGCGAACTGGGTGAGCAGCTCGGGCAGCAGCGACGGCCGCGGCGTCGAGGTCGGTGACGGCCGGCGGCGCCGGCTCGCGGCGGCCTGAGGGGGAGGCGTGGAAGGTGGCACCTGGCGGCAAGATAGGCCGGGGGCGCTGATCGGCCAAGATGACCGAATTACTGCAGGAGAGAGGGTGGAGGGCGGAGGGCGGAGGCGAGACCGGAATACTTCATCGCCGTCGTCCTCCGTCCTCCGCCCTCCGTCCTTCGCCCTCTATCCGCCTACCGCGTCGATGGCCGCGAGCAGCTCCGCGTTCTCGCGGCGATGGCCCGGGTTCTCCTCGACGTGCTTCCAGCGAAGGACGCCCGTTTCGTCGATGAGGAAATAGGCGCGGTTAGCGTAGTTCCGCTCGGGCATGAACACCCCGTACTGCTTCGACACCTCGCGGTGGAAGTCGCTCAGCATCTCCACGGGCAGGCTGTACTTCGCCACGTATTCCCGGAGGGAGTGCGTGTGGTCGACGCTGATCGGCAGGACCTTCACCTTGCGGCCGTCGAAGGCGGCGTAGTCGTCGCGCATCGTGCAGAACTCCTCGGTGCACGTGCTCGAGAAGGCCAGCGGGAAGAACGCGAGCATGACGGCGCGCCCGCGAAGGTCGGACAGCTTCACCTTCTGCCCGGACGTGGAGGGGAGGGTGAAGTCGGGGGCTGGCTGACCGATTGTCGGACTCATGCTTCTATGCGCGCGTGCCGAACCTGCGAGAATGGAGCGGAGGGGGATCGAACCCCTGACCCCCGGCTTGCAAAGCCGGTGCTCTCCCAGCTGAGCTACCGCCCCGGCGAAGGCCGAAAGTTAGTCAGCGGGAACGAGAGTTGAAGGACGACCATGCGGGAGGAACGAATGACGGCAACCGAGACTTCATATCAGCGCCTGACGATTCGCTGCGCGGCCTGCGGATCATGGAACCGGATCCGGAGCGATCGCGCCGCCGGCGGGCCGAAGTGCGGCAGCTGCGGCGCGGCGATCGATCTCTCGCATCCGGTCGTGCTGACGGACGAAACCTTCGCGCGCACGATCGCCGAGAGCGACGTCCCCGTGCTGGTGGACTTCTACGCCGACTGGTGTGGCCCCTGCAAGATGATGGCGCCCTACGTCGACCAGCTCGCGAAGGAGCAGGTCGGGCGCGCGATCATCGCCAAGCTCGACACCGATCGCCACCAGCGGGCGGCCGCGCCGTTCGGCATTCGCGGGATTCCGACGACGATCGTCTTCCGGGGCGGAAAGGAGGCCGCGCGCCAGGTCGGCGCCGTTCCCAAGTCAGGGCTCGAGGCGCTTCTGGCGAAGGCCGGATAACCGCCAAAACTGACTCAACTGCATCAAAACGATGCAGCTTGAACCATTCTGCTTCAGTTTGGCCAGCACGTGCATCAATCCGGTCAATGGTCCCGGGGCCTCAATCGCCGATGTTGAGGTACCCCGATGCCGGGGCGAAAGCTGTCCTCGATCCATGCCCCGCCGACGGGGGATGGAGGCTCAGATGCCCGTGCGAAGCCTCACCGGTCAGTTCCAGACCATCCAGCCCCCGAGAGACGCGGGGACGCCTGACGTATTCAGGGTCCTGGACTGGACGAACCTCGACGCCGCACCGACGACGCTCGACATCGCCAGGCTGGCGAACATGGCCGGCCACGGCACGGCCCGGGTGGCGATCCTCGTGAACACACCGCGGATGCTCCGCGCCGCCACGGCCTTCTCCGAGCACGCCAGCCTGCAGGGAGTCCAGGTGCGGGTCTTCGTGGACTCGTCGGAGGCCCTCTCGTGGCTCTACAAGCCCCTGCCCGCCGGCATGCCGGTTCCCGGGGACATGTGACGAGCGCGCGGTAAACCGCGCGCTGGGGCCGGCGGCTGGCGGCTGTCCGCTCTCGGCTCGACTCCAGCAAAACAAAAAAGGGCTGCCCTCGCGGGCAGCCCTCTTCGTTTCCCCTCCGGACCGTCACTCGTGGGCCGGAAGCGGCTCCATCGTGTCGGGGTTGACCGGGATCTGGACCTCGTCCCGGAACGGCGACGTGATCAGCGTGACGCGCATCCGCGGGAACGCATCCATGAACATGATGTAGCACCAGCCCCACGTGCCGAGGTACAGGGCCAGCATGCCGACCTCCCAGATGCCGAACGGCACCGCGGTCGCCCGTCCGAACACCGAGGGATAGACCTCGATGTAGCGGATGAACCACATGCCGACGAGGCTGGCGAACGCGAAGATCGTCATCCACAGGCGCGACACCTTCGTGTAGCGCGACAGGAGCCCGAAGAACGGCGCCAGGAAGACCAGCGACGCCGCCACGACCGTGATGTACTTCCACGGGGCGATGAGGCGCAGACGCATGAAGTGCGTCTCCTCACCCATGTTGCCGTACCAGATCACGAGGTACTGGCCGAACGTCAGGTAGCCCCAGAACGCCGTGAAGGCGAAGCAGAGCTTGCCGATGTCGTGGAAATGGGTCTCGGTGATGAGGCCGGCCGCCGTGTCGAGGTGCGCGTTCCACGCGCGGACGAGCACCGAGAACAGCATGAGCGCGCAGAGCCAGCCGCCCATGAAGAACCACCAGCTGTAGAGCGAGCTCTGGAAATGCTGGCTCAGCCCCATGGAGAGATCCCAGCTCAGCACCGACCAGCCGATCGCGAACACGGCGACGAGGACCACGGCCAGCTTGCCCTGCATCGAGTGCGTCGAGTGGATCTCGCGGCGCTCGTCGCGGAAGCCGTTCCGCATCCGCGCGCGAAGCCCGGCGGCCCAACCGGCGCCCGCCTCCTCCGCGCGGCCGACGTCGAGGCGCAGCGAACTGTAGATGTACCAGATCGACAGCACCGCCATCAGCGCGAAGATGAACAGGTCGCGGCTGATGAGGAACGGCGCGCTGAAGTACGTCGCCTTCTCGTGCACCGGCGCCGCCTCGTGCGTCCACCAGAAGATGTGTCCCTTCCCCGCGAGCAGGATCAGGATCAGGAACACGAACGCGACCGGCAGGAACGCCACGTAGCCTTCCATCAGCCGGATCACGCCACGCGACCAGCGGGCGGTGGTGATGCGCTGCACGGCGACGAACACGACGCCGGCGGTCGACAGCACCGAGAAGAACAGCCAGTTGAAGTGGAACGCGGGCCACACGCGCTCGGGGGCGAGGAACAGCCCGGCGACGAACGCGATGGCGCCGAGGACGGCGAGCACGAGCGACCCGGTCCGGAGACCCGCCGGGATCGGACGGCTCGACGAGGCGATGACTTCAGCGGGCGATGGAACCCGCGGCGGATGCAGACTCACTTCAGGGCCTCCGGTGTCGGCGGCTTGTGTTCGGTGGCAGGCGGAGGCGTCGTGCGGCCCGCCTGCGTCGTGTCGGGCGGAACCGCGGCGCCGGTGGTCGTGGCGCGCGGGTTCGCGGTGGTCGAGCTGCCGGTCAGGCCCTCACGGGCGCCGGCCTGCGCGCCGATCGGCGCGTAGTACGGAGCGGGCCGCGTCGGCGCCGACTGCGTGGCGCCCAGCAGGTACTGCCCCGTCTCGCCCGGACGCCCATGCGTGGTGTCCACCGCCAGCCCGGTCTTGCCCTGGAGCGTGCGGATGTAGTTCACGATGTCCCAGCGCGTCGGCTCCTCGATGCGGTTGTACGAGGGCATCAGGCCGCGCCCGTTCCGGATGATGCCGAAGATGTAGCCATCCGTGAGGGTGTTCGCGCTGTTCGAGTTCGCCGCGATCGGCGGCGCCGCGATCATCGGGGCGAGCTTGAAGACCGTGCTCGTCGGGAAGCCACCGCCCGCCGGGCCGTGGCAGACCGCGCAATTCACCTGGTACGCCTTGCGGCCGCGATCGACCGACTCCTGGCTGACCGCCACCGGGTTCGTCAGCGCGACCATGGCGTTGAGGCCGGCGAAGTCACGTCCGTAGCGGTACTCCGGCGCCGCGGTGCCGTAGAGCGGCACCGAGCCCTGCGGATTTCCGCGCGGCGGCGTGCTGTCGTTCGGCGCGTCCCACGGATCGATCTTCGGCTGTTCCTTGAAATCGGTGAACCAGGAGCAGCCGGACAGCGCGAGCAGCAGGGAGAAGCAGATCCCCCGTTGCACCCGGGAAAGGTCAGCGCTCACGACGCACCTCCTGCGCACCGTGCTTCGTGAGGAGCTGGACGGCCTCGTCGGCGCGCTCCGGGCTCGTCTCGACCCAGACGCCGAAGTCGCCGTGACTGAAGCGCTCGTCGTACCCGACGGTCATCGTCAGGCGCGGGACGCGCGAGAGGGCGAGCATCGCGAACACCGTCGCCAGGCCGCCGACGAGCACCATCACCTCGAACCCGATGATCGTGTACGGGACCCAGCTCGCGACCGGCTTGCCGCCGACGACGATCGGCCAGTAGTCGGATATCCAGATCGCGATCCAGTAGCCGAACGTCACGCCGAGCAGGCCGAACGCGAGCGTGAACTTGCGGACGGCGCTCTTCGGGCGGTTGAGCACTTCGTCGAACTCGTGGCGCGGGGTCGGCGAGAAGACGGTCACCTCGCCGAGCCGGGCGCGGTTCAGGTCCTCGATCGCGTGCACGGCCGAATCGATCTCGTGGAAGGACGCGAGAACACCCTGCATCAGTGCGCTCCTCCCGGATGGGGTGGGTGGGTCATCTGCGGCTGAACCGTGACGGCGTCCTCGTCATGCTCGTGCGACACGAAATGCTTCATCGCCGGCGGGATCACTTCCTTGATCTCGGCGATGGCCATCACGGGCAGCTGCTTGATGAAGAGCAGGAACCACATGAAGAACCAGC
>CAMLHT010000277.1 GCA_946479895.1 uncultured Gemmatimonadota bacterium | reverse complement strand
CCGGCCTATCGCCTCGACGTGTACATCGCCGACTCGCTCGCGCGGTCGATGCCGGTGGCCGTCGGCATGCCCGCGTTCCGGACGCCCCGCGGGGAGTTCACGATCACCAGCATCGAGTGGAACCCGGACTGGATTCCACCCGATCAGCCATGGGCAGACGGCCAGCGTCCGATGGGGCCGGGACCGCTGAACCCGATGGGGCGCGTGAAGCTGAACTTCCGCCCCTTCTATGTCCTGCATGGCACGCCGTTCGAGAAGTCGCTCGGGTCGGCCGGGTCGCACGGCTGCATCCGGCTCGCGAACGCGGACGCCATCGAGCTCGCGCGGCTCGTTCATCGCTACGGCTCGACGACGCTGACCGCGGAGGAGGTGGCGCGGCTGGCGGCGGACACCGTCGCCACGCACTCGATCCAGCTCGACCAGGCCATCCCGCTCGAGATCCGCTACGACCTCGTCGAGATCCGCGGCGGACGGCTGAGCGTGTACCGCGACGTCTACCAGCTCGCGACACGGTCGCTTCGCGACGCCGTCTACGCCGCGCTCGCCGAGTACGGGGCCGACACCAGCCTCGTCGACACGGCCCGCGTCCGCGCCCTCGTTCGCCGGGTGCCGCAGGCCGGCAGGTCGGTATCGCTCGACTCGCTGATGCGCGCCGGAACGCGCGGAGGACTTACCATTCGTGATGCCCGGCCACGCGCACTCGGCGGACTCGGCGCGGGCCGCGGCGCGCGCACTTGTGATGCGCCACGGATGGAACGCGACCGCGTACCAGATCCTGAACCCGGGCGTCCAGCTCTGGTTCAGCCGGGCAGGTGACGCGGTCGCGGGTTACGCGGAGTATGCCGGGACCTGGGTGATCGCCGGCGCGCCGGTGTGCGCCGAGGATCGGCTGGCCGGGGTGATCGCAGAGCTCGAGGAGACGGCGCGCGCCGCTGGCGCTCGCGTGATCTACTTCGGAGCCGGCAGCCGTCTCGAGCGGCTCGCTTCCCAGTCGGGTCGCTACTCGCTGCTTCTCCTCGGCGCGCAGCCAACGTGGGATCCGGCGGAGTGGGACGCGAACGTCCGCGGCAAGTCGTCGCTGCGAGCCCAGCTCCATCGCGCCGCGAACAAGGGCGTCGTGGTGACCGAGTGGCCCGCCGCCCGCGCCGAAAGCGACACCGGAACGCGGCGCGTGCTGCGCGAGTGGCTCGCCACGCGCGGGCTTCCGCCGCTGCACTTCATGACGGAGGCGGAGCTCGGGTCGCTCGGAGATCGGCGCGTTTTCGTCGCGACGCGCCAGGACGAGGTGATCGCGTTCCTCGTCGCCACGCCGGTGCCCGCCCGCGCCGGCTGGCTCGTCGAGCAGTGGCCGCGCCTGCCCGCCGCGCCCAACGGAACGACGCATCTCCTGGTGGACGCCGCCATGCGCGCCCTCGGCGAATCCGGGGCTCGTTACGTGACCCTCGGCCTCGCCCCGCTCTCCGAGCGAGCCGGGAGTCTCGGGGCAGGTCATGCACTCTGGCTCCGCGTGCTTCTCCGCTGGGTCCGCGCCCACGGCCGGCGGTTCTACAACTTCCGCGGACTCGATGCGTTCAAGGCGAGCCTCCAGCCGCGCGAATGGGAGGCGATCTACGCCATCGTGCCCGGGAACCGGATGTCGCTCGGGGCCCTGCGGGCGATTGCGGGGGTCTTCGGCGGAGGATCGCCGGCCCGCCTCATCGCCCGGGCGCTCGTGATGGCCGTTCGCCGGGAGGCTCGCCGCATCCTCGGCAAATAGGCGGTTCGCGGCGAAACTCTGGACAGGAAGCCGTCGTATAGGTTACCCATACGAGGCACCCTTCTGGAGAACGAACCCGGAATGCCAGAGAAACTCGACGTCCAGCCCGGCACGCTCGCGCTGATGATCCTCAAGACCCTCGAGGGGCTGGGGCCCCTGCATGGCTACGGCATCGCCCGCCGCATCGAGGAGACGAGCGGGAACCGGCTCACCCTCAATTACGGCACCCTCTACCCGGCGCTCCTGAAGCTCGAGCAGGAAGGCTTCATCGTCGCCGACTGGCGGCAGTCCGAGAACAACCGTCGCGCCAAGTACTACGCCCTCACGGCCGCCGGCCGGAAGCAGCTCGCCCGCGAGACGCGGGAGTGGTACGCCACGGCCGACCTGATCGCCGCATTCCTCACCCCGAGACGGGAGGCATGATGAGTCACGTCCGCACGGTCCTCGCTCGCATCGCTGGCGCATTCCGCGTCCATGACGCCGACGCCGAGCTGCGTGAGGAGCTCGAGTCGCACGTCGCAATGGCCACTGCCGGATACATGCAGCGGGGAATGACCGCCGACGCCGCGCGACGCCAGGCGCTGCTCGACGCCGGCGGCCTCACCGTTGCCGCCGAGGCCGTGCGCGGCCAGCGCGGACTCCCGTGGCTCGAGAGCGTGGGCGCGGACGTGAAGTACGCCCTGCGGTCGCTCCGGCATGCTCCCGCGTTCACCGCGGTCGTCGTGCTGACGCTCGCCCTGGGCATCGGGGCCAACACCGCCATCTTCAGCGTCGTCCGCGGCGTGCTTCTCCGGCCCCTGCCGCACCGCGACGGCGACCGCCTCGTCTACCTCCGGCAGTCGATCGACGGACCGGGCGGCGCGAGCATCGGCTTCTCGGTTCCCGAGGTCGCCGACTTCCGGGCCGCCGCTCCCTCGCTGGCGGGGATCGCCGAATTCTCGCCGTGGACGGTGAAGCTCCAGGGCAGCGAAGGCGCAGTCCGGATCGACGCCGGGCTCGTGACCGGCAATTACTTCGACGTGATGGGCCTCTCCCCGGTTCTGGGACGGCTCACCCAGCCGGGGGACAACGGCCCGGGCGCGGCGCCGGTGGCCGTGCTCGCGCACGACACCTGGATGAAGCGCTACTCCGGCGACTCCAGCGTCATCGGACGGAAGATCATCGTCGACGACACTCCGGTCACGGTCATCGGCGTGCTCCAGCCGGCGCCCTTCTTCCCCGACAAGGTCGAAGCGCTGTTCAACATGGTGATCAGCGAGCATCACCTCAGCGCGATGATGGTGCACGGGCGGACGCACCGGATGACGGAGGTCGTGGCGCGCCTCGCGCCGGACGCGACGCTCACCCAGGCCCGGGCGGAGATCGCCGCCGTCACCGATCGCGTCCACGCCGAATTCAGGGACGCGTACGATGCGGCGTCGCACCCCCGGGTCGCCGTGATTCCGTTCCGCGAAGTGCTGGGCGAGCGCGCGCGAATGACGCTCTGGCTCCTCATGGCCGCTGCTGCCTTCGTGATGGTCATCTCGTCGGCCAACGTCGCCAACCTCACCCTGATGCGCGGGGTGCGCCGGCAGCACGAGCTGGTCGTGCGGGCGGCACTCGGCGCCGGCACCCGTCGACTCCGGCGCCTGCTGCTCGCCGAGAACCTGATCCTTGCGCTCGCCGGCGCCACGCTCGGCGTGATCATCGCCATGGGTGGCGTACGGATCCTGACGGCGTTCGCCCAGCGCTACTCGACGCGGGCCGACGAGGTCCGTCTCGACGGCGGCGTCCTCGCCTTCACCCTGGGATTGTCGGTCGCCGTCGCGCTGGCGCTCTCGTATCTCTCCACCGTGCCGCGGGAAGGATCGCTGGCGTCGTGGATCCTCTCCGGCGCGCGCCGCATGAGCGGCGGCGGCCGCGGCCAGCGGCTCCAGCGCGGGCTCGTCGTCATCCAGGTGGCGGTCTCCGTCGTGCTCCTCGCCGGCGCCGGCCTGCTCACGAGGACGATGCAGCGCCTGGCCGACGTCGAGTCGGGGCTGCGCACGGAGGAGGTCCTCACGATGCAGATCCCGCTGCTGACCGCGAAGCAGCTGCTGACGGATCCCGGCGCCGACGTCTGGGCGAAGGAGCGGTACCAGCGGATGCGGTCCGAGGTCGCGGCGCTCCCCGGCGTGATCGAGGTGGGCATCGGCTCGCCGATGCCGCTGCGCAGCTCCGACGTGCGGTTCGAGGTGAAGGCCGAAGGGAAGTCGCTTGCCGTGGGTGAGGCGATGCCGCGTGCCGAGCTCCGCACCGCGAGCCCGGAATTCTTCCGCGCCGCCGGTATTCCGCTCGTCGCCGGTCGCGAGTTCCTCGCGGGCGATCAGCGCGGCAGCCCGCGCGTCGTGATCGTCAACGAGACGCTCGCGCGGAAGCTCTTCGGCGCCGAGGATCCCGTCGGCCGGCGGGTGGCCTGGACCGGCGACGTCCTCCGCTTCACGCCGATCAGCGGCGACTGGCGCACGGTGGTCGGCGTCGCCCGCAACACCCGCGACGGCGGGCCGGACGCCGAGCCCCGGCCGGCGATGTACCTTCCGTTCGCCCAGGAGGTCGCGATGAGCGGCGGGCTCGTGATCCGCGCCGACAGCAACGTCGCTTCGCTCGCTGCCGCGGCGACGCGCATCGTCCGCCGCATCGCCCCGACCGCGCCGGTGGAGAACGTGATGACGGTCGCCCAGTTCAGGGACCAGAGCATCTCACCACGCCGGCTCAACGCGATGCTGATCTCGTCATTCGGGATCCTCGCGCTCGTGATCGCGGCCGTCGGAATCGCCGGCGTCCTCGCGTTCTCGGTCACCGCGCGCACCAACGAGATCGGCATCCGGATGAGCCTGGGCGCCGGCACGGGCCAGGTGCAGCGGATGATCCTCCGCGAAGGGGGAGTGCTTCTCGTGGCCGGTCTCGCGATCGGCGTCGCCGGGGCCTGGTTCGCCGGCGGTGTCATGCGTGGCCTGCTGTTCGGCGTCACGCCTCATGATCCGGCGACTCTCGCCGGCGTCGCCGCGCTGATGTCGGCGATCGGACTCGTTGCCTGCTGGATTCCCGCCACCCGCGCCGCGCGGGTGGATCCCGTGGCGGCGATGAGGCGGGAGTGAGTGGGGGGTGGGGGGGGGGGGGGGGGGGGGTGGGGGGGGGGGGGGGTGG
>CAMLHT010000276.1 GCA_946479895.1 uncultured Gemmatimonadota bacterium | reverse complement strand
CTACGACGGACTATCAGTCCGCCTGCTCGGCGACCGGATTCGCGACGTGATCGCCCTTGGGCACGCCCGTCGGCGCGACCGGCGCGCCACCCGTGCGGTCACCGCGCACGGACTTGGCAGCCCGGCGGCGACGCTCGGCCGCGATGGCTTCCGTGTCTTCGGCCGCGTGGCGCAGGGCTTCGTCCTTGCCCGACCAGCGGTTCTCCAGCTCGACCTTGGGGTCGGCGTGGCGATCGATCTCGTCGCTCGTGCCCTGGCGGCGGCGGCCCGTGCCGACCGTGTTGCTCTCCCAGTGGCGCTCGGCGAACGCCGGGTCGCCGGCGGCGGCGCGACGCATCGTGTCGGCGTACTGCTCCTCCTCCGAGCCGATCGCGAGCCGGTTCACCACCGTATCCACGCCCGGGACGCCGCGCGCGATCGTGACCGCGTGCTCGGCTTCGTCCTCGGTATCCACCCAGCCGGCCAGCTCGATGATGCCCTCGCCGATCGAGCCGATGTCCACCGCGCGCTCGCAGAGGATCGGGTCGTTCCGGTAGGCCTCGAGCACCCGCTCCTCGAGGCCCTGATCGAGATCGTCACCCTCGAGATCATCTTCCTCGATGTCGTCGAACTCGTCGTACCCGCCCGACAGGTCGTGCGACGCGGTCGACATGCCACCGACGGGCTGCCGACGCAGGCCGCGGATCTTCGAGGTCAGGCCCTCCATCCCTCCAACGCGCTGCGCGACATACATCCCGAGCGCAAAACCCCCGATCGCGCCGGCAAGGACGCCGAGGACCGTGGACGTGGATGACGGCTCGTCATCGCGATAGCGAAAGCGACGTGACATACAGGTGTGTTCCTGTGGCGGAAGATGTTGTGCAACGGTAACTTGAATCGACGACACACGCGACCGTCGATGCGCGTTGGGTGCAAGAAAAAGGCCAGCTGAACAGATGATTGATCGAGCTCCAGAAGAGACGCTAACCCTCACGTTGCCAGACGGTTCGCAGCGTTCGGTCCCCGCCGGAACCCTTCCCGCCGAAGTCGTCCGCTCCATCGGCGAGCGACTGCTTCAGGCCGCGGTTGCCGTGCAGGTCGACGGTGAAATCCAGGACCTGGCCACGCCGCTCCGCCGGAGCGGCAGCTTCCGCGTGCTCACCGAGAAGGACGCCGACGCGCTCGGTGTCCTTCGCCACTCGGCCGCGCACGTCCTCGCCACGGCGGTGCGCCGCATCCGTCCCGACGCGAAGATCGGATTCGGTCCGGCCATCGACGACGGCTTCTATTACGACTTCGAGGTCTCGCAGCCCTTCACGCCCGAGGATCTCGCGGCGTTCGAGAAGGAGATGCAGCGCGTCGCCGCCGAGAAGTATCCGTTCGAGCGGCGCGAGGTGAACCGCGCCGAGGCCGAGAAGATCTTCGCGGACGATCCGCTGAAGCTCGAGCGCCTCGCCGAGCTCGGGGACGACGAAGTGATCTCCGTCTATACCGACGGGCCGTTCGTCGACCTCTGCCGCGGTCCGCACGTGCCGGACACGAGCCGCGTGAAGCATTACAAGCTGACGCATACCGCCGGCGCGTACTGGCGCGGCGATTCGAAGCGCCAGATGCTCCAGCGCATCTACGGCACGGCCTGGTTCAGGAAGGACGAGCTCGAGCAGCACCTGCATCGCATCGAGGAGGCGAAGCGCCGCGACCATCGCGTCGTCGGCAAGGCGCTCGACCTCTTCATGATGCATCCGTATTCCCCGGGCGCCGTCTTCTGGACGGAGCGCGGGACGATCCTGTTCAACGAGCTGAACGACTTCATTCGGGAGCGCCAGCGGAAGGATTTCCACGAGATCAAGACGCCGCTCCTCTACAACAAGGCGCTCTGGGAGATCTCCGGGCACTGGGGCAAGTACAAGGAGAACATGTTCCTCGTCCTCGACAACGAGACGGGTGAGCACGACTTCTCGCTCAAGCCGATGAACTGCCCGTCGCACTACCTGCTGTACCAGTCGAAGAAGCACTCGTACCGCGAGCTGCCGCTGCGCTACGCGACCTTCGACGTGCTGCATCGCAACGAGGTGACGGGCGCGCTGTCCGGCCTTACCCGCGTGCGGCAGTTCCAGCAGGACGACTGCCACGTCTTCCTGCGCCAGGACCAGATCGAGGGCGAAGTCGCGTTCCTGATGCAGTTCATCCTCGACTACTACGAGGCGTTCGGCCTGACCGCGCGCGTGAAGTTCGCGACGCGTCCCGAGGTCCGCATCGGCTCGGACGAGATGTGGGACGCGGCGGAGTCGGCGTTGCGCCAGGCGCTGGAGAAGACGGGGAAGGCGTACGAGCTGAAGGAAGGCGACGGCGCGTTCTACGGACCCAAGATCGACTTCGACGTCATGGATTCGATCGGCCGTCCCTGGCAGCTCGGCACCATCCAGCTCGATTACGGCAATCCGGAGCGCTTCGACCTTTCCTACGTCGGAGAGGACAACGCGTCGCACCGGCCCGTGATCATCCACCGCGCCGTGAGCGGCTCGCTCGAGCGCTTCATCGCGATCCTGATCGAGCACTTCGCCGGCGCGTTCCCCGTGTGGCTCGCGCCGGAGCAGGTGCGCGTGCTCCCGATCGCCGAGGATTACGCGGCGTACGCGGAGAAGGTGACGGTGGCCCTGGACGCGGCGGGCATTCGCGCGCATCTCGACGCGCGGTCGGAGACGCTCAAGTACCGCATCGCCGAGGGCGCGCGGATGAAGATCCCGTACATGCTCGTGGTCGGGGCGAAGGAGCAGGAGCAGGGGACGGTCGCGGTGAACGTCCGCGGCGCGGGCAAGGAGCAGAAGCCGAAGCCGATCGCGCTGGAGGAGTTCGTGCGGCGCGTCGCCGCGGAGAAGACGTCCCGCTCGCTGGCGTTGAATGCGGCCGACTAGCAACACTGTCATCCTGAGCGAAGCGAGGGATCTGCTTTCTGAGAAGAGCAGATCCCTCGCTTCGCTCAGGATGACGTGGGTTGCGCTCGGGATGGCATTGCTGCTCGCGAGCGCCCCCGCAGCCGCCCAGCGCGAGCATCCCATCTCGTCCGAGCTGCGCGTGCCGCCGGGAAGCGTAGCGCCCGGTGGTCGCTTCACCGCGACGCTCGCCGTGACGATCCCGTCGAGCCCCGAAGTCTGGCATCTCTACAGCATCACGCAGCCGCCGGGTGGTCCGATCCGCACGACCATCCGCGTCGGGCCGGACGCCGACTTCCGCCTGGCCGACTCCATCTCGGCGACGCCGCCGGTAGTGGCCGACGATCCGAACTTCGGCATGAAGACCGAGACGTACACCGATTCTGCCGTCTTCGGGATACCGATTGTCAGCAGTCCGCAGCTCACCGGCAGGCGGCGGCTGTCGATCGCCCTGCGCTACCAGACCTGCAACGATCGCTACTGCCTGCCGCCGGTTACCGACACGATCACCGCCGACGTGACGCTGTCCGGCGCGCCGGACAGTCCAGCCTCCTGGGAAGCGGCCGCCGCCTTCGCGCCCCCGCCTCCTCCGACTCCCACTCCCACTCCCACTCCCTCTCGCCTTCCCGGCAACGGCTCCCTCGCGCTCTTCCTCTGGATCGCCGCGACCATGGGCGCCCTCTCGCTGCTGACGCCGTGTGTCTTTCCGATGGTGCCGATCACCATCTCGTACTTCAGCCGTGGCGACGCGCGCGGCCGTGCCCGCGCGTTCCGTGACGCCGGCGTCTACGCGGTCGGGATCATGGCGGCATTCACCGCCATCGGACTCGGCCTCGCCCTGGTGCTCGGCGCCACGGGCCTCAATCGCTTCGCCGCGAACCCCTGGCTCAACCTCGCCATCGCGCTGCTCTTCGCCGGCTTCGCCATGAGTCTCTTCGGCATGGTGAACCTCAGCGTGCCCGGCTCGTTCGTGAACCGCATTGACATGCTGACGCGCACGTCGCGCTTCGGCCGCGACGGCACGACGCTGCTCATGGGCGCCACCTTCGCGGTGACGACGTTCACCTGCACGGCGCCGTTCGTCGGGACGCTCCTCGTCGCCGCGACCCAAGGCGACTGGCTGTGGCCCGCGCTCGGCCTGCTCACGTTCTCGGGCGTCTTCGCGCTGCCGTTCGTCATCCTCGCGCTCGTGCCGGAGGCGCTGACCCGCCTGCCGCGCAGCGGCGAATGGATGGTCACGCTCAAGGGCGTGCTCGCGTTCCTCGAGCTCGCCGCGGCGATGAAGTTCCTCTCCAACGCCGACCTCGTGATGGGGTGGGGCATCTTCACGCGCAACGTGGTCCTCGCGTCGTGGGTCGCGCTGGGGCTCGGGCTGATCGCTTATCTGCTCGGTCTTCGCCTCGGCCGGGGCGCCATGCCCGCGCGGCGGCACTGGATTCCGAGCGCGATCACCGCGCTGGTCATCGCCTGGCTCGCCACCGGTCTCGCCGGGCGGCGCCTCGGTGAGCTCGAGCCCTTCCTGCCGCCCGCCGGCGCCAACGCCGGTGGCGTCGCGAATTCCGGTGAGCTCGCCTGGATGCTCGACGATTACGACGGGGCGCTGGCGAAGGCGCGCGCGGAGAACAAGCTGGTGCTGATCGACTTCACGGGCTACACCTGCACGAACTGCCGGTGGATGGAGGCGAACATGTTCCCGCGGGCCGAGATCGAGCGCGAGCTGGAGAAGTTCGTCCGGGTCCGTCTGTTCACGGATGGCCAGGACGAGAGCAACGCGCGCCAGCAGAAGTTCCAGGAAGAGAAGTTCAATACCGTCGCGCTACCGCTGTACGCGGTCGTCGATGGGGATGGGAATACACGCGGGCAGTTCCTGGGCATGACGAGGAGCTCGGATGAGTTCCTGGCATTCCTCAGGTCGGCGTCCGCATCGGTGGCTCTGGTGCGGGCTCCAATTGGCGCAGCGCTGGAAGTCAGATAGGGGAGGACGCGGATCAGGCCGACGAACGCGAATGAACGCGGATCGGGTGCAA
>CAMLHT010000275.1 GCA_946479895.1 uncultured Gemmatimonadota bacterium | reverse complement strand
GCCGCGCTCGAGGCGACGCTCGCGCTCTACCGCGATCCGCCCCGCGCGATGCGGGAGATTCCCGTGCTCGCGCAGCTCGCCACTCCGGTCGACGAGCTGCGCCGGAGGGCGACGCACATCGGCACCGCCCTGCCCATGCGCGCCGCCGTGCGCGTGGTGGACAGCGTCGCGACGGTCGGAGGCGGGGCTTTCCCGACGGCGAAGATTCCATCGGTCGCGCTCCAGTTCGGGGTGGACGCGGTTCCATTCGAGCGGGCGCTGCGCCTCGGCCAGCCGTCGGTGATCGGGCGCGTCACCGATGGCCGCGTGCACGTCGACATGCGCACGATCCTCCCGCAGGAGGACGAGGAGCTGGCGGCGGCCATCCAGGCGGCGCTGTCATGAGCAGGCCGGCCGCCTTTCTCGATCGCGACGGGACGATCATCCGCGATACGGAGTACCTGCGCGACCCCGACCAGGTGGAGCTGCTGCCTGGCGCCGCCCGCGCGATTCGGCGGCTCAACGACGCCGGATGGCCGGTGATCGTCGTGACGAATCAGTCGGGTATCGCTCGCGGACTGCTCACCGAGCAGGACTACGAGCGCGTGCGCATGCGCGTGGACAAGCTCATCGCCGCGGAAGGCGCGAGGATCGACGCGAGCTATCACTGTCCGCACCATCCGGACATCACGGGCCCCTGCGAGTGCCGGAAGCCGGGCACGAAGCTCTACACGGACGCGGCGCGGGAGCACGACCTCGACCCCGCGCACTCCTGGTACGTGGGCGATCGCCTGCGCGACGTGACGCCCGCCGATCATTTCGGCGGGCGCTCGGTGATGCTGCTCGTCGACTCGACCCCCGAGCCCGACCGGGTCGCGGCGCGTGACCGGGTGACGGCGCCTTCGCTCGCCGACGCGGTGAACATCATTCTCGGCGGCCCGCGATGAAGCGGATCGCGGTGCTCGCGAGCGGCGGCGGCTCGAACCTCCAGGCGATCCTCGACCACTTCGCGTCTCTCGGCGACGCGGCCCAGGCGGAGGTGGCCGTGGTGGCCTCCGACCGCCCGCAGGCCGGCGCCCTCGCGCGCGCGCGCGCCGCGGAGGTCGAGACGGTCGTGCTCAGGGAGCGGGAGCCAGCGAGCACCGAGATCCTCGACCTCCTGGTAGACCGCGGCGTCGACTACGTCGCCCTCGCCGGATATCTCCGCCTGATCCCCACGTCGGTCGTGGACCGCTTCGAGGATCGGATGCTGAACGTGCATCCGGCGCTGCTCCCGAAGCACGGCGGACCGGGGATGTACGGCCTCCGCGTCCACCAGGCCGTGCTGAACGCTCGGGAGAAGGTCAGCGGCGCGACCGTCCATCTGGTGACCCACGAATACGACAGCGGGCCGGTGCTCGCCCAGTGGCCGGTGGGCGTGCTCCCGGACGACGACGCCCCGCGGCTCGCGGCCCGAGTGCTCGTGGCGGAACATGCGTTGTACCCGCGCGTCCTGCACGCCTTCGCCGCCGGCGATCGCGGCCGTTTTCCACTGCGTCCGAGCGACGCGTACATGGCCGACCCGCCTATTACGCCCGACGCCATCACGGGCGACATTATCGCGGCGTTCGCGACCCGCACGCCAGGACAACACCTTCTCCACTGACCATTGCCCCGCGCTCTTCTTTCCGTCTCCGACAAGACCGGCATCACTGAATTCGCCCGCGAGCTCCACTCGCTCGGCTGGGAGCTCGTTTCCACCGGCGGTACCGCGAAGACGCTTCGCGCCGCCGGCCTTCCCGTGAAGGACGTCAGCGAGATCACGCAGTTCCCGGAGATGATGGACGGCAGGGTGAAGACCCTCCATCCGGCGGTCCACGGCGGCCTCCTCGCGCGGCGTGACCTCCCCGAGCACATGTCCGCGCTCGAGACGCACGGCTTCTCGCCCATCGACCTGGTCGCGGTCAATCTCTACCCGTTCCGCGAGACCGCGTCGCGGAAGAACGTGGCCGCCGAAGACGTCATCGAGCAGATCGACATCGGCGGCCCCAGCATGCTGCGGTCGGCCGCCAAGAACTTCGAGTCGGTGTGGGTGATCGTCGATCCGGAGGACTACGCGCGTGTCCTCGCGGCGATCCATGCCGTGGACCACGACGGCGACCTGCGCCGGCTGCTCGCCGGGAAGGTGTACGCGCACACGGCTTCCTACGACGCGGCGATCGCCGCCTGGTTCGCGATCCAGCGCGAGGAGAAGTTCCCGGAGACCATCGTCGTCTCGTTCGAGCGGGCGCAGTCGCTCCGCTACGGTGAGAACCCGGGTCAGTCCGCCGCGTTCTATGTCGAGCGGCAAGGCGTCGGCCTCGCCGCCCTGAAGCAGAAGGGCGGCAAGGAGCTTTCCTTCAACAATTTCCTCGACCTCGAGGGCGCGCTGCTGGCGCTCGATCCGTTCCGGGGCGAGACGGCTTGCGCCATCATCAAGCACACCACGCCCTGCGGCGTCGCCGTCGGCCGCATGGCGCACGACGCCTACAAGAAGGCGCTGGCCTGCGACCCGGTCTCGGCGTTCGGCTCGGTGATCGGCTTCACGGTGCCGGTGGATGACGAGACGGCCGAGGCGATCTCGAGCCTGTTCGTGGAGTGCGTCGTCGCGCCGGAGTTCAGCCCCGGCGCCATCGAGATCCTCGGCCGCAAGAAGAACCTGCGCGTGCTCGAGGGCACTGCGAAGTGGACGCAGAACAACCTCGACTACAAGCGCGTGCGCGGGGGCGTCCTCGTCCAGGAGCGGCTGCCCCTCACGATCGACAACGCGGGCTGGAAGGTGGTGACGAAGCGGCAGCCGACCGATGAGGAGCAGCGGGACCTGCTGTTCGCCTGGCGCGCCGTGGCGTCGGTCAAGTCGAACGCGATCGTCCTCGCCCGCGGCGGCGCGACGATCGGCATCGGAGCCGGCCAGATGTCGCGCGTGGATGCCGCCTTCCTCGCCGTCCACAAGGCACGCCTCGCGGGCCACGAGACAGCCGGCTCGGCGATGGGATCGGACGCCTTCTTCCCCTTCCCCGACGGCGTGGACCAGGCGGCCGAGGCGGGAGTGACGGCGATCGCGCAGCCGGGAGGATCCGTCCGGGACCCGGAAGTCATCGCCGCGGCCGACGCCCACGGCATGGCGATGGTGTTCACGGGGCAGAGACTCTTTCGCCACTAACCGCTGGCTATCGGCTCGGCTGCAGTCCTCGGCTATCAGTGCCGGCTCTCGGCTCTTGGCTACCGCTATCGCTGGCCATCGGCTGATAGCCGGGCCATCGGCCGATAGCTGGCCAACGGCTGATAGCTGGGCTATCGGCGGACGGCCCGCGATAGCGATAGCGATAGCCGAGAGCCATCGGCCGGCGCCGACAGCCGACAGCCGCAGCCGAGCCGATAGCTTTCACGCCACCCTCCGTCCATCTTAGGAGGAGTGAACATGCCCCGCTCTGGCACCGTCTCAGCCAACGCGGGGCGCTTGCTGTCCACACAAGGAATCGCAATGGCGAACGAATCGGCTCTCCAGCTGGACAACCGACCTTCATATATCGCGGCGGGCATTGTCACCCTCGCCGTGTTCGTGCTCTACCTGATCACGCTGGCGCCGAGCACGGCCATGTGGGACACGAGCGAGTACATCGCCGCCGCCTACACCCTCGGCCTGCCCCACCCGCCGGGCAACCCGTTCTTCGTCCTCATCGGCCGGGTCTTCGCCATCCTGCCGATCGCCAGCTCGGTCGCGGTCCGCGTCAACATCCTCGCCGCCGTCGCCAGCGCCGTCTCGGCCGGCATGTGGTTCCTGATCACCGAGCGGGTGCTGGTCGGCTGGTTCACCGAGCGCTGGCAGCGCATCACCGGCGGCGTGCTGGCCGCCCTCATCGGCGCCACCGCGTTCACGGTCTGGAACCAGTCGGTCGTCAACGAGAAGGTCTACACCGTCTCGCTCGTGGGCATCGCGATCATCTCCTGGCTGATGATCCGCTGGTCGGACGATCCGGATGGCCGCAAGGCCGACCGCCTGCTCGTCCTCGTCGCCTACCTGCTCGGCCTCGGCTACGCGAACCACATGGCCGGCATGCTCGCCGCGCCCGCCGCCGGCCTGGCCGTCCTCATTCGCCGTCCGCGCACGCTCGTCCGCTGGAAGCTGATCCTCGCCTGCATCGGCGCGCTCATCCTCGGCATGACGCCGTTCGCGACGCAGCCGATCCGCGCCGCGCACTATCCGGCGATCAATGAGGGTGAACCGACGGGATGCAAGACGGAGATCGCCGTCTCCTGCACCTTCTCGAAGGAGACCTGGGACTCCTTCATGTACAACTTCAATCGCGGTCAGTACGGCAAGCCGTCGCTCGCCGAGCGGCAGGCGCCGTTCACGGCGCAGATCGCGATGTACTGGTACTACTTCAAGTGGCAGTGGCTGCGCGACGCGCACGGCGACCAGCCGGCGCTCCAGAGCATCCTCGCCGCGCTCTTCCTCGTCCTCGGCCTCTTCGGCGGCTGGGTGCACTACCAGCGCGACCGACGAAGTTTCTGGTATTTCGGGGCGCTGATGTTCAGCGCGTCGCTGTTGCTGATCTACTACCTGAACTTCAAGTACGGCGCGACGCAGCCCGCCGGGCCCGAAGTGACGATGGAGCAGAAGGAGGTGCGCGACCGCGACTACTTCTATCTCTGGAGCTTCTCGGCCTGGGGCGTGTGGGCCGCGCTGGGGCTCGTGTTCATCTGGGAGTCGCTCGCCTCCTTTTTCGGGACCGAGCGCAAGCGCCTCGGGCGCGAGGAGGTCGTGATGCCGGTGAGCCGCGGCTGGAAGGCGGCGTCGCCGGTGCTCGCGCTGGCGCTGATTCCGCTCCTGACCAACTGGACGACGGCGCCCCGCAAGGGCCAGACGGATACGCGCGACTTCGCCGCCGACCTGCTCAACTCCGTCGAGCCGTACGGCGTGCTCGTCACCGTCGGCGACAACGACACCTTCC
>CAMLHT010000274.1 GCA_946479895.1 uncultured Gemmatimonadota bacterium | reverse complement strand
GGAGGACCGGGCGACTGCCATTCGTTTCGCGAACGCCGCGATGCAGCGCGTCGCTGCCGGTGATGCGACGCGGGCCGAGGGCATGCCGCCGCTCATCACTCCCCTCGCGAGCGCCTACGCGCTCGCCGGCCGGGAGATGCTGGACTTCGAGGGCGCCGGGGCTCCGGCGGCTTCTCTCTCCGAGCGGCAGGCGGCCGTCCGCCGCGTGCATCTCGAAGCGGCCTCCGGCCAGGCGTTCCTCCTCATGGCCGCGCTGCCGGTCGAGACGAGCGCCGATGAACATCCCGCGATGCTGTATCGCACGCTGATGCTCACGGCGCTTGCGCGCGTCGGCGGCAAGTCGAAGGAGTTCGAGCAATGGCTGCTGCTCTTCGGTCGCGCGATCTTCCCGTCGCTGCGTCCCGATGATCGCTGGGACTACATCCTGCTGCGCCGCGTCGTCGAGCTCTGGACGCACGTCCTGCGGGGCAACGGCCCGTCCGGCCTCCGGGGCGCGATGGAGATCATCGCCTCGATCCGGGAAGAGCGGGCGGACCGAGAGGCGCAGCTCCTCGCGGACGTTCCTGAGGACGAACAGGCGCGGCTGAAGCTGCATCTCTTTTCGCTCTTCCATCTCGCGGAAGCGGCGACCGACCTGCTCCTGTTCCGCCTGCACGGAGAGCCGGAGCGCGTCACGCACCAGCTCTACGGCCGCCTGCTCCTCGCCCGCGAAGGGGCGGCTGGCGACCCGCGGCTCGATGCCACCTGCGACTGGCTCTTCGAGGCTTCCCGACTGGTCGTCGAGGCGCGCTCGTCCCAGCTCGAGCTCATGTCCGAAGGGTCCGCCTGACCGACGCATGAAGGTCACCGCGCGCCGCGGCGCGCGGTTCCGACGAGCATCGGACGGCCGCTCGGGGACGCCGCCAGGATGAGATTGACGCGGCGCATGGCGTCGCCACGGAACGGCAGCACGCGCGCGCCGGACGTGCGAGCCAGCGTGATGCCGGCTTCCCCCTCGTCACTGATGCGATACCAGTGGGTCGCCCCCGCGCTCGTGGTGCAGCGGGTGTAGTACGCATCGGTCGACCGCGACCAGAATCCTTCCCAATCGGTGCCCGGCTCCAGGTCCTGCAGAAGCGCCGTGCGGGGGGCCGCATCCAGCGGTTCGGACGGTGGCGAGCAGGGAACGAGTCGCATTTCGGAGAGTGAGACGTGATCGAAATGGCGCCGGCGACATCGCAGTCGCCGAGTGGAAGGACAGCATAGGAATGCCGGTGTGCGAAAGCAATAGCGAAGTTATTCATAAATCGTTGCAGGACATGGGGATAACTCATGTGGACTGCTGTCGAAAACCTCGCAACTTCGCCCCCTTCATGGACTAACCTGTGGTGTCTTCCTGTGGAAACACGATGTGGATAGCTGTGCACCATTGATGGTTTGGCGCGCCGATTTTCGACGGTTTGGTCCCCCTTTTTTCTGTGGAGAAACGACGTCTGTCCACAGCTCGTGTGGAGACCGTGTGGATAGCATCGGAGTTGCTCATTCCATAGATACGAGTAGCAGTCTCAGGCGCCCAACTCGCGATCAATTCACGATTTCACGCGGCTCAGGCAGCACATGCGACCAACCTGGAGCGGAACGCTGGTTTTCGGCCTCGTGGCCATCCCCGTAACCATGCATTCGGCGGTTCGCTCGAAGGAGCGCATCAGCTTCCGCATGCTGCACAAGGATGACCTGTCGCCGATCAAGTACGACCGCGTTTGCGAGGCGGAAGGCGTCTCCGTTCCGTGGAACGAGATCGTGAAGGGTTACGAGTACCAGAAGGGGAAGTTCGTCGTGCTCACCGACGAGGACTTCAAGCAGGCGGCCATCGAGTCCACGAAGACGATCGACATCCTGGGGTTCGTCGATGCGGACGAGATCGACCCGCGATTCTTCGAGACGCCCTATTACCTGCTGCCCGGAAAGTCGGCGGACAAGCCCTACGCGCTCCTGCGCGAGGCGATCCGCGAGACGGGCAAGGTCGGGATCGGCAAGGTCACGCTCCGGTCGAACTCCTTCCACCTCGTGAGCATCCGCACCGAGGACGACGCCCTCATGCTCGAGATCATGCGGTTCGCCGACGAGCTCGTGGATCAGGACACGTTCGACTTCCCGAAGGCGTCCGACGTCCGGCCGCAGGAGCTGAAAATGGCCACGCAGCTCGTCGAGAACCTGTCCGAGGAATTCGATCCGTCGAAGTACCACGACGAGTACCGGGCGAACCTGAAGAAGATCATCAACGCGAAGATGAAGGGACGGGAGATCGAGTACGACGAGCCGGCGGAGCCGAAGGCGACGCCCGTGATCGACCTGATGGCGCGGCTCCAGGCGAGTCTCGACCAGGGGAAGAAGGCCAGGAAAGGCAGTGGGAGTGGGAGCGGGACTGGTAGTGCAGCCGCGGCGAAGAAGCGCGCCGCGAAGAAGGCGACGGCGCGCAAGCGGAAGAGCGCCTAGCTCATGGCGTCCCGTCGGCCGTCGATCGCCGCGGCGGCGGAGGGGCTTCGGCCCATGCTCGCTTCCGTCGGCGCCGGCATTCCGACGGGGAAGGAGTGGGTCTTCGAGCCGAAATACGACGGCATCCGCGTCCTCGGGGCCGCGTACGGCGACGCGGCGGTCCTGTTCAGCCGCAATGGCCTCGAGAAGACGAAGCAGTTCCCCGAGATCGCCGAAGCGCTGGCCAGGGTCGCGAGGAAGCGGAAGGGCGGCCTGATCCTCGACGGCGAGATCGTCGCGCTCGACGATGGAGCGCCCGCGCGCTTCCAGAACCTCCAGGGCCGGATGCACGTGACCGACTCGACCGCGATCGCCTCGCACCGCGCCGACTCGCCGGCGGCCCTGGTCGTGTTCGACGTGCTGATGGACGGGGAGTCGGCGCTGGTGAACGAGCCATGGACGGCCCGCCGGAAACGGCTGGAGGCGATCCTCAAGGCCGCTCCCGATGCCCTGCGGGTCAGCGAAGTGCGTGGCGACGGAGATCGCATGCTGGCCGAGGCGCGCCGGGAGGGATGGGAGGGCATCATGGCGAAGCGCGCGGATGCCCCGTACCGCCCGGGTGAGCGGACGAAGGACTGGCTCAAGCTCAAGATCGAGCAGCGCCAGGAGTTCGTGGTGGGCGGATTCACGGAGCCGCGCAATTCGCGGTCGCACTTCGGGGCGATCCTGCTCGGGTATTACGACGCGGACGGGCGGCTGGTCTATGCCGGCCACACGGGCGGGGGGTTCTCGAACCGCACCCTCGGCGAGATGTACAAGCGCCTCGCCCCGCTCGAAACGGCGAAGAGCCCGTTCACCACGACGCCGAAGACGAACGAGCGCGCCCACTGGGTGAAGCCCAGGGTCGTCGTCGAGGTGAAGTTCAACGAATGGACGGCGGGCGGACACCTGCGGCAGCCGATCTTCGTCGGCGTGCGGGATGACAAGGATGCCGGCGACGTGGTCAGGGAGCCGGTCTCGAAGGTCGCGGAGGGGGGAATGGCGGGCAGAAAGAAGGCTGGAGGGCGTGCGAACGTTCGTGCGAAAGGGCGTGCGAACGTTCGCGCGAAAGGTCGTGCGACAGGGCGTGCCGCGGGTCGGGGGAAGAAAATCGAGGATATTCTCGCGCAGCTCGCCGAGATCGAGGCCGAGGGCGGGAAGGGGACGCTGGAGCTCGACACCGGCCCGATCGACATCACCAACACGGGCAAGGTGTTCTACCCGGACTCGGGACACACCAAGGGCGACCTGCTGCGCTACTACGCGGCGGTTGCTCCGTACATCCTGCCGGCGATCGAGGATCGTCCGCTGGTCCTGAAGCGATTCCCGAACGGCATCAAGGGGATGGCGTTCTACCAGCAGAAGGCGCCGGACGAAACGCCGAAGGCGGTGCGGGTCGAGAAGGTGAGCGACGAGGGCATCACGACGCAGCGCCGGCTCATCGGCGGCGATCTCGCGACGCTGCTCTACATCGTACAGCTCGGGGCGGTTTCGGTGGATCCGTGGCACTCGCGCGTGCAGTCCATCGAGCATGCGGACTATTCGATCATCGACCTCGACCCGGGGCCGAAGGCGAGCTTCGAGCGGGTGATCCAGGTGGCCCGGTGGGTGAAGGAAGTGCTCGACGAGCTGGGGCTGCATGCGGTGCCCAAGACCTCCGGGGCGAGCGGCATGCACATCGTGATGCCGCTCGGGCCGAAGGTGCCGAACGACAGCGCGCGCATGGTGGCCGAGCTGGTGGCGACGACCGTGGCGGACCGGCATCCCCGGGAGGCCACGATCACTCGCGCGGTGAAGGCCCGCGGGGCGACGCAGGTGTACGTGGACTACCTCCAGAACATTCGCGGCAAGACGGTGGCGGGAGTGTATTCCGCGCGCGCGAGCAAGGGCGCGACGATCTCGATGCCGCTCGACTGGAAGGAGGTGAAGCCGGGGCTCAAGCCGTCCGACTTCACGATCGACAACGTCGAGGCGCGGCTGAAGAAGGTGGGCGACCTCTGGGCGAAGGGGATGAAGAAGCCGAACGAACTCAGGAAGCTGGGCAAGCGGTGATCACGATGTTCCCGGCGGACCTCAACGATCCGGACGCGTCGCAGGTCGAGCTCGCGATCCTCATCGCGTACCTCGACGAGATCGTGAGCGCCGTGGATCGCCGGGATCGCGCAGCCATCCCGCCGCTGCTCGCCGACGCCATGGCCACCCATCTGCCGCGCGACGTTCGCGAGGAGCTGGCGATGTTCGCCACGCGGCCGACCGGCGGTTTCCGTGCGCCGATCCGGTTCCTGCGCTTCCGTTTCAGGATGCTCCAGCTCGCGGCGGGTGAGGAGCCGTTCGAGGATCCGCAGCTCGAGCTGGACCTGGGGCGCGGGGCAGGGTGGCGAGCGCGTTACGTGGACGACGCGGCGGACGAGGAGATGGCCTTGTAGGGAGTGGGAGTGGGAGTGGGAGTGGGAGTGGGAGTGGGAGTGGGAGTGGGAGTGGGA
>CAMLHT010000273.1 GCA_946479895.1 uncultured Gemmatimonadota bacterium | reverse complement strand
GCTGGAACCGCCTGAGCATCGCCCTCGGCACGGAGGTCGGAAGCTACCAGCCGAACGCGATGCAGGCGACTTGAAGGCAGGGATGGCCGTCAGCGCTTCGCGATCTCCGCTACCCAGACGTCGCTCTGGCGATCCTCCACTGTGAAGTAGAAGCGGCGTCCGTCGCTGGCGAAATCGAACCGGTTGGAGGACCATGCCGGATCGTCGAACCGCACGAGGCGACGTGGGCGGCCACCCGAGACCGGGATCGACCAGAACGACGCGCGCCCACGCGTGTCGTGGCTCTTGAAGTAGAGCTCGCGTCCATTTGGTGCGAAGAGGGCCAGCTCGGCGGGGGGATCACCTGCTCCGGGCACGTACAGCGTGCGGGCGAGGCCGGAGTCCGACGGCACGAGCGCAATCCGACCGTCGGTCGGCGAGACGAAGGCGATCGTGCCGCCGTCCGGCGACCACTCGGGACGCCACGCATTTCGAGCCACCACGCGTGGCATGGTCCACACGCCACGTCGATCACGTCGCATCACCAGCACCTCCGCGTTCCGCAGGTCGAAGAACGAGAGCGCGCTGCCGTCGGGCGACCAGTTGGCCATCGCGAACTGGCGCCCGGCTGCTCGCGTGAGTCGACGGGGGGTTCCACCGCCGAGCGTGAGGAGGAAGATGTCCCGCGCGCCAGTCGTGAACGAATGGTACGCCAGCTCCCTTCCGTCCGGAGACAGCGCCCCGCGGAAGTCGGCCGAAGGGCCGTGCGTGAGACGCTCCACCTCCCCACCGCCGATCGGCGTTCGATAGACATCCGACTTGCCGCTGAGATCGGAGTCGTACACGAGCCACCGGGCATCCGCTGAGGCGCGTACCCCCTCGACGGTCTGGTTGCCCGACGTCACCGCTGTCGCTGCGTCGGTCGTGGCGGGGGGATCCGCCGGGATCGGGAGGGACCACACGTTCGCCGTGCTCGCGTAGGCGGCGTACACCATCCGTCCGTCATCGGCGGAAAGATCGATGGACTGCGCGCCAAGTCCCGTCGTGACACGGATCGGCTTCGCAGAGGGTGAGCGCACGTCGAGCGCATAGACGTCACGCGGTCCATTGCGATCCGACACGAAGTAGAGGGTGCGCGAGGTGCGTGACCACACGGGCGCCTGGTTGAGCGTTACGCTGTCCGTGAGGTTCGCCAGGCGGCCGCCGCGGGCGGGCGCGAGCACGATCCGGCTCGGCGCGAGATTACCGAACATCGGTCCCGTTCCCGAGACGCCACCGACCGTCACGTGAAAGGAGTTGCCGGACACGCAGGCGATCCACGCGCCGTCCGGCGACCAGCGGCAGGAATGCAGGTCCTGACCCGTTGCGACCAGCCGCGAATTCGCCGTGCCCGCCGTGCGCGCGAGCAGGGAATCGCCGAGCACGTACGCGATCTCCCGACCGTTCGCCGACCATGTCGCGGAACGAACGCTGGCACCGGAACGATTCGCGACCTCCTGTCGCTCCGCGCCGCCCGAGACGGGCACGCTGAACACGCCGCCATTCGCGAGGTAGAGAATGCGCTCTCCCGTCGGTGACCAGCGCGGCGACCACGCATTCGCCTCGGGGGCGGTGAGCCATCGGACCGGTCCGCCAGCAACTGGCCGAACGGCGACCCTCATCCGCAGCGCATTTCCCACCGCATACGCGACATACCGGCCGTCCGGTGAGAGGGAGGGCAGCACCTCGAGCCCGCGCTCTGAGGTGAGCTGCCAGGCGCGCCCGAGGTGCAGTGGCACCTCTGCAGTTCGGTGTTCTCGCAGCGTGAAGACCAGCGCCGCGATCGTCACGGCGCCGAGCGCCAGCACGCTCAGTCTTGCCGGCATCGTCAGTCGAGCAGCCCAGCCGACCTTCGTCATGCGGGTCGTCGCCGGGATCGCCGCCAGCGCGGCAAGCATGTCGTCAGCGCTCTGCCAGCGGTCGTCCGGGCTCGAGGCGAGGCATCGCGCGACGGCATCAATCAGGGCCTTCGGAACGTCCGATCGCCGCCGGTGCAGAAGGCGCATCAGCTCGGTCACCTGCGTCGTGTCACGCGGCGGCTCTCCCGCCAACAGTGGCGGCGTTCCAGTCAGGATCTCGTAGCCGACCACGCCCACGGCGTAGATGTCCGCGCGATGGTCCACGCGCGCACCGGGGACGATCTGTTCCGGCGCCATGTATGTCGGCGTGCCGAGCGCCGTGCTGGCGGCGGGCGCACCTGCAGTGCTGGCGAACACGGACTCGGCCGCGGTGCTCACGGCCCTCGCCACGCCGAAGTCGGTCACCAGTGCGTGGCGTCCCGAGAGCAGCAGGTTGTCGGGCTTGATGTCGCGGTGGACGATCCCGTGCTGGTGGGCGTGCGACAGCGCTTCGCAGACGTCCCGCAGGATGACGAGCGTGTCGTCCACTGGAAGGGCTCCGTCCTGGTCGAGGCGCTCGCGCAGCGATCGCCCCGTCTCGTATGGCATCACGTAATACAGAAGCGTGGTGCCCGACGCATTCTCGGCCGGCACTTCACCGGAGTCGTAGAGCGGGACGATCTGCGGGTGGCGCAGTCGGGCCGCGATCGCGATCTCGCGCAGGAATCGCTCGCGGCCGATCGCCGCCGCGAGCGAGGGGCGTACCACCTTCACCGCGACGTCGCGGTCGTGCCGCAGGTCCCGCGCGAGATACACCGTCGCCATGCCCCCTCGACCCACTTCGTGCAGCACCCGATAGCGGTCGGCGAGCATGCCGGGCATCGGTGGCGACGGTTCAAGGAGCGCTGTCGCGAAGCGTCCCGCATCCGGCGCATCGAGCAGCGGGTGCACGCGCTCGCAGTCCGCGACCATTCGCTCGAGCTCCGCGCTTCGCACGGGATCTCCACCGCTCAGCTCAGCGATCATCGCCGGACGTCGGTCGGGCGGCGCATCGAGCAGCGCATCGAGCAGCGGCTCGAGCCGTCGCCACGCGTCGGGAGTGAAGCGAGGAGGCGTGCTCACGCTTCGAGCGCCTGACGCAGCAGCATGCGCGCCTTTGCCCAGTCCCGCTGGACGGTCCGCACCGTGACGCCGAGCGCTGCCGCGATTTCCTCTTCGCTCATGCCGCCGAAGAAGCGACACTCCACCACCCGGGTGAGGCGCGGCTCGAGCTCGGCGAGCCAGCCGAGCGCCTCGTCGAGCTGGAGCAGCACCTCGGCGCGATCCTCGACGACGATCCGGTCCTCGTCGAACGTCACTCGGCCCTGCGCGCCGCCGCGCTTGAGCCGGCGGCGCGCCTTCGCCCGGTCCATCACGACGTGCCGCATGGCGACGGACGCCAGCGCGAGAAAACGGGATTGGTCGGGCATCGGCGCGCCGCGCGCGGCGGCGGCGATCTTCAGGTACGCCTCGTGGACCAGCTCACCGGTCTCCAGCGTTCCGCCCTGCGGCAGCCGCCCGAGCTCGCGATGCGCGATGCGTCGCAGCTGCTGGTAGACGAGGGGGAGGAGATCATCCACCGTCTCGCGGCGGTCGGCACCAGCCTCCGGGGACGGTGTCGCGGATCGCATCGAGGCACTCAACCGTGCTGCCAGCCCGGCAAGGGCCGAATCGCCGCTCGTCCGCACGTCGTGATGTCGGGAATCGGCGCGACACGTCGTTACACCAGATGCCCGTTCGTTGTCGCGCGCTGCCGACCCAACATACGGCGGCCATTCGCGGACCGCCATGCATCCCGGAGGAGCCATGTCCCGCTTCCGCTTCATCACCGTACTGGTCGCCGCGAGCGCGGTCGCCGCCTGCGCCGACGCGCGCCAGGCGCCCACGCTCCCGAGCGCCCCTGCACCCGACGAGAGTGCCCGTCCCGCCGACGCCGCGGCGAACCGCGTCACCGCCTCCGCGTTGTGGAACCTGCGCACGCGCGAGATCATCGGCCGGCGTGGGGGGAACTCGAACGCCGCCGCCCGGGTGTATGCACTCGTGGCCGTAGCCCAGTACGACGCCGTGATAGCCGCCGAGCAGGGGAAGGATCACGCGCTGCATCCGTCGGAGGCGGGAGCAGCGGCCGGCGCCTCCGCCGGCGTGCTGGCGGCACTGTACTCCGCGGAGCAGGGCTTCATCGACGCGGCATTCGCGGCAGACGGCGCATCGTTTCCCGCTCTCCCATCCGAGCGCGACGCCGACTGGGACGCCGGTGTCGCGATCGGACGGACCGTGGCGGCGCGAGTGCTCGCGTACGCCGCATCGGATGGCAGCAGCGCTGTCTGGAGCGGCACCGTTCCCGTGGGGCCGGGCTACTGGATTCCCACGCCGCCGAGGCCGCAGGACGCACTCTGGGGTCAGGTGCGTCCCTGGCTCATGACCTCGGGCGATCAGTTCCGCTCCGCGCCGCCTCCGGCATTCGGATCAGCCCAGTATGCGACCGACCTCGCCGAGGTCCACGCGCTCTCCGACAATCCAACAGCCGACCAGCTGCGCATCGCGCGGTTCTGGGCAAGCGAGTACGGCCCCGGCGGGCCGGCCGGCTTCTTCGGCGCGCGCGCCGTTGACCTCGCGGCGCGCGAGAATCTCGACGAGCGCCGGGCATCGCGGATGCTCGCCGTGCTGCACATGGCGATCATGGACGCCTCGATCGGCTGCTACGATGCCAAGTACACGTACTGGTACATCCGGCCCTACCAGGCCGACCCGACCATCCACACGTGGGTACCGCGCCCGAATTTCCCGTCCTATCCCTCCGCGCACTCGTGCCTGTCATCGGCGGCGGGAGGAGTGCTCGCGGGCTTTTTCCCCTCGGCCGCGGACGAGATGCAGGGGCTGGTGGAGGAAGCAGGGCTGGCGCGGATCTACGCCGGGCTGCACTTCCGCTTCGACGTCACGGCGGGTCGGGAACTCGGGAGCGCCGTCGCCGAGCTGGCACTGAGGACGGCGCCGCAGGGGCATCGGGCCATTCCGCTCGAGTGAGGGTTGCGCTGGAAGTGGAAGGGGCCGCGAGAGGGAGGAGCGCTGGACTGGCGGAGCATTCCGGGTCGCGCCATCATAGTCGCGCTCGAGCACG
>CAMLHT010000272.1 GCA_946479895.1 uncultured Gemmatimonadota bacterium | reverse complement strand
GTCCGCGTGTCGCTCTCGAGTGCCGCCTTGGCCGACGACTTGCCGCCGCCATAGCCGGGGATCACCCGCTCGCTCGCCATGTACGTGAGCGACAGGAACGACCCGCCGGGCCGCATCAGGGGACCGAGAAGCTGCACCATGGACACGAAAGAGTACGCGCTCGCGCTGACGGCGCCGAGGTAGCCGTTCCGGCTCACCTCGAGCAGCGGCTTCTTGACCTCCGGGCCGTTGGCGAGCGAATGCACGACGATGTCGAGCGGCTTCTCCCCGAAATCCTCGACGAAGCGCTTCCGCACGCCGTCGATCGAGCAGTCGCCGACGTCCTTGTAGCGCTTGTTCTCGCGGAGCTCCTGCGGCATCTCGTCGTACGTGTCGTAGACCGCGTCGAGCGGATAGATGCGCTCGAACTCCAGGAGCTTCCCGGACGAGAGCCTGCGCGACTCGTCCATCTTTCCGCGCTCGAGCAGGTTGTTGAAGATCCCGAGTGCCGGCGGCCAGGTCCCGACCACCACACTCGCCCCGGCCTCGGCCAGGGCATGGGCGATGGCGAACCCGAATCCGCCGTCGTCGGCCACGCCGGCCACGAAAGCACGCTTATTTGTCAGGTCGATTGGAAGCATCAGGCAGGGGAGCGAGGGAGCGCTGGGTGGCTGGAGAGCTAGAGAGCTAATAGCGAATTGAAGTAATGGGGACTGGAGCCATCCAGCCATCCCGCCCACCGGTTCTCCAGCTCTCCCGTTATCCGATCAGCCCGGCATAATTCGTGAAAATGGACCAACCCATGTCCACGCCAGTCCGCCTTCCGGAACGACGTGTCGGCGGGCCTTTGCCACCGGCCGCCGGACCTTCGTTCGCCCGGGGACTCTGGCGCATCGCGGCCGCCGACGTCTCCAGCGGGAACTCCGTCCGCCTCCTGCGCGACGGCCCGGCGACCTTCGCGGCCATGCTCCAGGCGATCCACGAGGCGACCACCGTCATCCGGTTCGAGTGCTACATCTTCCGGTCGGACGAGGTCGGGAAGGAGTTCGCCCAGGCCCTGATCGAGGCGGTCAGGCGTGGCGTGCAGGTGCAGCTCCTCCTCGACTGGATCGGCGTCCGGGGCACGTCCCGGTCGATGATCCGGGAGCTGCGGAAGGCGGGAATCGACATCGCGATCTTCAATCCTCCGGGCTTCCGGGCCTGGTTCGGCCTCGTGCCGCGCGACCACCGCAAGCTGCTCGTCGTGGACTCACGGATCGGGATCACGGGCGGCGTGGGCGTGGGACGCGAATGGACGACGGGCGTCCTCAAAAAGCACAAATCCCGCTGGCGCGATACCGCGGTCTCGATCGAGGGCCCGGCGGTTCATGACCTCGATCGCGCGTTCGAGCGCATGTGGCAGCGCGCGAAGGGCGATGAACGCCGGGGGTCGCACCGATTCCTGCATCGCAAGGCGCGGGGCGCCCATCTGGATCCCCGTGTCGACAAGCCGGCGCTCGTCGGCATCATCGAGGGCGAGCCGCTCCGCCTCCGCGTCGCGCGAGCATTCCAGACCCAGGCGATTTCCGCCGAGCGGTCCATCTGGATCGCGACCGCGTACTTCGCGCCGTCGGTGGCGGAAGTCGAAGCGCTCAACGGCGCGGCGCGTGACGGCGTGGACGTCCGCATCCTCGTCCCCAGCCGCAACGATCACCCGTGGGTCGCGTGGCTCGCGCGACGCTACTATCGCCGGCTGCTCACCAATGGCGTTCGCATCTGGGAGTGGCAGGGCGAGATGATGCACGCCAAGACCAGCGTCGTCGACGGGCGCTGGATCCGCGTCGGCTCGACCGACTTCAACCTCCTCGGCGTGGCGATCAACTACGAGCTCGACGCCATCATCGAGGATCCGACCCTTGGCCACGAGGCCGAGCAGATGTTCCTGGCCGACCTCGAGAACTCACGGGAAGTTTCGCTGCCTCACCTGCCACCGCCGTCATGAGAGCCTTCGCCCGCTGCCTGCTGCTCGTTCCCGCGCTTCTCGGCGGACCTGGCTCGATCGCGCGGGCGCAGGCCGACACGGTGACGCCGCCGCGTCCGCTCTTCACCGGACGCGATGCCGGCCTTGCCGTGGCGTTCGCCGCGGGCGGCTACTTCACGCGACCGCTGGACCGGTACTTCGCGCAACGGCTCCAGCGGCCGAGCGCGCAGGATCACCGGTTCCTCCAGCAGACGTCAAAGGTCGTGAACATGATCGCGGTCCCCGGAGCGTTCTTCATCGGCGTCGGGATGTACGGCGCGGGGCGCGTCTCGAAGTCCCACAAGCTCGCCGACCTGGGTCTCCATGGCACCGAGGCGCTGCTGATCGGCGAGGCCGTCGGCGGGGTCATGAAGGGTTTCTTCGGCCGCGAGCGCCCGTACATGGATCCCACCAACCTGAATCCGGACGACTGGCAGCTCTTCCGGGGCTTCGGCAACAACGACGGATATCGCTCGTTTCCGTCGGGGCACTCCGTCGCGGCATTCGCCGCCGCCGCGGCGGTGACGTCGGAGATGAGCCGGTGGCATCCGGAGACGCGGTGGCTCGTGGGGACGGCGATGTACGGCGGGGCGGGGATGGTGGGCCTGTCGCGCATGTACAACAACCGCCACTGGGCGAGTGATGTGCTCGCCGGCGCGGCGATCGGGATCTTCGCCGGGAACAAGGTGGTGCGCTATCATCACAGCCATCCCGGGAATCGCCTCGACGAATGGCTCGTGAACTTCAACATGACACCCGCGGCTGGCCTGCGGTCGCTGAGCCTCTCGGTGCTGCCGCGAACGCGTTAGTGCGGGGTGGGAGTGGGGTAGAATGTCACCCCGAGCCGCGCACCGGCGAGGGACCTGCTCTTCTGCGACTCGCTCGACGATGAAGTCCGGCATCGTCCTGCTCGCCGAGCTCGCCGGGCCTGTCGCCGAGCAGATTCACGAGATCCAGCGAAAGTTCGATCCGCGAATGGCCGCCGAGCTGCCGCCGCACATCACCCTGACCGGATCGTCGGGCATGGGGCCGATCCCTGCCTCGATGCCGCTCGACAAGCTTCGCGCGATCCTCGAACCCATCGCGCGCGAAACCGCGCCACTCACAGTGCACTTCCAGCCGCCGCACAAGTTCCTGCAGTCCGACGTCGTCGTCCTGCCGATCAATCCGTACGGACCGATCCGCGCCCTGCACGAACGCATCAAGACGAGCGGCATTCCGTCCGAGCCGCCACGCTTCGCCTTCACGCCGCACTGTACCCTGAGCTTCTATCCGGAGCTGCCGCGCGAGAAGCTGCGCGAGCTTCTGGCGCTCCGCATCGAGGAGCCGGTCCTGATCGACCGGATCGCCGCGTACAAGGCCGTGACGATCACGCGCGCTGAAAACGTCCTCGAGCTGCCCTTGACCGGCCCGCTGGCAGGATGACGAACCGAGCGTCTTTTCCCGTGACTGACATCCATCGAGAGCTCGAGTCCGATGAAGAGCTCGACGTCGCCACCGGGTTCGTCCAGCTCGCCGCCGACTACCTGAACCAGAGCCGCGATCGGGCGGCGCACGTGTCGTCCGCGCAGGATCAGGCGATGCTCGCCCAGCGGTTCGATGAAGCCATGCCCCGCCGGGGAATGCCGATCGGCCAGGTCATCGAGCGCCTGCGGGCCGAGGTGATACCGGATTCCAACTGGCTCCATCACCCGCGGGCGATGGGTCATCAGGTCGCCCCGCCCCTGCCGGCGCTGATCTGGACCGAGGCGGTGATCGCCGCGCTGAACCAGTCGACCGCGGTGTTCGAGATGTCGCCGGTCGGGACGACGCTCGAGCGCCGTGTCATTCGCTGGATGGCGGAGCTGATCGGCTTCGGACCGTCGGCCGCGGGCACCATGACGACCGGTGGCACCGAGGCGACGTTCACCGCGCTTCTCGCCGCCCGCGCGGCCGCGCTTCCCGACTCCTGGGAGAATGGCGTCGGCGCCAACCCGCCCATCCTGGTCTGTGGCGAGCATGCGCACTACGCCGCCACGCGGCCCGCCGGAGAGCTGGGGCTCGGGCTTCGCAGCATCGTCACCGTGAAGTCCGATGGATTCCGGATGGATCCCGCGGCGCTTCGCGATGCGCTGGGGCGCGCGAGGCAGGAGGGTCGGAAGGTGCTGACCGTGGTCGCGACGGCGGGCAGCACGCCGACCGGGACCTTCGACGATCTCGACGCCGTCGCCGACGTGTGCGAGGAATTCGGCGCCTGGCTGCACGTCGACGCCGCCCACGGCGGCTCGGCCCTCCTCTCCGCGCATCACCGTGCGCGGCTGAAGGGAATCGCGCGCGCGGTCCGTGGCCTGGGATCCGCACAAGATGATGCTGCTGCCGCTCCAGGCGGGCGTGCTGATCATGCGCGATGCCGCCGACCTCGATCGCGCGTATCAGCAGAAGGCACCGTACCTCTTCCATCAGCGCGACGAGCCGGATCAGGGCACGCGCAGCTTCCTGTGCTCCCGTCGCGCCGACTCGATCAAGCTGTGGGTCGCGCTCCAGCGCTACGGCGCCGACGGGATGGGCGCGATCTACGATGGCCTGTGCGAGACCGCGGTGGCGATGAGCGACGCGGTGAAGCAGCATCCGCGATTCCGGTCACTGCATGAGCCCGAGTCGAACATCCTGTGCTTCCGCTGGGTCGGAGACGGTACGCTCGACGACGCGCGACTGGATGCGGTCAATCTCGAGGGCAGGGAGCGCTACAACCGCTCGGGAGCGGGCTGGGTGACGACGACGGTGCTGAACAGCCGGCGCGTGCTGCGGGTGACGATCATGAATCCCAGAACGACCGTTGAGGATTGCCGGGCCGTGGTGGACGGGCTGGATCAAGCCTGCGCGAGGTGCGCGGAGGCATAGGGCGTTGCAGGGAAAGAAACAGCATTTACCGCAGAGGGTCGCGGAGGAATCGCAGAGGCTCGCAGAGGACGCCGACGTGGTAAACTGTCAGTCTCACGGCGCCGTCCTCGGCGTTTCCTCCGCGACCCACGGCCGTAAAATGCCGGTTCTGGCGAACCGA
>CAMLHT010000271.1 GCA_946479895.1 uncultured Gemmatimonadota bacterium | reverse complement strand
CTCAATAGGAGAGATCATGAACCGCCGCATCGCACTGGCCCTGGCAGCACTCTCGCTCGCCACCACCGCATTCGCGCCGTCCATTCCGAAGTGGCCGCCCTGGCTCTCGATCGAATCGCCGGTGAACCCCTACGACTCCTCGGCCCGCGGCGCGCTGCTCCTCGTGCACGCCACCTTCCGCGAAGGTCCCTCGCAGGTCTCCGACCTGAATGGGACCGCCGAGGGCGTGGTCAATGGAAAGCGACGGAGCGTTACGCTTCGGTTCGAGAATACCAGTCGCACCGACGTCTACGCGCTCCGGCCCCAGTGGCCGACCGAGGGGCGATGGGTGCTTCGAATCAACCTGCGGTCGACGACGGCGCTCGTTGCGCTCGATCCGGCCGGCCAGGTGGCCTCGGTGCAGGTGCCGACCCGCGTCCAGGCGAACGGCGATCGCGTGCCTCGCGCGGTGACGGCGCGTGAGATTGATTCACTGCTGACCGCGACGTCGACCCGGTAACCCGATGCTGCGAGGGGCGGCCATGGCGCAGGCGAACGAGGAGGACACGATCGACGACCTCGTTCGCCGGGCGCAGGGCGGTGACGTCGGAGCCTTCGAGGGACTCTACCGTGCCCATGCCGCGGCAGTCTTCGCGCTGTGCCGCCGCATGGTCCGCGACGAGACCGACGCGCGCGAGCTGGTGCAGGACGTGTTCGTGCGCGCCTGGGAACGGCTCACCTCCTTCCGGGGGCAGAGCTTGTTCGGAACCTGGCTCCATCGCCTGGCGGTGAACGTGGTGCTCGAGCGGGTGCGCGTCGTCAGGCGCGATGGCGCCCGTCACGTGACCGACGACGACGACGCGGTCTTCGGTGCGCACTCGAATGCCGGAGACATGGACATTCGCATGGACCTCGAGGCGGCGCTCGCGACGCTGCCGCAGGGATCGCGCACGGTCTTCGTGCTGCACGACATGGAAGGCTATTCACACGACGAGATCGCACACATGACCGGAATCGCACCGGGAACGGCACGCGCCCAGCTGTGGCGCGCCCGCCGCGCCCTCATGAAGCGAATGGCGGTATGACTCACCTCACCGAGGAACAGCGTCACGGACTGGCCGACGGGTCGCTGGAGTCCCCTGTGGCCGCCGCGCACCTCCGCGAATGCGCCGCGTGCTCGGCCGACGTCGATCGCATCCGGAGGCTCATGACCCGCGTCGCACATGCGAATCCGGCTCCTGTCGAGGCCGACGATCTGTGGCCGTCGATCCGTGCGAGGATCGAAGGGCAGAAGGTCGTCCCGCTCCCCGCGCGCGGCGAGGGTGCGCCTGCGCGTCCCGGTCTTCACAGGTGGGTATGGGGTATCGGGGGCGTGCTTGCGGCGGGACTCATCGCCTTGTGGGTCGCGCGGCCGCGTGCCGGGACGACCGATTCCACGAATGTCGCCCAGGTCGGCGACTCGGGCGTCTCGCTCGTCGCCGTCATGGATTCGACTCACGCCTATGAGCAGGAAACGCAGGCGCTGCTGAACCGCCTCGAGCTCCAGCGGGCGACCATGCGTCCCGAGCTCGCGCGCATCGTCGAGCGGGACCTGCGCGCGATCGACGTCGCGATCGCCGAGCTCCAGGGAGCGATCAGGACCGACCCGAACAATCCGGCGCTGCGCCGGCTCCTCGCATCATCGTACCGTCAGAAGGTGGACTTTCTCAAGCGGGTGAGCAATGCGAGCTGACATGCGCATCGTCGTCGCGGCCGCGATGCTCGCGGGCGGCATGGCGCAGGCGCAGAGCGCGGCCGATGGACGCGTCCTCGCCGCGCGTCGCGTGCTGCCTTCGGCGGCGTTCAAGTTCTGGGTGCCCGATGGCGACCTGCGGCTGGTCGGCTGGGATCGCGACTCTGTGCTCGTCCGTGGACGCATAGCGCGTGGCGACCAGTTCTTCATCGGCGGTGACTCCCTCGGCATGAAGCTCGGGGTCGAGCATCCGTTCTCCGACGGATCTGGCGGCAAGTCGGCGATCGTCGTCTACGTCCCTCGCACCGCGCGCCTGTCGGTGAAGACCGTCACCGCGAAGGTGGACGCGGTGAGCGTGTCCGGCTGGTTCTACTCCGTCTCCGGCAGCATGCACCTCGGCGGCAGGGCGAGCGCGGTCGAGGCCGAGACGATGACGGGAAGCCTGGATCTCGACCTCACGACGCCATGGCTGCGGGCGCGGACCGGCGACGGGCATCTGCTGCTCCGCGGGGCGCCCGAGGACGTCGACGTGTCCACGGTGGGGGGCACGCTCGACATCGCCACGACGGCCATCAGGAGAGGGCAGTTCGGCACCGTCTCCGGCGACATCCACTACGCCGGATCGCCGTCGAGCGGGGCGATCATGGATTTCTCGAGTCACAGCGGAAACGTGGAGCTCATGCTGCCGCGCAACGTCTCCGGCGTGTTCTCGCTGACGGCCATCTCGGGGGCGATCGAGAACGGGATGTCGGGCGTGCGGCCGGCAGGGGCGCAGCCGCGATCCATGCGGGTCAGCATGGGGCGGGGCGGGGCGCAGGTGACCGTCCGGACCTTCAAGGGAGCGATCCGCCTGCGCCCGCAATAGTCGCACGCCTTCGTGTCAGTTCCGGGCGCGCAGGAGTAGCCGGAGGCTAGTCGCGATACAGATCCTTCAGCTCGCAGCGGAATCCGGGAAGGACAGCCTCACCATCGAGCGCGCCATCGGCCCCGACGATCGATATGCTGCCATCCGGCCGATGCGCGCGGGCGATCCGCCGGTCCGGATCGAGCTCCCAGGCCAGCCTGACACCAGCGCTCAGCCACTCGGCGATCTTCGCGCGAACGTCACCGGGGCGATCATCGGGCGAGAGAATCTCCGCGATGAGATCGGGCGCGATGGCGGCGTAGCCGCGTCGCGCGATTCGGTTCAAACGCTCATGCCCGAGGAAGGCGAGGTCAGGGGCGCGAACGGTGTCGGGGTTCGAGGCGATCCTGAAGCCCGTGTCCTGACCGAAAACCTCACCAAGTCGTCGTGCCTCGACGAATGCGCCAACGCGGAGAAGAAGCCGTCCTGCGAGCTTGCCGTGAAATGTGCCGGGAGGCTCACTGACCACGAGCCGTCCGCGTACCAGCTCGGTCGATTTCCCGGGGATGTCGATGCGCGCGAGCTGCTCCGCCGTGATGATCTCGGCAAGTGGAGTTCCGTTTCCATCGATCATGGCGGATCTCCGCAAAAGGTCGTCACCCGATCATTGCGCGCGGCTCCAGCTCACCGGCCCGCGGCTGAGCCGAGGATACGCTCGGCGAGCTGGCCGAGTCAACAGGGCTCAAGGTCGGCGTGGCCCGACCCGGAAAGTCACCCTATCGCGCAGCCTGCCGTGCGTGAGGAGGATTCGCTGTCGCTCGCCGGTCAACGTTTCCAGGCATTGGTACAGCGGCTCGCGGATTAACCTCAGCGACGTGGAGGCTCGTCACGTATCTTTGTCGTGATCCTGGGCGCCCTCGTTCAACCCCTCCGCCGGCTTGCTGGACGAGCCGACCTGCTTCCGGAGCGTACGTCATGATTCGCGATCGGATAATCGCCGTTACCGCAGTCTGTGTGCTCGCCGGCGCCTCGTCGCCCGCATTCGCCCAGGGCGGAATGGCGGGCATGGACCACAGCAAGCACCGCATGGGTCCCGAGATCGTCATCCCCAGCGGCGCGCCCTACACGAAGGCCGACGTGGAATTCATGCAGGGCATGATCGCCCACCACGCCCAGGCCATCGTGATGTCCCGCATGGCGGAGGCGAACGGCGCCAATCCGCAGGTGCTCAAGCTCTCGCGGAAGATCGATCAGTCGCAGATGCCGGAGATCCGCATCATGCAGGACTGGCTCCGCCGCTACGGGCAGGTCGCCCCGGACACGGCCTCCTGGCACGACATGCGGATGGACGGCATGCTCACCGACGATGAGCTGAAGGAGCTGAGCGAGGCGAAGGGTGTCGCCTTCGACCGGCTCTTCCTCATCGGCATGATCAAGCACCACGCCGGCGCGCTCAAGATGGTCGATGACCTCTTCAAGGCCCCCGGCGCCGGCCAGGAAGTCGATGCCAGCGTCTTCGCCAACGACGTCGTCACGGCGCAGACCGCCGAGATCGGCATCATGCGGCGCCTGCTGACCCAGCTAACCCCGAAGTAAGCCCTCCCTTCGTCCCGCTCCACCCACCGCCGGAGTGTTTCCTGATGCGTAAGATGCGTGGCTTCATCCTGCTGCTGGCGACGACCGTCGCCCCGTCCATGGTCCTGGCGCAGACGTATCCGTCCAGGGAAGATCCCCGAAGCACTCTCAAGCCCGGACGTTTCGACGCGGGCATTGCGATCAGCAACATGAAGCAGGTGTCGTTCGTGAAGAAGCCGGACGCACTCGACTCGGCGGCGGGGTTGAAGTTCATCAATTCCGACCTCGCCTTCGGCACTCATTACGTCTATCAGGCCAACTTCGCCGGCTTCTCGATCTGGGACATCACCGATCCCGCCAACCCGGTGCTGGCGTCGGTGACGAAGTGCATCACCTCGCAGGGCGATCCGACCATCGTCGGCAACCTGCTGTTCCTGTCCGCCGAGGGCGCGGGCAACCGCAACGATTGCGGCGACGGCGGCGTGCAGGATCCGAAGGATCATATGGCCGGCGTGCGCATCTTCGACGTGTCCAACCCGAAGGCGCCGAAGCTCGTCAAGAACGTGCAGACCTGCAAAGGCTCGCACACGCACACCCTGGTCCCCAGCCCGAAGGATCCGCGGGTCATCTACCTCTACGTGTCGGGCCAGCAGGCCGCGCGGCCGGACTCCGAGCTGGCGGGATGCAGGAACGGCAATGACCCGGCCGACCCGACCAATTCGCTGTTCCAGCTCGACATCATCAGGGTGCCGCTCGATCACCCCGAGCAGGCGAAGGTGATTCCCGGGGCGCGCATCTTCACCGGCCTCGATGGCGGCGGCGAATGCAAGCAGTTCTGCGCGCCGGTAGACCCGCGCCGCCAGGCGGCGGCCGGCGGCCGCGGTGGGCGTCCGGCGCCGGATCCGGCGATGCCGACCGGTCCGCGCAA
>CAMLHT010000270.1 GCA_946479895.1 uncultured Gemmatimonadota bacterium | reverse complement strand
AGGTCGATCAGCGTGATCTCCTGCCGGATCTCGCCCTCCTCGTACTTCATCTTGCGCGACAGGTCGACGATCAGCCCGAGCTCGGTCGCCCGGTCGATGAAATTCTGGCGGCTGATGCGGCCCGGGTCGGCGACCGTCGCCAGCCCGTCGTCGGCCAGCGACTTGTAGACGGCCCTGGCGATCAGGTCACCGTGCGCGGGCTCGTACAGGACGTCGGCCGCGAGCACCCGGTCGAAGCGCCCCAGCCCTTTCGGCCAGTCGCGCCAGTCCACCTCGCGCGTCCGGACGGAAGCTCCCGGCACGTTGCGCTCGACGTTGTACCGGGTCACCAGCAGGGCATCCGTGTAGTAGTCCGTGGCCAGCACCTCGTAACCCGCGATCGCCGACGCGACGGTGACGAGCCCGGACCCGCAGCCCAGCTCGAGCAGCCGCTTGCCGCGGCCATCCTCCTCGACCATCGCCCGCGAAAGCATCTTCGCCGAAGGCCAGAGGTCCGCCCAGTAGGGCAGGCGCTCGTCCTTCACGAAATCCGCCTCGCTGATCAGGTCGTCCGAGTTGGCCGGATGCACGATCCGCACTTCGCGCCGCTCGAGGTCGACGACCGTCTCCGTCGTGCGAAAACGCCGCTCGACTTCCGTCCCGAGATCGCTCAATCGACGCCGGGCTCGCCGTCGAGCGACAGCCGGAAGGTCGAGGAGCGTCCCATGTCGCCCGCCAGGAATGCGTAGAGTCTCGCGCCGATGCCCACACGCGGGCGGTCGTGCGGCACGATCAGGAGGCCGGTCGCGATGGTCATGGAGGTCAGGAGGGCCGAGCTCTGGGAGCCGGTGAGGCGGGCGTGCAGCTCGCCGTCGTCGCCCGGACGAACGACGCAGCGCAGGAAGTGCGTGAGCGGCGCCTGGAGCTCGATCGACTCGTCGACGATCACCGGGACCGGCAGCGGGAAGATCGCCTGCTCGCCGCGGAGCCGCCGGATCACCGGCTTTCCGAACAGCTCGAAGGTGACGAGCGCCGAGACGGGGTTGCCGGGCAGGCCCAGCCAAGGCACGCCGCCGATGACCCCGAAGGCGAGCGGCGCGCCGGGTCGCATGCGGACCCGATCGATGCGCACGTCGCCGCCGATCTGGCGCACGACGTCGCGGGTGTGGTCGAACGCGCCCACGGATACCCCGCCGGTCGTCACGATGAGGTCACTCGTGCGGGCGGCGTCGATGCGGTTGGCCAGCGCGCGCGGGTCGTCGCGGACGATGCCGTAATCGGCGAGCGAGGCGCCCGCGCCGGCGGCGGCCGCCCGGATGGTGTAGCTGTTCGAGGAGACGATCGCGTGGCCGGCCTCGACGTCGGCGAACCGGTCCAGGTCCACGAGCTCGTCCCCCGACGCGATCACGGCCACGCGAGGCACCTTGTGCACCCGCACCTTGCCGGCGCCCACCGAGGCGAGCACGCCCATCTGCGCCGGGCCGATGCTGGTTCCCGAGTAGACCGCTACGTCGTTCGCGCGCAGCTCGCTGCCCTTCAGCCGGATGTTCCTGCCGAGGTCGCGCAGGTCGTTCACCCGGACGAAGTCGGTGCCGCGATCCGTGTCCTCGACGCGAATCACCGTGTCCGCTCCCGCGGGAATCGGCGCGCCGGTCATGATGCGCATGGCGGTGCCCGGCGGCAGCGTGTTCACCGTGCGCGCGCCGGCCGCGACGACGCCGCTGACGGGAAGGGTGGCGTTGATCTGGCGCAGGTCGTCGGCCCTGACGGCGTAGCCATCCATGCCGGCGTTGTCCCACGGAGGCAGCGTGACCGGGCTCCGGACGTCCTGCGCGAGCACGCGTCCCGCCGCATCCGCGAGCTTCACGTCCTCGTCCCCGAGCGGCTCGACCGTCTCGAGAATGAGGGCGGACGCCTCCTCGACCGGTATCATCGTCACCGGCGGCGGTACGATGCGAGACGCGCCGCGATCGAATCGGCCGCGGCGGTCACCCGGCCGGCCGGCACGTTCCAGTTGTTGGCGAGAATGCTGAACATCAGCGTGTCGCCCGTCAGCGTGCGCACGTAGCCGGAGAGCGAGCGCGCCTGGGCGACGGAACCCGTCTTCGCCCGCACGTTCCCGGCGGCTGGCGTTCCGCGCATCCGGCTGCGGATCGTCCCATCGACGCCCGCGATGGGCAGCGACTCGTAGAACACGCCGAACGCGGTGTCCTTCCGCATCGCGTCGAGGACGTGGACG
This sequence comes from uncultured Gemmatimonadota bacterium, assembly GCA_946479895.1. The sequence goes on along the minus strand of CAMLHT010000270.1, from coordinate 2,851 downwards.
ATCGTCTCCGGGGAGACGTAGTCGTATCGCGACAGGCCGCTGCCGTCGCGCACGACGAATCCGGATGGCGTCGCTCCCCACGTAACGAGCTGCTTCTCCACGACGGCGCGGGCGGCCGACGCCGTGCCGGCGCTGCCGCGCTCCAGCCCGATGGTCTTGAAGAGCATCTCCCCGATCTGGTTCTGCGACGGCTTCATGAACGGCGGCAGGATCTCGCGCAGCGGTGGAGAGACGAGCGTGACCAGCGTGTCCGCGATCGTTCCCCCGGGCAGCGCGTCGTTCGTCGTCGTGATGCCCCGCTCGGCCAGTGCCTCGCGGAAGGCGGCGATGTACGCCAGGTCGGGATCGCGATGCGTGACGACGAGGGTCGCGCTGTCGCCGGCCACGATCGAGCCGCCGACGAGCACGTCGCCGGTCAGCGTGTCCTTCTGGAGCGTAAGCTCCGGGCGGGGCGGGCGGGGGAGCGTGGTGTCCAGCGGCGCGATCACCGGGCCGACGGTCACCGCCGAGACGCGCACCCGGGGCCAGCTCTTCGTCGGCCGGGTCTCGATCCGGACCGAATCGCCGGCGCGCTGGCCGGCCCGCACGAGGATGTTGGTGAAGCCTTCGTTGAACAGCAGCTCGTCGATCGGGGCGGAGTAGTCGTCCTCCAGGTCGCTCCACGACCAGCCGAAGCCGAGCACCGCATCAGGAAACAGGTTTCCCTCGGCCACCACCTTTCCACGGATGCTTCGAATGCCGCGGGCCACCAGCGAGTCCGCGATCTCGCGCAGCGGCCCCATGGCGTCTCCGCGCATGTGATCGCTTACGGACGGGTCGCCGCGTCCGACGACTCCCAGGTCACCCTGGAGCACCCCGTTCACCACGGGGCCGTGGGCGACGAACGACGTGCGATAGCGGTAGTCGGGGCCCAGGAGCGACAACGCCGTCGCCGAGGTGAGGATCTTCTGGTTCGATGCCGGCATGAAGAGCTTGCCGGCGTTGCGCGAGTAGAGCGTATCCCCACGCGTGTCGACGACCAGCACTCCCCAGTGTCCGTTCGCGAACTCGGCGGCATTCGTCACCGAATCGATGGCGTGGCGCAGCGCGCGTTCGCCGACGCGCGGCACGACCCGCACGCCGGGCGCCGGGGTGACGACGATCGGCGCCGCGCACGACGCCGCGGCGATCAGGAGAATCAGGGTCTTTTGCGTCTTCAACATGTCGAGGGCCGTCCAGCAAGCCATTGTCATCCCGAGCGAAGCGAGGGACCCGCTCCTCCCGTGCGCCGGAAACTATAGCAGCCCGGCGAGGACGCGGGCACGCTCCAGGTCGGCCTCGGTGTTCACGTTCAGGAAGACGACATCGGGATCGCCGAAGAACCGCAGCTCCGAATCCTCGATCGCGACCGCTCCCGGAAGCCCGGCGACGATGTCCGTCAGCCGCGGCTCGCCGGCGCGGATCGCCGACTCGATCGGACCGATGGCGTCCCGGGAGTAGGCCGCGCACAGCGGCTGCCAGCGTCCGCCGGGGCGAGGCACCACGGCGCCGACACCAGCGACGAGACTCTCGCGCAGGAGGGCGATCAGCCCCGCGGGGACGAAGGGCATGTCCCAGGCGACGGCGATGACGTCCGTGCCGGCCGCCGACAGGGCCGCGTGAATCCCGATGGCGCTCGCCCGTCCGGGCAGCACGTCCCGCGCGACCGCGACGTCGTTCAGCCACGCTGGCGCATCGGGGTCGTTCGTCGCGATCAGGAGCCGGTCCACGTTCGGCCGCAGGCTCGCCGCGACCCGGTCGATGATGCGGGAGCCCTGAACCAGCTCGAGGCCCTTCGGTCGCCCGCCGAATCGCGACGCGGCCCCTCCCGCGATGATCGCGCCCGTCACCTCGCGCCGGCCGCCGTTCACGGTGCGGCCGCTCGCAGGGTCAGATCCGCAGTCCGCGGCGCACCGCGGCGGCGTCCATCTCCGCGGTAAGGGCGCGTTCCACGAGCGGCGGATGCGCCGCGCGACCGACGCGCTCCTTCAGGTAGCGCCCGCAGGCATGACAGATCACCAGGTCGTAGCCGAGATACGGCGACCGCACGCGTGCGATCGTCGGCGATCCCGTCGCCTCGCAGCCGATGCACCCGCGGGTGCTCACCGGCCATGACGTGTCGCATCGCGAGCACACGAGCGCGCGCCGGGTGCCCTCGACGAACGCGAGGTCCGGGGCGCCGCCGCACGACGGGCAGACGGGACGGTTCCACGTCTCGAGCGCCAGCTTCTGCGTGACGACCCGGGCATTCGACTGCAGGATCGCGCCGGCGACGAGCGACGCGGCCTTCTGGGCGAGTCTCTGCGTCGACGCGGTCGGCGCGGTTTCTCCCGCGGCCCAGGAGATGGCCAGCGAGCGGGGATCGTGCTGTTGCTGGCGCAGCGCGGTGACCGATGTCGAGGAGGCGAGGCCCGCGACTTCCAGGGCGTCGACGCATCGATCGAAGGCGGTCACCACCGTGCGCGCGCGGCTCAGGATCTTCACGGGATCGAATCCCGGGCGCCGGCTCGCGATGCGTGAGCGTGCTTCCTTCACGTCGACCACGGGGCGGACGGCTGACCGAAGCGCCTGTTGCAGCTGCAGCACAGGACCAAACTGATCCGCGACGCCTTTCGAGACGACGTCGCGACTTCGGGTGATAACCGTTCCGGTCACGCAGACTCCGCGAGGAAACGCCAGTGATCAGCACGAACGGAAGTCGTTCATCGCTACGCCGGCAGCCAATGGAAGATTGAAACCCATCGGAGGTCACACACCGGACAGAACAGTCAAGAAATGATGCAAGACGTGGAAAGATTCTTAGCTGTGGGAGTGGGAGTGGGAGTGGGAGTGG
>CAMLHT010000269.1 GCA_946479895.1 uncultured Gemmatimonadota bacterium | reverse complement strand
GGCGGCCGCCGGCGTCGAAGCCGTCGAGGAGGATCTCCTCCCAGTCGATCTCGTCCTTCTCCTTGGTCTCCTGCGGCTGGTCGAGCGCCTGCTCGGTCTCGGCCTCGGTGGTCTCCTCGCCCTCCTCCTCCTCTTCCTCCTCCGGCTCGACCATGTCGAGGAAGGGATTGTTGAGGAGCTCCTGCTTGAGGTGCTGCTGGAGGTCCAGGAGCGGCATGTAGAGCAGATCCATCGCCTGGTACAGGCGCGGATTGATCTTGAGCTCCTGCTTGAGGTGCGTGCCCTGTGACAGTCCCGGCTTCATGAGGCGTTCTCCGGGTTCTCGGCGCTGAAACGAGCGCGGAGGCGCGCCGCCAGGGTCGGCCCGAGGTAGACGCGGGCGACTTCGTCATCGAACACGAGCTCGCGGACGGTTCCCGACACTCTCACGCGTCCGTCGAACATGATGTACGCGCGGTCGACGATGTCGAGGGTCTGCTCGACGTTGTGATCGCTGATGAGCACGCCGATGCTGCGCTTGCGGAGCCCGGCGACGATGGTCTGGATGTCATGAACGGCGATTGGGTCGACGCCGGCGAAGGGCTCGTCCAGCATCATGAATTTCGGTTGCGTGACCAGCGCCCTCGTGATCTCGAGCCGGCGGCGTTCGCCGCCCGACAACGCGAAAGCCTTGCTGTGTCGGAGGTGCTTGATGCTCAGTTCGTCCAGCAGCGCCTCCAGACGGGCCCGGCGTTCCGCCGCTGAAAGCCCGAGCGTCTCGAGGATCGCGAGAATGTTTTCCTCGACCGTGAGCTTCCGGAAGATCGAGGGTTCCTGCGACAGATAGCCGAGCCCAGCGCGGGCACGCTTGTACATCGGCATGGAGGTGATGTCCTTGCCGTCCAACAGGATACGCCCCGCGAGCGGTTCGATGAGCCCGACAAGCATATAGAATGTCGTGGTCTTCCCCGCTCCATTCGGGCCCAGCAGTCCCACGATCTCCCCCTGTTGCAATCGGAGGGCCACGTCGTTCACCACCCGGCGCCGGCGATACATCTTGACCAGTCCGGTGGCTTCCAGGACGCTCCCGGAGGGTGCCGCAATGGCTTCCCCGTCCGGCGCCACCATCCCGGCCGGTTCCGGCTCCACTGGGTGCTCGGCGGACGTCCTCAGGATCGCTGCCACCCCCAGCCGGTTGCCGGCCAGCTCCGACCAGATCCGGGGAGTGAAGGCAACGCTGGAGCGAACGGCGTCGCTCATGTCGAGGGTGACGACGTGCTCGGCGGACAGCCGTGGGAAGACGGAGCTGATCAGGTAGGCCCGGACTTCGTCCAGGCTGAGGCGGCCGGCTTCCTGGTCCGCGTCCTTTCCCTGCGCCCGGAGGGCGGCGAGGTGGTCGTCGCGATAGATCACCGCCACGCTGTCGACCGTCGCGCGGCCCGACTCGTCCGCCGCGCTGAGCAGAGAATGAAGGGCGTGCGCGAGCGAGCGATCGTTGCGGGCGAGCTGCTCGATGAGCTCCTGAGCCCGCGAAGCCGACGGCCCGGTCACCGGCGCCCCCGCTCGAGCGCGATCGGCGGAATGGTCTTCGGCGTCGCGGGCGGGCTCCCGGGAGGGCGCCGGGTCGCTGGCGCGGAAGTCGGGGGCTCCGCGGCCCTGGCGGCGGTGCTGTCGCGCTTCGGCTCGAGGTACATCCCGACAACGGAATCGCGGACGCTCACGAGGCCGACCCGCCGATCATTGAATTCGATGAGAATCTCACGTCCGCGAACGTAACTGATGGCAGGGCGCCTGATGGAGGTGTCGGCGGCGGCCATGTGGTAGTACGCCTGCGCCGAATCCGCCTTGTGGGTGGCGATGACGCGCTGGATGGGTGGCGTCTTCGACGTGTCCTTCGTGGCGGTGGAATCGAACCAGGCGACGACGGTCTCACCGCGCAGCCAGTCGCGCTCGGGAGTCCGGAAGCGAACGGTATCGGCGTCCGACTCGGCGCGCGCATTCCGGACGGCATGGACGACGCGGACCTTCTGCCCAGGCATCCGGACGTCGATGGAATCGGCGGTGATGGTCTGGCCGGGCGCGACGGCCTTCGCCTGCCCCGACGAATTGAAGGCGATCGCCCGCTCCATCGCGTTGTTCGACATGCGCAGATCGATGGTCTCGGCGAAGATCTCGAGGTCCTGGCTGGTGGCGTGCCCCTTTCTTCGCGCCACGACGCGCTCGAGCTTCCGGTCCTTCGAGAGGGCGTCGATCACCTCGCCCTCGAGCTTGAACTTCCGCCCCTCGAGTCCCTCGATGCTGGGCGTGAACATGAGGCGCATGGACTCGGCGCCGACGCGTCCGTCGAGAAACGCGGAATCGGCGCGGGCGACGAGGTCCGGGCGCGTGATGACCACGTTCCGGCTCGCGTAGACGAGGCTGTCGCCGGTCATGAAGATGGACGCGGCATTCACGACGACCGGCTTTTCGTCCTTGTTCCGGGTCCCGAGGGTGACGGTAGGGCTGCCGGTCGCCGTCAGCTCCTCGAGGTTTCGGACGCGCGGGACGGCGCGGAGATAGGTCGCCTCGGGTCCCGTGAGCGTCGAGCCGTTGGGAAGCTGCGCGATGACGTGGCCGCGGACGACGACGCGCTCGTCGCCGAGCGTGTAGGTGAGGCGGTCGGAGCGGAGGTCGATGCGCGTGGGCTCGTCGTAATGGACCCGGCCGTAGAGCTCGACCCGGTCGTCGCCGAACATCTCGCCACTGTCGGATTCCAGGCGGATGTTCCGGGAGGGGCATCTCACGGTGATGCCGCCACCGCCGCGCCGGACTTCGACGGCCCCGACGAGCTCGGAGCTGAAGCGGTCAGCGGTCAGCTCGCAACGGGTGAGGCCCTGCGCCATGGCGCCGGCCGGAAGGAGGAACGCAAGGACTGCCGCGCAAACCGCAGTCTTCATTTCGGGATCGCGATTCTCGCGTTGACCCTGCAGTCGGCCTTGCAGCCACTCCGGGTCAGCTTCGTGTTGGTCTCGAAGCCCTTGCCGGTCGTGACACGATCGGAGTCGACGAACTCGAAGGTGGTGTCGCTCCAGATCATGTCGCGCAGCTGGTCATAGACCACGTGGGGTGACTTCAGGGACCGGCCATCGGCCGACTTCACCACGACGTTGCCCCAGCCTTCGAGGGTCTGGGCACGACGATCGTAGCGTCCGCGGTCGGCGCGCATCGACCCGTCGGGAACGCCCAGGGCCGTGTTGAACTCCACGCGGCCATTCAGGAGGTCGAATCGCGTCTGGTCGTTCATGACGTACATCGTGTCGGCGTATAGCGTGCCGCGCTTGATGCCGTTGTTCTCGAACGGTGCCTCGACCCCGTAGAACACCTGGTCGGCGCTGTCGGCGAAGGTATCGGTGGTCGCCTTCACCTGCGTCCCCTTGTTGGTGCTGCAGGCCGCGATGGATGCGGCGGCCACGAGCAGAACGAGTCCACGCATCAGCGAACCCTCGCCCGCATGAGGTCGTGCAGGTGGACGACGCCGGCGAGCGTCCCGCTCTCGTCCACCACCGGCATGACCATGATGCCCTTCTCCTCCATCCGGTAGACGACGGCGCTGGCCAGCTCGCCGACCTTCGCGACCTTCGGGTTTCTCGTCATGACCGATGCCACATCGAGTGAGAATACGTTCTCCGAATGTTCGAGCAGACGGCTGAGATCCCCGGCCGTCAGGATTCCTTCGATCTTCCTGCCGTCGTTCAGCATCACCGCGATCCCACGCCGCTCGGCGATCATCACGATCGCCTGCCGCATGCCCGCGTCCTTCCGGAGCACGGGGAGGTCTTCACGCAGCATCACGTCCTCGACCTTCACCACCAGCTGCCGCCCGAGCGCCCCCCCCGGATGCAGCCGGGCGAAGTCCTCGCGCTGGAAGCCCTTCACCTGAAGCAGCGCCACCGCAAGCGCGTCGCCGATCACCAGCGCCGCCGTCGTGCTCGTGGTCGGCGCGAGGTCGTGCGGGCACGCCTCCTCCTTCACCGATGCGTCGAGGGCGACGTCGCAATGCCGGGCCAGCGACGACCTCGCCACGCCGGTGATGGCGATGGACCGTACACCGAAGCCCTTCAAATGAGCCAGCAGCTCGATGACCTCGTCCGATTCCCCGCTCTTCGAGAGCAGGATCGCGACGTCGTCCTTGCCGACGATCCCCAGGTCGCCGTGGAGGCTGTCGGAGGGATGAAGGAAGGCGGCCGGTGTGCCGGTCGAGGTCAGGGTGGCGGCGATCTTCCGCCCGATCAGGCCGGACTTACCGGATCCGGAGACGATGACCCGGCCGGTCGCGGCCCGGATGAGCTCCACGGCCGCCACGAAGCTGTCGCCGAGGCGCTCCTCGACGCCCTGGAGCGCCTCTCGCTCGAGGCGTACGACCCGACGGCCCTGGGCAAGAATGTCCTCGCGACTCACGCGCTCGCTCCCGCGCCGCTGCGCTTGTCGACGTAGGCGTTCCAGGCGCCGTCCCATTCGCCGCGCGCCTTCAGGAGGATCTCGACGAACTCGCGAACGGCACCGTGGCCGCCCGAGCGGACCAGCTGCAGCTTCGCGATCCGCTTCACCTCCGGCGCCGCGTTTCCGACCGCGACCGGCAATCCCACCTTGCGCATGATCGGCACGTCGGGGAAATCGTCGCCGACGAACGCGACGTCGGCCCAGTCGATCTGTCGCTGCTCGAGGATCTTCCGCAGGCCGACGAGCTTCATGGCGTTCGGGTCCTGGGCGACGTCCTCGATCCGGAGCTCCTTCGCGCGGTGCCGCACGCTCTCGGAAACGCGGCCGGTGACGATGGCCATCCGGATGCCGACGATGTTCAGGAACTCCATCCCGATGCCGTCCTGGATGTCGTAGCGCTTGAGCTCGAAGCGCCGGGCGGCCTCGCCGCCATCCATGCCATCGACGGCGCCGAGGTAGACCCCGCCGTCGGTGAGCACTCCGTCGACGTCGAATCCCACGAAGCGGATGCGACGTGCGAGCGCCGGGTCAATCGAAGCGTTCACCAAGACGCGGGTCCCTCGTGGAGCCTGCCCTGGGCGTAGCCGAAGGGCTCGGGATGACCACGGTACGTCATCGGCGGGCGCGGTCCCAGATGTCGACGGCCTTCCTGAGCAGGGACTCGAGGTCCTTGAGCGGGAGCATGTTCGGCCCGTCGCTCGGGGCGTTGTCGGGAT
>CAMLHT010000268.1 GCA_946479895.1 uncultured Gemmatimonadota bacterium | reverse complement strand
TCGGCGACGAACGGCGCCGGCCTGACGACGACGGTAACGCAAACGGTGAAGCGCGACGCGACGAATCCGGTCGTCGCCTACTCGGGCAACGCCGGCACCTATTCCGCCGACCAGGCCGTCGCCATCGACTGCGCCGCCAGCGACGCCACGTCGGGGCTGGCGACCAGCAGCTGCGAGAACATCGCCGGGGCGGCCTACGCGTTCGGGCCCGGCGCGACGACGCGGTCCGCATCGGCCACCGACCGGGCCGGAAACAGCGCGACGGCCACGGTCACCTTCACCGTCGTGGTGACGACCGACGCTCTATGCCGGCTGGCGAAGGAGTTCGCGGGCAACCTGGCCACGTCGCTTTGCGCCAAGCTCGACGCCGCGGCCGCCGCGCGCGCACGCGGATCGGCGAAAGCGGCGGACAACCAGATCGACGCGTTCCTGAAGGAATTGCGAGCGCAGTCCGGCAAGGGAATCTCCGCTGAGCACGCCGACATCCTGATTCGCCTGGCGAGCGCGCTCTAGCACTCGCCGGCGATCCGGTCAGGCGGGAGGTCTACGCCACTCCTGGACGATGCGCGCCGTCTTGATCATGTCGAGGTTCGGGAACGCCCGACGCAGGTAGGCGTTCCCGAGCCGCGAGATGGAGTCCTGCCGCTGCGAGGGAGCGCCGCCGTACTCGCCGTTCAGCGAATCGACCACTTCCATCCCGCGCACGACTTCGGCGAACGCGGGAAAGCCGATGGTGCCGGACGTATCGAGGCGGGCGTTGTCGGCGAAGTTGATGTAGAGCTGCGTCGTCCGCGAGCCGGGACCGCCGCGGGCGAAGGCAAGGCGGCCGCGCCGGTTCCCTTCGCGCACCTGGTCGTCGGCGATGCGACGGGTCCGCCATGCGGCGCTGACCTGCGGATCCCCGCTGATCCCGAACTGCGCGACGAAGCCCTTCACCACCCGAAAGACGTACACGCTGTCGTAGAAGCGGCGATACACGAGCTCGTAGAACCGGTCGGTGCCGACGGGAGCCCATCGCGAATGCGCCATGACGTCGAACCGCCCCTTCGTCGTCTCGAACGTGACCAGAAAGCTGTCCGGCGTCGCCAGGTCGAGGGGCATGAAGACGCTGTCGCGCGCGGCAAGCGCGGCTCGCGCCGCCCATGCCGAGTCGGTGGCTGCCTTCACCCGGGCATTGGCGCGGCTGGCCGGGATGCAGGCGGTCGCCGAGACGGCGCCGAGCAGCAGGATGAAGACGACGATGCGGCGGGCCGAAGTCATGGCTGTTGTCTGGCGGGCTGGGGTGGACCGGCCATCAGGGCATTGGCGATTCGCTCGCGGCCGAGCGAATTGAGCACGTTCATCAGCACGAGCAGGTTCGCCGACTCTACGATCGTGCGCTCGCGCTTGAAGCCAGGCATCTGGTGCGGCCGAATGAACTGCGTCGAGTCCAGCTTCGCGCGATCGCGCTTCCGGGAGCCGCTGTCGGCGTAGAGGAAGATGCGGATGTCGCCGCGGGAAATCGGAATCTCGATCCCGGGGATCGACAGCGGGGCCTCGGTCACCTCGCGCGCCGAGTCCGCGTGGGTGTTGAGACCGGCGCGCTCGAGGCTCTTGAAGACCGAGCAACGCGCCCACCGGCCGGTGGCCGGGCAGGTGGTGTCACCAGGCGCGGGCGCCGGCGCGGCTACTACCGGCAGGGTGTCGACCGGTGCCTGTCGCTCGCGGCCGCAGCCGGCGAGCAGCACCAGCAGCGCGAGGCTGAGGCGCCGCTCGCGACTCATCTGGTCAGCGGCTCTTCTTCGAGCGGATGGACTGCTTGGGCTGCGGCTTGGCGCGCTTCGCCTGCGGCTTGCTCACCGGCTTCGAGGACGCCTTCTTCGCGGCCTTGGCCGTCACCGGCTTCGCCTTCGAGGCCGGAGCCTTGGAATGGCCCTTGTCGGTCGTCCGGCGCGCAGGCGCCGCAGCCTTCTTCTCGGTCTTGGCGGCGGCCTTCTTGACGGGCTCGGCCGGGGCAGCGGCCACCGCGACCGGCTTCACCGGCGGGCGAGCTCCCGGCGGCAGCGGGTTGGTGCGCGGACGTCCACCCTTGCGGGCTAACTGCGCGTCTGCCAACAACTTGTTGAAGGCTTCCTTCGCCTCGGCCATGAGGGCCGTGTGGGAAAGCCGGCGTTCCTGCATCGCCCTTTCCTTCTCGAGGCGATAGATGTTCTGAGCGGCTGAGCCGTCCATTTGTCAATCGGTATGAGGAAACCAGACACTGCTGGCAGACTCATAATGTATTGGATGGACTGGCTTTATGGCACTCCTCCCCGCGTTTCCGACGCCCTCCCTACTCGATGGTGTCGCGATCCCCGCGCCGAACGTGGTTCACCCGGTTCAGCAGCAGAGCCAGCTCGGTCTGCTGATCGGGATTCTGGGCGATGATGTCGTCCAGGAGGACCGAGGCGAACTCATCCTGGATCTCCACAGGCCGAGGTGAAAACCGGCGGTTGCCCATGTGGCGCATGGGGTCGAGCACCACGGGATTCTGGAGCACGATGTCGCGGTCCTCGAAGCGGATCCGCACGGCCGAAAACTTCTTCCCGCTTCGCTCCATGTAGCCGATCACGAGCCCGTCGATGTTCTGCGGCCTGGCCAGGGGTCGCTCGGTCCGATCGGTGGCCGTGTAGGTCGAGGCGCCCGGCGCGAGGCGATCGTAGTTCAGCTCGAAGGAACCGTGGTACAGGAGCGCGTGGCGCATGGCGGAATCCTAAGCGCTCAGGCGTAATACCGGCGCAGCGAGGCGGCGACGCCGTCCAGGTCCGGGAACAGGCGGCGCTCGTCCATCCCGACCAGGTCGAGCTGGTCGCGAATGCGCGCGACGTCGGACGCGTCGATCACGAACCGCGTGAGCGTCTCGTCCAGCCCATGCTTCTCCAGGAATCGGTCGAATGGCATCGACTTGTCCGAGCAGAGCGTGAACACCGCGGCCTGCGTGACGAGCCGGGTATCGACGGACGGCGGCTCGATGAGCGCGGCGAACGTATGGCGGTCGCGCTGCTCGAAGAGATCCCACGGGGTGAAGTGGGCCCCTTTCTCGAAGATCTCGCCAAGGTCGCTCGGCATGAGCGACAGCGGCGGCAGGTCGAACTTCTCGTGCACCGGGCGCCAGTCGAGCCGCCAGACCACGCGGTCGCGCTCGGGGCCCGGGCGCGTCGCGAAGAAGGCGGCGACGAGCGGTGAGTAGGTCCAGTCCAGCAGGCGCGTGGGCGCGCCATGGTGCTGCGCCGAAACCAGGTGCTCCCAGTCATTGGCCGGCTCGCGCCCCAGGAAGGGACGCGAATACCTGATGAAGTTGCGCAGGATGTGCGACTCCAGGCCGGCCTTCCGGTGGGGCGTCTCACCACTCAGGCGGTCGAGACTCGTGAGCAGGTGGGCCTCGGGATCGCCCGCTCCGCGATACACGCCGGCGTCACGCCGGCGTCCCGTCACGGGGTCGGGCTTCTCCGGCGTGACCCGGTCGATCAGCTCGCCGAGGGACTTTATCGGGATGGACCTGGTACCCATGCCGCCGGACCGATGCAGGAAGCGCGCTATCCGCTACGCGGGAGTGGTGACGAGCATGACCTGCATCGGCGCCCGGGCGACCGACCGGTCGTTGACGCGGACGTCGAAGATCCAGGTGCCGGCGGCCGGAAAGGCGACGGAGATCGGCACCACCAGGTCATAGGCCCGCGGCAGCCCGGCCTCGGCGGGGGCATCGAAGGTCACGGTGTTGGTGCGGAGGCTCGCCAGCTCCTTCTCGTCGTCGTCGACGATGTGCACCGCGATGATCTGCGGCGCCCCGTAGTCGAGGGGATCGAGCTCGAAGCGGAGCGCCAGCGTGAGGTCGAGCTTCGCGCTCAGGTCCGAGACGAAGCGACAATTGTGGACCCCGATCACATCCAGCTTGCCGTCGCCGCGCTGGATCGCCTTCTCGGCGAAGACCGCCATGCTCGTGTGCATGAGCGAACACTAGCTTCCACCGCATGCCTTCCCCACCCCTGCCGGCGCCGGTCCTCTTCGACCTCGACGGCACGCTGATCGATTCGATAGACCTGATCCTGAAGTCTGCCCGATACGCCTTCCTCGAATGCGGCATCGACTGCCCCACCGACGCCGAGTGGCTGACGGGCGTGGGGCGCCCGCTGCCCGTGATGTTCGGTCATTTCGCGCCCGGCCGTGAGCAGGACCTGATCGCCGCCTACCGCGAATATCAGCTCGCGAATCACGACCTCCTCGTTCGGGTTTACGACGGGGTGCCGGAGATGCTGGAGGAGCTCCACTGGCTGGGGCACCGGATGGCCATCGTGACGAGCAAGACGAACGTGCTGGCGCTCCGCGGACTCGTCCTCACGGGGCTCGACCGGTATTTCGAGACCGTGGTGGGCATGGATTCCTGCGAGCGGCACAAACCCGACCCGGAACCCGTACGGATCGCCCTCGACCGGCTGTCACGGAGTCCGGAAGGGGCATGGTTCGTCGGGGATTCGATCCACGACATGGAATCCGGAAACGCCGCCGGGGTCGCGACGGTGGGGGCGCTCTGGGGTCCATTCACGGCGGAAGACCTCGCGCCCAGCCGGCCCCGGTTCCTGGCAGCCCGGCCGGCTGACGTGATCGGACTGGTTCGGGGGCCCGTATGACCCGGTAACCGGTCCGGGGGTTCTTCCAACCTTTCGGGGGCGTGGCCTATCTGATACCACGCATGGCTGCCGTGGCAACGATTCGACAGACGACGCCAGTCCCGTCCCTCCCACCGACCGGTGATTCCGACGTGGTGCTTGCCGCGGCGGGGGATCGCCGCGCATTCGAGCGGTTGTATCGCCAGAACGCCGGAAGGGTCTTTTCGGTGTGCGCCCGCATGGTCGCCGACCGGAATCGGGCCGAGGAGCTGACCCAGGACGTCTTCGTCCGGGCGTGGGACAAGCTGCACCTCTTTCGCGGGGAAAGCTCGTTCTCGACCTGGCTGCATCGCATGGCGGTGAACGTGGTGCTGAATGCGCGGAAGGCCGAAGGCCGGATGCGCTCGAGGTTCGAGGATCCGGACGAGACGGCGGGGCTGGATGCGCTGCCGACGCGCATGAGCACCGTCGGCGCCGGGGAGCTCCTCGACATCGAGGCGGCGATCGCGCAGTTGCCGCCGGGGGCGCGGCGAGTTTTCGTGCTGCACGACGTGGAAG
>CAMLHT010000267.1 GCA_946479895.1 uncultured Gemmatimonadota bacterium | reverse complement strand
GGTAGAGGCCGTCCAGCGTGATCCGGCCCGTGAGGTTGTAGTGCCCGAGAAGCGACGCACCGGACGGGATGAGCTGGTCGGCGACGTACTGGACGCCCGCCTCGCGCGCGAAGCGCTTGCCTTCCCACGCGGCGGCGATGGTCACGGGCTGCGCGTCGAGGTAGTCCAGGAGCGGACGACGCAGGGCGAGCTGGATCTCCTTCCGCGTGGCGCTCATCGAGCACCGCCTTCGCCGTGCTCCCGCTTCACGCGCTGCGTCACGGCGTCGAGGATCTTCGGCATCCCCGCGAGGGTGAGTGCAGCCGAGTGAAATCCGCCCACTTCGGAGCGGAGGGTCATCGGCGTGCCGCCGTGCGCGTAGGAGAGCCCGTCCTCGATGCTCGGGGCGTAGTCCGCGTTCGTGCCGATCATGGCCGCGTTCGGCCCGTCGAAGACGACCTGCCACGACCCCTTGAGGAAGCCCGTATCGACCGGCTGGCCCGGAGCCCCGGTCAGTTCGGAGCCCTCCACGACCGACCGATGCGCCTCCTGCACGACCAGCGTGAAGACGTCGGACAGCATCGCGCCCAGTTGCACGACCGTGCGCCGGTTATGCGCGTCGTTCCGCTCCGCCGTCGTGCTCATCGCGCCACCGTCACGCGCATCAGGATCGCCGACCCGTCCGGCTCGAGCGGATCGACCGCCGTGACGCGGAACGTATGGCCGCCCCACGGCACGAGCATGTCGAGCGCGGGCTCCTCGCCGAGCGTCGCAGGACAGAACAGGAGCGTTGCCACTTCCTGCTGCGTCGTGGACTGCGGCGCCAGCCCGTCCGACCGCATCTCGTACTTCCGCGGCTCGCCCTTCACCCGCAGGGCGTAGCCACTCACCGTGACCGGCCCCGCATACGTCTCGAAGTCGAGGTCCGCGAGGTACGTCCCGTCGCCCTGCTGGAACGAGAACGTGACCGGCGCGCCCTTCCGCTGGAGCGTGCGGAGCGCACTCGCGTGCTGGGTCGCGTAGGCGGTGGCCGGCATCAGCAGCGCACCAGCGTGAGGCCGCCCGTGTCGCCCGCCGCGAAGAGGGGGGCGAGGAGGTTGAGCACGCGCGGGAACCGGGCGAGCCCCTGCGCGCGCTTCTCCGGCGCCACGTAGTCCGTCTCGAGCACATCCACCACTTCCCGCGTCACCGCGAGCGACTCGTCGAGCGTGGTCAGGTCGCGCGAGGACGCCAGCAGCTCCAGCGCGAGCTGACACGTCGCCTCGACTACGCGAGAGGGGACGACGTCCGTCCCGAAGTAGAGGAGGGCGATGTCCGACACGCCGACGACCTCCGGCGCGTCCGGATTGATCACGAACTGGCGCGGCCAGGCGAGCGCCTGCTCCAGCGTGCTCCGCTGCCCCGCCCACGTGCCTTCCAGGAGGGTCAGCTCTCGGCTCGCCTCGATGAGCGCGATCTTCTCGCGCTCCGTGCACGCCGATCCCGACACGGTCGTGCCCGCCGGGACGGCGAGCCGCGTGGCGGCATAGGCGATGAACTGCGCCTCGTCCGCGTAGCTGTTCGCCGTCGGACTGCCGGGGGTCACGACGATCGTGAGCGGCATCCGCTACCGCTTGGCGCGAGTCGCGCGGGTGGCGGGCGACGAAGCGGGACCGCTCGGCATCTGAACCGGCGCGGCCAGGGAGACCCCATCCGCGGGCGCGATGACGAGCGGCGCCCCGGTGGGGGACTGCGCCTCGACGGAGGCCTTGGCGCGCGTCACGTGCGGGACAGGATCGGACGAAGGCTCGGGGTCCGGCGTGGCGCTCACTGACGCCGCTGCGCGATCGCGCGAATCCCCCTGCGGGTCGTCGGCCGTGTAGGCGCCACTCCGGATCAGCTCGCGCGCGTCCACCGGCCAGCGTTCGATCCGCTCGCCGGTGGCCACGTCACGCAGCCAGACCCGATGCGCCTGGGGCGCATGGGCCATGGGTTACGCCTCGAGGGCGAGGTTCGCCACGTAGTTGATCGACGGCGCCGTGCCCGCGACGATGCGGAAGGTCCGCATGTAGCGGTAGATCGTGCCGTTGATCTCGTTCGTGACGCCGATCTCCACGCGGGCCGGGGCCGCGGTGTTCGCCGACTGGTTGGTCGGCGTGGCACTGCCGACGAAGACGCTGGCCCCGTTCACGACGCCCGAGGCGAACGAGGACGAGTTGGAGAACTGCGCGACGATCTGGTAGTTCTCCGGCGAGGCGCCGCCGACGGTGAGCGCGGAGATGTCCACGATGACGCGGGCATCCACGCGCCCCGCCCCGAGGTCCAGCACCTGCGCCGATCCGCCGACCTGATCGGCCCCGGTCGTGGTGACCGCGCCGGCGTCCTTGAGTCGCGTGGCGTTGTCGTAGGTGAAATCCTTCTGATTCCGAGCCATTGGATCATGCCCTCCTTGGGGCGGCGGGGTGAGCCGGAGCCCACCCCAGCGAGAGTCAGGGTGGGTGGCTTACTTCGTGACCGCGGCGTTCTTGATGCCCCACAGGCGAGCGGCCGCACGGCCATGCTCGATGCAGAGCCCCGCGTCCCACTCCACGCGCGTCCGCTTGGCCGGCGTGGTCTCGAGCTCACCCAGGTCGCGCACCTGCATGGCGCCGGACTGGAGCCCGCTCACGAGGCCGTCGCCCATCGCGAGGGCGTAGATGGAGGTGCCCGTCGCGGTGCCGCCCCCGGGGCAGGCCTCGTCGAACGCGATCGGCTCGGTGCCGCCGTTGTCCGAGTAGGGGACGAGGATCGGGATGTCGTTGTAGACGGTCACTCGGCGCCCGAAGGCGTCCTTGTCGTAGCTGATGAAGCCCCCGACCGTGGTATCGCGCGCGGCCGTGGTGAGGAGCCGGCGCACCGCCTTCGTCATCAGGAGGTGGGTGCAGCCCGGCACGGCGTCGATCAGCTCGTCGAGCTTCTGCAGCGAGAGCGCGTCACCGTTGGCCGTGGCGCCGGCCGCGATGAGCTGCGAGCCCGTGATGCGGTTCTGGAAGCCGTCGAACTCGCGCGGGTTGGACGTCGAGTCGCCCTTCACGAGCACGCGGGTGAACTCCGCGGCGATCGCCTTGACCTTCATCTCCTCGTGCGTCGCACGGACGCCTTCGCCCTGCGTGCGGAGGATGAACGTGTCCACGTCCAGATCCCCACCGGCGATCCGGAGCGCTTCGACGAGCTGGTTGACGATGCCGGTCGAGGCCGTGTAGGACTCGTTGACGCCACGGAAGGCGACGCCCGGCAGCGCGCCCTCGCGGTTGTACTGGTACGCGTTCCCCTGGATGTCCTTGAAGGGGAGCGCCATGAGCAGGTCGGACGCCCTCGCGAACATCGCGATGACCGACGCGCGAAGGGTCTTCCCTTCGTTCGCGGCGACCTTGGCGGCTTCTACGAGCGTAAGTGCGGGCATGAGTGCAGAACCTCGGGGTAAGTGTCATCCCCGTGCCTCACGCCGCTCGAATGGCTTGAGCCAGGGATTCGGTACAGCGGTGATCACGCCCCGCGCGACGATCGCGCAGGCGGGTGCCCGAATCCCTCGGAGCCATACAGAACTGCGGTGCTGCGTCGCCGGCCTCTCGCCGGCCCTACGATCCTGCCAAGTTGCTCGGCGGCCTCACGCCGCCCCTACCATGCGCCTGCTACTCCGTCTTGCCGGCCGCGCGGGCCGAGGCCAGGGCAGCGCTCGGGTTGGCGAGGATGTCGTTCGCCGTCACCGACGGTGGCGTGGTCGTGCCGCCGTTCTGGCCGGCCGCGCCACCCCCACTCGCCTTCGTCCCCTGCACCCACTCGGCGCGCTTCTTCGCGTGCTCCTCGATCAGCTTCGTGACGCTCATGCCGGGGTTCGCCTTCACCATCGGCTTCCCGTCATCGGTCAGGTCGAACTCGTCGCCGTGCAGCTTCCAGTAGTCGTCCAGCTTCTCGGCCAGAAACTTCCCGTGCTCGCCGGCCAGCTTCTTCACCTGGTTGTCCAGCTTGAGCGCGCGGTTCTCCGCCTTGAGCCGTTCGGCATCCTTGAGCGCCGGGGCCAGCTCGGCCTCGATCTCCGCCTTCACCTCGGCGCGGATCGCGGCGAGCTTCTCCGACGTGATCCCGTCCTTGTTCGCCTTCTCGTCCAGCTCCCGCTTCTTCAGGTCAGCGGCCGCCTTCTGGGCCAGCTTTTCGGCCGCCTCCCGCTTCCGGCGTTCCTCCGCCAGCGCGTCCTTCAGGGCCGTGTCATCTGCGACCTTGAAGTGGAACTCCCCGTCCTTCTCCTCGTAGTCCGCTTCCCATCCCTGCGGGATGTCTTCCTTCTTCGCGTACTTCAGGACTGGCATACGAACAGGTTGCGGGTGACGTCGTGCACGAGTCGTGTGATCTGCGAGATGAATGATTGGCGGCGGCGCCGAGGCGCACATCGCCAAAATTGGGAAGCTTTATGCTGCGGCGTTGAAGTAGCGAGCGAAACGCTAGGGGCGGTTCATCGTCACGCGGCGGCGCGCAGGTGGTACATCGGCACACAGCGACAGTTGAAGGTCGATTCGCCGGGGATCACCTCGCCGTTGCTGAACGGCGCATCAAACGGCACCGTCTCGCCTTCCATCGCGCGGTGTTCCGGCCGTTCCCTGGAGTCCATCACGCCGCGCCACGTCTTCACGAGGCGGTCGCGGTCGATGATCCCCTGATTGATGGCCGTCTCGTAGGAGAGTCGCTGGCCGAGCTTCTGCGCATCCAGCGCCGCCGTTCGGGCGTTCGTTTCCGCATTGAACGCGACGAACGATTGCCGGTACTTCTCCACGATGGTGTCGATCCGCGTCGCGCGGTCGGCCGCGGTCATCGTCTCGAGCTTCGACAGGTTGTACCGCCGGTCGAGGAGCGCCCGGACCTTGGCGCTCGCGAACTCGCCGTCGGTCAACTCGCGGCGCAGGTTCTCCACCGCCGTCCGCTGGGTGGGGGCCAGGCCGATCACGTCCCGCAGTCCCTTGGCGACCGTGGTCGGGCTCGCCCCATCCCGCAGCCCCTGCTCCACGTGCGCCTTCACCGTATCGCGGATGCCATCCGAGAGGGTGGTGATGACGCGCGTCTCGATCGTGCGGATCGCGTCGATAACGTAGGGGGAGAGGAAGTCAAAGGCGACGGCCACCTCCTTGCTCGCCGCCAGTGGCACGGGAAGCGCCTTCGCCGAGTACTTCACCGAGTCCAGAATCCCGCGGCGCGTGCGGT
>CAMLHT010000266.1 GCA_946479895.1 uncultured Gemmatimonadota bacterium | reverse complement strand
GTCAGCAGACCGACCAGATCGCCGGGCGGCTCGACCGCATCGAGCAGGCGGTGGACGCCATCGCCATCGAGGTGGAGCGGATTTCCGAAGGGCAGCGCTTTACCTCGAAGCTGCTCGCCGAGAAGGACGCGCCGGCGCGGGTCGCGGGGCGCCAGGTCACGCCGCACTAGACCCGCGACGAGGGACAGAGGTCGGAGAGCGGGCACACCTCGCACTTCGGCTTGCGGGCGTCGCAGACCTGCCGCCCGTGCTCGATGAAAAGGTGCGAGAGCATCGTCCACCCGGCCTGCGGAAAGAGCTTCATCAGGTCCTGCTCGATCTTCACCGGGTCGGTCTGCTTCGTGAGTCCCAGCCGCTGGCTCACGCGCGTGACGTGCGTGTCCACCACGACTCCGACGTTGACGTCGAACGCGTTTCCGAGGACCACGTTCGCCGTCTTCCGTCCGACGCCCGGCAGCTTCACGAGCTCGTCCATCTTCGCCGGGATCGCGCCATCGTGCCTCTCGTCGACGGCGGTGGCCATGCCGATGAGACTCTTGGTCTTCGCGCGGAAGAAACCCGTGCTCTTGATGATCTCCTCGACGTCCGCCGGATCGGCGGCGGCAAGCGCGGCGGGCGTCGGGTATCGCCGGAACAACTCCGGGGTGACCATGTTGACGCGCTTGTCCGTGCACTGCGCGCTGAGAATCGTCGCGACGGTGAGCTCGTACGGATTCGAGAAGTCCAGGGCGCAATGCGCGTCGGGATAGGCCTTCTCCAGCCGACGCCGGATCTCCGGCGCCCGCTCCGCCTTCGGCGAGCGACGCCCCAGTCCCCCGGACTTCTTCTTCGCGGCGGCCATGCGGTCAGCCGTTCCGGCGCGCGCGCGCGAACGCGATGACCGCGTCGGCGTCGCGCGTGTTCAGCACGTTTCGCGGCTCCAGCCATCCCTTGCGGGCCATCCCGACTCCTCCGAAGACGTAGTCCAGCTGGTTGACGGAATGCGCGTCGGGGCCGATGGCGACCGTCACCCCCAGCTCGCGCGCGCGGAGAAGGTAACGCCAGTCGAGGTCGAGGCGGTGCGGATCGGCGTTGAGCTCCACGGCGACCCCGCGCTCGGCGGCCTTCTCCAGCATGGCCTCGACGTCGAGCGCGTACGGCTCGCGCGACAGCAGGAGACGGCCGGTGGGATGCGCCAGGATGGTGAGATGCGGCTCGTCGAGCGCGCGGAGCACCCGCTTCGTCATCGCCGGTCCGTCCATCGAGAAGCGCGCATGGATCGAACCGATCACGTAGTCGAGCCGGTCGAGCAGCTCCGGTGAGTAGTCGAGCCGGCCGTCGGCGAGGATGTCGGCCTCGATCCCCTTGAGCACGCGGACTCCGGGCCGGGTGGCGTTGAGCTCATCGATCTCCTCGATCTGGGCCTCGAGCTGCGCCTCGGTCATTCCGCCGGCGTAGAAGGCCGCCTGCGAGTGATCGGAGATGCCGATGTACTTCCAGCCGCGCGCCGCCGCGCCTTTCGCCATCTCCGCGACCGTGGCGCGTCCGTCGGAGTAGATCGTGTGGCAGTGCAGCACGCCACGGAGATCGTCGTCCGCGATCAGGACAGGGAGCGAATCGGTCGCGGCCGCCGCGACCTCGCCGTTGTTCTCCCTCAGGGCCGGATCGACGTACGCGAGCCCGGCGAAGGAGTAGACGGTGTGCTCATCGGGTGTCGGGACGGATTTTCCATCCCGCTCCAGCCCAGTGCTGCCGAGAGCGTAGCCGCGCTCCATCAGTCGCGCGGCAACGGCGCCGACGTGAGCGGTCTCCCCAGTCGCGGCGAAGAGCGCCAATCCGTAGTCGCGCTCGAGGGCGCAGTGCAGCCGCAGGGTAATGCCGTCGACGAAGGTGATCTCGACGGAGCTGCCGGATCCCTTCACGGCCTTCACGCCGCCGATCCTCGTGAACGACGCCGCGACTTCCGCCGGCGCGCGAAGGCAGGCGGCGACGACGTCGAGATTGCCGACCGTCTCGCAGTGCCGGCGCAGCGGTCCGGCGATGGCCGCGTGCGCGACGTCCGGATGCGCCTCGATCATCTCCCGCAGCCGCTCGCCCTCGGCCCGCGCCTGATGGTAGAGGCGCTGCGCGCCCCGCGCGCGACGCATGGCGATGCCGGCCAGAATGCGGTCGGCGGTCTTCGGGCCATAGCGGGGCAGCTTCGCGAGCCGCCCGTCGCGCGCCGCTTCCTCGAGCTCGTCGATCGTCTCGATGCCGAGCGCTTCGTGGATCTGGAAGATCTTCGCCGGCGTCAGGCCGGGGACGTCGAGCATCTCGAGCAATCCTTCGGGCGTCGTCTGCCGCAGCTGCTCCAGGTAGCGCGACTGTCCGTGCTCCACGAGGTCGCGAACGACGGCGAGGGTGGCCGGGCCGAGCCCGCGCACGGCGGCGAGCTCGCCGCTCTCGAGGGCGCCGGCCAGATCGTCGGAGGGAAACCCCCGGAGCGCCTTCGCCGCCGTGTCATAGGCCTTCGCCTTGAAGCGGTTCTCGCCATGCAGCTCCAGGTACGCGGCAATTCGCGCGAGCACGTGCGCAGCCGAGCGGGGATCGGTCATGACGGAACAGAGGGCGGAGGGCGGAGGGCGGAGGACGGAGGCCGAGGACGGAGGACGGAGGACGGAGGGCGGAGGACGAAAGACGAAGGACGAAGGACGAAGGACGAAGTGTGAGCGGGGGATGCGATTCGCGTGAGGTCGCGAAGCATTGTGCAAAATTATCGCCCTCCGTCCTCCGCCCTCCGTCCTCGCCCTCCGTCCTCCGTAATCCGCTAGCCTTCCACCCCGGCGTAGTCCTTGAGCCGGCTTACCACGTCGATGATCTGGTGCTCCGTGAGCAGGATCTCCTGCTGCGCGCCCTCGGGGTCGATGACGCCCGCGTGCATCGAGATGGCGAGCTGATTCATGTAGCGGATCTTCGCGATGATCTCGTCGGTCGCGCGGCGCAGGCTGAGGTAGCGTCGCTTCTCGGCGATCGCGCGGCGGTGGCGGACCGTCAGCTCGTGCGGTGTGAGTCGCTGGGCCAGGGTGAGGACTTCGTCGCGCGTGCGGCCGGGCACGGCGGCACGATCCGGCATCGCCGGCTCGGTGCCGTCCTCTGGCGCGAACCACAGCCTGCCGATGTACTCCACGCCGTCGAATCCGATGCGACAGGTGACGATGATCCGTCGCCCCTGATGATCGATGGTCGCAATTGGCGGCGGCGTCGGATCGAACACGGATGCGGTTGGCGGTGAGGAGCGCGGAGCGGCTTCGCCCATGCGAACTCCTGGTTCAGGGGACCCTTCAGTTGCCTTCGAGAAAGCTATCCAGCGCCCGGAACAACTGCCGGGGTTGCTCGACATAGGGAACGTGGCCGCAATCCTCGAGGATGGCGAGCCCCGAATGCATCGAACCGGCCGCCGCCTCCGACGAGGCCAGCGGGATCGGGTCCTGGCGGCCGTGGACGATGAGGGCCGGCACCCGAACCGTGTCCAGCATTCCGGGCCGGGTGAGGTCGAAATCACCAAGGCTCTCCCAGATGGACTGCTGCACCCGGCCGACGACGCGAAACGGCGTCAGGTCCCTCGCTTTCCCCGGGTCCGCGAAGTAGCCCGCGACGCTGAGCTCGAAGGAGCGCTGGCGGTACGCGTCGGGGTCGGACTCCTTCAACCCGGATGCGGCGAGCTCCTCGCGGAGGGCGCGAATCGCCGGTCCCGACTGGCGAGCGGCGAATTCCCGTTCGAACTCATCCCGGAACTGGCGCGTCACCGGTGCCGGGTCGATCAGGCCGAGGCGCGCGACGGCCGGCGAAACGCGTCCGGCGGACGCCTCGATCGCGTACAGCATGGCGAGGAGGCCTCCCCAGGAATAGCCGACCACGGTCAATCCGTCGTCGGCCAGCCCGAGCTCGTCGATGACGAGGCGCATGTCGTCGACCTGCGTGCGCCAGGTGATCGGCGCGCGATCCTCGGTCTTCGAGCGTCCTCCCCCTCGCTGGTCGTAGAAGACCAGCTCGCGAGTGCCGCCTCCCAGCTGGAGCATCTGGGGCAGGAGATAGTCGTGCTCGGCGCCCGGCCCTCCGTGCAGGACGAGCACCGGCCGAGCCCCGGCCGGCCCGTAGCGCGCCCAGTAGAGCGGCACGGGCGTCGTGCCGGTGAACCCGCTTTCGCGCGGTGGAGGAATCCTCATCTCCGGAACTTAGGGCGACGCATGGCCGTGCGGACGTTGCGCGCGCATCGCGCTCATCCTGCGGCAAACTCCCGGGCGATCCGGGCGGTCGCCATGTGAATGCCGACCGTGACGTCGATGTCTCGCCCATAGCCGCCGGCGATGGTGACCGCGACGGGAATTCCGACCTCCCGCGCCGCGTCGAGGACCATGACGTCACGCCGAGCCAGTCCGTCCGCCGACAGTCTCAGGCGGCCGAGCCGGTCGTCCGCGTGGGCATCGGCGCCGGCGAGATAGATGATGAGATCGGGCCGGGCGGCGCCAATCGCCCCGGGCAGCTTCGCCGCGAGGAGGGACAGGTACTCGTCGTCCCCGCACCCGTCCTCCAGCTCGACGTCGAGTGAACCGGGGACCTTCGTGAACGGGTAGTTGCGGCGCCCGTGCATGCTGAAGGTGTACACGCTGTCGTCGCCGGCGAAGATCGCGTTGGTTCCGTTCCCCTGGTGGACGTCGAGGTCCACGATGGCGGCTCGCTCGATCAGGCCCTCATGCTGGAGGGCGCGAATCGCGATGGCGACGTCATTGAACACGCAGAAGCCTTCCCCGCGATCCGGAAACGCGTGATGCGTTCCGCCGGCGAGGTTCATCGCGACGCCGATGTCGAGCGCGGCTCGCGCCGCTTCCATGGTCCCACCCGCGGCGCGATACGACCGCTCGACCAGCTCCAGCGACCAGGGAAAGCCGAGTCGCCGCACCTCGGCATCGTCGAGCGTGCCGTTGGTGAAGGCATCCACATACCGCTCGGTGTGGACGCGCAGCAACGCTTCCCGCGTGATCCGCTCCGGCTCATGCACGGCCCCGCCAGCGATTCCCGCGGCAATCACGCCCTGACGCAGCAGCTCGTACTTCGCGATCGGGAAGCGGTGCCCGGCGGGGAGCGGAAAGGTGTAGCGGGCGGAGGACCAGAACACGGCTTGGGCGGAGGATGGAGGGCGGAGGGCGGAGGGCGGAGGACGGAGGGCGGAGGACGGAGGACGGAGGGCGGAGGACG
>CAMLHT010000265.1 GCA_946479895.1 uncultured Gemmatimonadota bacterium | reverse complement strand
ATCGCGAGAAACACGCCGTGCGCGCCCATCCCGAACACCTGTGACAGCACCCAGGCCAGCGGAATCTCCCAGGCCCAGAAGCAGATGAGGTTCAGGAGCGTCGGCGTCCAGGTATCGCCCGCGCCATTGAACGCGTTCGACATCACCATCCCGTACGCGTACATGACGAAGCCGGCGGCGATCACGCGCAGGCCATCCACCGCGAACTTCTCCACGGCCGGATCGCTCGTGAACTGCGCGACGATGACCCGCGCGAAGGCCACGAAGAGGATCCCGATGGCGCCCAGGAACCACAGGTTGTACTTCCCCGCGATCCAGACCGCGCGTTCGGCGCGCTCCGGCTGCTTCGCGCCGAGCGACTGCCCGACCATCGTCGCCGCCGCGTTGCTCAGTCCCCAGGCCGGCAGGAGCGCGAACATCACGATCCGGATGGCGATGGTGTAGCCGGCCACTGCGCTCGAGCCGAAGGTCGCCACGAGCCGCACGAGCCCGATCCAGCTCGCCGTGCCGATGAGCACCTGGAAGGTGCCCGTGCCCGAGAGCCGGATCAGCTTCATCATCAGCGCGCCGTCCAGCTTCACCAGTCGCGGCGAGATGTGAATGCGGCTGCCGGATCGCAGCAGCTGCGACGCCGCGAAGAGCACGCCGACACCACGTCCCGTGGTCGTCGCGATCGCCGCGCCCACCACGCCCAGCTCGGGGAACGGTCCGAGCCCGAAGATCAGGCAGGGGCCGAGCAGGATGTTGATCGCGTTGGCGAGCCACAGCGTGCGCATCGCGAGCGCGGCGTCCCCCGCCCCGCGGAAGATGCCGTTGATCAGGAACAGGAGCAGCACGCTCGCGTTGCCGCCGAGCATGACGCGGGTGAACCCCGTGCCGGTCGCGATGACCGACTCGGAGGCGCCCATCAGCCGGAGGAGATCCGGCGCGAAGATCGCGCCGACCAGGCCGAGCGTCGCGGCGATCAGCATGCCGAGCGCGATCCCCTGGACCGCGGTGCGTGCCGCGCCCTCCGGATCCTTCTCGCCGATGCGCCGGGCGACCGTCGCGCTGACGCCGATGGAGAGTCCCATCGCCAGCGTGTACACGATCGCCATCAGCGACTCGGTGAGGCCGACCGTCGCCACGGCATCGGCGCCGAGCTTGCCGACGAAGAAGACGTCGCAGATGACGAAGATGGACTCCATCGCCATCTCCAGCACCATCGGGATCGCGAGGACGAGGATCGCGCGGCCGATGGGTCCTTCGGTGTAGTTCCGCCGTGACCCGCGCAGGGCCTCGCGCACGGCGTGCCAGATGGTCTCTCGAGGGGGTGCGACCGGCGCGTCCACCGCGACCTCCAGCTCGTGGCTTCGGGCTTCTTCTATGGTGTTGAGCTCTGACATGCGATTGTCCTGCAGGTGCCCGCGGGCCGGCGCCGAGGGCAAACAAAAAGGGCGACACCGATCGCGGTGCCGCCCACTATGGGCTCCGGCTCAGGAAGCGATCAGCGCAGAATCATCTGGAAACGACGGCGACGTCCCACATTCGCGGTCGAAAGACCACGACAGTGACGGCGGCGTTGTTGGCGGTGATGATGCGCAAGACAGCTTCTCCTGTTCGAGAGCGAGGGAGTATTGTAGGGGTGAAGGGAAAAACACGCAAGCCACCGAGAGGTTCCGCATGTCGACGCGCAATGGACGCGCCCTGCTGCCCGTCGCCGGCCGCTCCCGCGCCGGCAGGGCCTGCATGCTCATGGCAGGGATCCTCGTTCCGCTGGGCAGTGCGCGAGGCGACTCCACCAGCTTCATTCGCGTCAACCAGGTGGGCTACCTGCCCGACGCGCCCAAGGTCGCCGTCATCTGCTCGCTCGAGCGGGTCGGGATTCCGTCCTTCCGGGTGAAGGACGAATCCGGCCGCGTCGTCCTCGGCCCCAGGCCCGCGTCGCGGGAAGGACACTTCGGGCCCTGTGTCGTCACCCAGCGCCTCGACTTCAGCGAGCTGCGGCGGCCGGGCCGCTACACGATCGAGGCCGGGGCGGCCGATCCGGTTCGCGTGCGCATCGGGCCGGACGTCTTCGACGGCGGCGCCGACACCGCGCTCTACTACATGCGCCAGCAGCGCTCGGGCTGGAACCCGCTGTTCCGGGATTCCGTCCACCGCTACGACGGGAACGTCATCGACGACAGCGGCCGGGTGGTGAAGAAGATCGCGGTGAGCGGCGGCTGGGCCGACGCGTCCGACTATCTCCAGTACGTCACGACCTCGGCCACCGCGACGTACATGATGCTCGCGGCGTACCGCGACAACCCGCGTGCGTTCGGCGACGCGTTCGATGCCCGCGGACTGCCGGGTGCGAATGGAGTGCCCGACGTCGTGGACGAGGCGCGCCACGGCCTCGACTGGCTGCTCCGCATGTATCCCGGCGGCGAGGAGATGTACAACCAGCTCGCCGACGACCGCGACCACGCCTACTTCGACCTGATGATCAACGACTCGTCGAATTACGGCTGGGGCCATGGGCGCGAGCGTCCCGTCTATCCCTGCACCGGCCGGCCGCAGGGCGTCCTCCGGTACAAAAACCGCGCGACCGGATTCGCCTCCACGGCGGGCAAGTACGCGTCGACCTTCGCGCTCGCCGCCGCGACCATCGCACGGGACGATTCCGCTTTCGCCCGTACCCTGCGCGAGCGCGCGGTGAACGCGTACGAGGTCGGCCGGAAGCATCCGGGCGTCTGCCAGACGGCGCCGGGCAGCTCACCCTACTTCTACGAGGAAGACAACTGGACGGACGACATGGAGCTCGGCGCCGCCCAGCTTCACGCGCTCACCCGCAGCAGCCGCTATCTCGCGGAGGCAGCGGCGTACGCGCGGGCCGAGCCGGTAACGCCGTGGATGGGCGCCGACACCGCGAAGCACTACCAGTGGTTCCCGTGGCACAACAACGGCCATTACGAGCTGTGGCGCAACGGATCGGCCGCAGAGAAGGCGATGGCGGCGCGGTTCTATCGCGACGGCATCGAGAAGGTCGCGGCGCGCGCCAGCACCAACGGCTTCCGCGCCGGCATTCCGTTCATCTGGTGCTCGAGCAACCTCATGGCGTCCTTCGCCACGCAGGCACTGCTCTACCGCCGCATGACGGGCGACCAGCGTTATCGGGCATACGAGCAGGCGGCGATCGACTGGCTCTTCGGCGCGAATCCCTGGGGCACCTCGATGATGATCGGATACCCGGCCTCGGGCACTTCCGCGCGCGATCCCCACTCCGCGCACGCCAGCAAGCTCGGCGTTCACGTGCTCCTCGGCGGACTGCTCGATGGGCCGGTCTATCGCTCGATCTACTCGAGCCTGCGCGGTATCGCGCTCCACAACCCGGACGAATACGCGCGCTTCAACACCGGGTTCGTCGTCTACCACGACGACATCGGGGACTACTCGACCAACGAGCCGATCATGGACGGGACGGCGAGCATGGTGTACCTGCTATCGAGTCTGGGGAGTGGGAGTGGGAGTGGGAGTGGGAGTGGGAGTGGGAGGCGGTGATGGATGCAAGAAAGGTCATGCAGTCAACTGCATCCCGTTCCATTCCCACTCCCAGTCCCACTCCCACTCCCACTCCCACTCTACCGGACCATTCCTCTGATCTGCCGCACCGCGTAATCCACCTTCATGTCGAACACGATCTTCCCCAGCTCGGCGCTCGACAGGCGGCCGTCGCCGGTGATGCCGTTGTTCACGCGGGGGACGTTCGGATCGCGCGCCGCGCCGCGGGGCAGCGTATCGCCGACCGCGTTCGGGAGCTGGTCCATGCGCACCCAGCCGAGGGACTGGCCGAGGTAGATCATTTCTGAGGTGTCGGGAATGCCGGCGTGTGAGCTGACCGGGTAGCCCTTCTCCTTCAGGTAGGCGTCGAAGTCGGCCTGCGCTTTCGTGTAGACGTCGTCGCAGTAGAAGACGTGGATGCCCTGGGCGGCGTACTTCGCATCCAGCTTCGTCGCGACGTCGCGATAGACGTTCGGCTGGCCGCCGCCATGGTCGCCCATCAGGACGACGTTCCTGAAGCCGGTGGCGATCGCCTGCTCGGATACTCGCTCGAGGATCGCGGCCAGGATGTCGTTCGTCAGGCCGATCGTGCCCGGGAGCGCGGCGCTCGCGTTGTTCGGCGTGTAGGGCAGCACCGGCATCGCGATCGCGTTGCCCAGCTTCAGGGCGATGGCCTTCACCGTCGCCCGGCCCATGAGATTGTGGCCGCCGTTGACGTTCTGCGGCCCGCGCTGCTCGGTGCCACCCGTATAGAAGAGGGCCGTCGTCTTCCCGGCCGCGAGCGCGGCCTTCACCTCCGGCCAGGTCATCATCTCGAACTCGACGAGCGGCTCGGCGGGGCTGGGCGCGGCGACAAGGCTCGTGGCCCGGCCTGCCGGCGCCTGGGTGCATGCCGGAAGGGCGAAGAGCAAAGCGGGCACTGCCGCGGCAAGGATCTTGTTCATGGGTCCGGGGAGAGGAGGATGTTCGAGGACCCAAACTATTGCCCGCATGCGCGCGCTCCGCAACAACGGCCTGTCGATCGCCCTGACACTCCTTTTCCTCGTGACGCTCGCCGGTCAGTCGGTCGCGGGACACCTGAACGAGAACAACGAGCGGCGACGGCACCACGAGCCCGCCCAGAGCTACGGGAGCTACCTGCGGAGCTCCGCGATGCTTGAGGCGACGGCGGAGAACTGGGAAAGTGAGTTCTTCCAGATGGCAGTGTACGTGCTGATCACGGTCGTCCTGGTCCAGAAGGGATCGGTCGAATCGAAGGATCCCGACAAGGACGAGGAAGTCGACCGGAAGCCCGACCCCACGCGGCCGGGCGCGCCCTGGCCGGTGAAACGGGGCGGCCTCGCGCTCGCGATCTACAAGCGGTCACTCGCGATCGCGTTCGTCCTGCTCTTCACCGGCTCGTTCCTGGCCCACGCGGTCGGCGGCGCCGGAGTCTACAACGACGAGCAGCGCGAGCATCCGGGCGGGAAGGTCTACTCGGTGGGGGAGTACATGCTGACGTCGCGGTTCTGGTTCGAGTCGCTCCAGAACTGGCAGAGCGAATTCCTCGCCGTGCTTTCGATCGTCGTCCTGTCCATCCATCTGCGACAGTTCGGATCGCCGGAATCGAAGCCGGTCGACGCGCCGCATTCCGAGACGGGCGAGTAGACGAGCGTCAGACCACGCCGCCCGGGATCGCGGGCCGGGACTGGCTCGGACGCG
>CAMLHT010000264.1 GCA_946479895.1 uncultured Gemmatimonadota bacterium | reverse complement strand
GGCCCTGTGACGACGACAGGTTGAAAATCGATCCCGACAGATCTTGTCGGATTTGATCTCGTATCACGAGTAACCACTGCAACTTCGACTTGCTTCCACTCACTGATCAAACCAGATTTCGGCGCTTGATCGTAGCCTTGTGAAAAGGTTCACAAAGCGCGCCCCCCACGTCGCACAACCTGTTGATCCTGATGATCGAGCGTAGGAAGTGGACCGCGATTCCAGGACTCGTGCTCCTGGCTGCCGGTGCCGTGATGATTTCCGCGTACAGCGGCGCCTCCTCCTCGCAAAACCGATCGCCAGTCCAGCCGATCCAGTTCCCGCACCCGGTGCACGTGCAGACGCTCGGCATGAACTGTCTGTACTGTCACTACACCGCGGACAAGTCTCCTGACCCGGGCCTCCCCGCCGTCAGCACCTGCATGGGCTGCCACGTCTCCATCGGCACCATGAAGGACGGCCAGGTCAACCTGCCGAAGAACGAGCTGCACGACGCGCGCACGAGCCCCGAGCTCACGAAGCTCTGGAAGTACGCCGACGCGAAGCCCGCCACGCCCGGACTCGGCGCCAACGCGAAGCCGATCCCGTGGATCCGGATCCACAAGGTCCCGGAGTACGTCCACTTCCCGCACATGCGCCACGTGAACGCCGGCGTGACCTGCCAGAGCTGTCACGGCGAAGTGCAGAAGATGAATCAGGTCTATCAGTTCGCGTCGCTCAACATGGGCTGGTGTGTGAGCTGCCACGTGAACGGGTACGATCCCGCTGAAGGCCTGAAGGCCGCGGGCTATGCGCCCGCCCCAACACAGGCCGGCGCCACGCCGGCCCCGGCATCGACCGAGCGCAAGAAGGCCCGGTACGACTGCGCGAACTGCCACTACTGAGGGATCAGGTGAGCAAGCTTCCCCCACAGGGCTCTCCATCGCCGAGCGCCGACGGTCCGACCGCGGTCAAGCGTCGTGACTTCCTGAAGGTCGTCGGTGTCTCCACCGCGGCCGCCGCCGCGGTCGGCTGCACTTCCGAGAAGGTCGGCAACCTCATTCCGTACCTGGTCTCGCCCGACCAGACGGTGCCGGGCGTCTCGACCTACTACGCGACGACCTGCCGCGAGTGCGCCGCCTCCTGCGGCATCATCGCCGAGACGCGCGACGGCCGTGTCATCAAGCTCGAGGGCAACCCCGCGCATCCGCTGAACCGCGGCGCCCTATGCGCCCGCGGCCAGTCGGCGCTCCAGGGCCTCTACAATCCGGACCGCCTCCGCGCCCCGATGCTCCGCGAGGGCAGCGGCTGGAAGACCATCACCTGGGACGAGGCCATCAGGCTGCTGTCCCAGAAGATGACCGAGAATCGCGGCAAGGCGTCCGTGTTCCTCAACCAGCACGAGAGCGGAAGCTTCCCGGCCTTCATCGACGGCTGGCTCGCCGGCTTCGGCATGCGCCCGCACCTCAGCGTCGACTTCGACGCCGACGAGGCGGTGATGGCCTCGCATCGCGCGGCCTACGGCGTCGCGATGCCGACCTACGATTTCACCGGCGCGAAGCTGATCGTCTCGTTCGGCGCCGATTTCCTCGACGGCTGGGGCGCCTCGGTGCCGAACCAGCTCGCCTTCGCCGAAGCGCGCGCGAAGATCGAGGGCGCGCCGCGGTTCGTGTACGTCGGCCCGCGCCGCTCGCTCACCGGCCTCAACGCCGATCAGTGGATCGCCTGCAAGCCGGGCAGTGAAGTCGCGATCGCGAACTTCCTCCGCGGCCAGGGCAGCGCCGCCGACGCGGCGAAGCTCGCGGACGTCCCGGAAGCGACGCTCACCGCGCTGCGCAACGAAGTCGCCGGCGCGCGTCCGGCGGTGTTCCTCGCCGGTGGACGCGGCCTCGATGCGACCACGCTGGGTGCCGCGGTCGCGGCCCTCAACCAGTCCTCGGGCGCGGTTGGCCCGGTGATCAACGTCGGCATGGCGGCCGCCGGCTACGAAGGCATCGCCTCCGCCGATCAGGTGCTCGCCGCTGTCGAGGAAATGCGCGGCAATCGCGTCGGGATCTTCTTCACGCGCGGCGTGAACCCTGTGCACTCGCTTCCGCAGTCGGCGAAGGTCGCCGACGCGATCAAGGCGGTGCCCTTCAAGGTGGCCTTCTCGCTTTATCCGGACGAGACCACCGAGCTCTGCGACCTCGTCCTCCCCGACCTGCACTCCCTCGAGACGTGGGGCGATGCGCAGCCGGTGCGCGGGACGCTCGGACTCCAGCAGCCGGTGATGGACCCGGTCTTCGCCGGGACGCGCGCTGCCGCCGACGTGATGATCGCCGTCCGGAACGGCGGCGCCGTGCCGGCGGGACAGGACTTCAAGTCCATGTTCCTCCAGATGCGTGGCGGAGACGCCGCGTTCGCCGGCGCGCTCACGAAGGGCATGATGGCCGGCACCGCGACGGCCCGGCCGGCCGGCGCGACGACGACCGTGGCGGCCCGCACGCCGGCCACGCTCACCGCGCCGACCGGCAACGATCAGTTCTTCCTGCTCACCTATCCCTCGGCGACTCTGGGCGAGGGCCGTGGCGCGAACAAGCCGTGGCTCCAGGAACTGCCGGACCCGGTCACGAAGGTCGTATGGAGCTCCTGGGTCGAGATGCATCCCGACACCGCGGCGCGCCTTGGCGTGAACCGCGGCGACATCGTCGAGGTGAAGACGGCGACGGGCTCGCTCAAGCTCCCCGCCTACATCTATCTCGGCGTCCGTCCTGACACGCTGGCCATTCCGCTCGGCCAGGGTCACCGGTCGGCGGCCGCGATGGGCGACTTCGACTGGGAAGACCGGACCACGGTGCAGTGGGGCTACGGCCGCTATGCACGCGGCGTGATGGAAGGCCACCCGCTCGACCTCGTGCCGGTGGCGTTCAACGCCGCGGGTGGCATGGCGGGAGTCGCGACGACGGCGACGGTCAGCAGGACCGGCGACGAGACGACGATCCCCAGCACCGAAGGCTCGGCCCGGCAGCACGGGCGCGGCATCGCGCAGGCGACGACGCTCCAGGAGCTCGCCAGCCCGCAGGAGCACGAAGGCCACGACATCCCGGGTGCGCCCAATACGGCATTCCTGCCCGGCCTGCGGTCGCCGGTTGCGGCGGACGCGCAGGGTGATTTCGGCTCGCCGACGTCCCCGAACCAGGGCAAGAACAAGGGTCTCTACAGCGACGCCGATCCGCGGAAGATGACGGCGCGCCGCTGGGCGATGACCATCGACCTCGCGCGCTGCACGGGCTGCTCGGCCTGCGTCACCGCCTGCTACGCCGAGAACAACATCCCGACCGTCGGCGCGAAGTGGCAGAACGCCACGATCTTCGCGACGTCGAAGTTCGGCTTCAACGTGACGCGCGGCCGCGAGATGAACTGGCTGCGCATCGAGCGGTACTACGAGGGCGCGGACGACGGCCACTTCGGCCAGGACTTCGAGGCCCGGTTCGTCCCGATGCTCTGCCAGCACTGCGGCAACGCGCCGTGCGAGCCGGTCTGCCCCGTGTACGCGACGTACCACGCGCCGGACGGACTCAACGTCCAGGTCTACAACCGTTGCGTGGGCACGCGCTACTGCTCGAACAACTGCCCCTACAAGGTCCGCTACTTCAACTGGTTCGGGTACGGCGAGAAGGACCGCAAGCAGTACGCGTTCCCCGAGCCGCTCAACTGGCAGCTCAACCCCGACGTCACCGTGCGCAGCAAGGGCGTCATGGAGAAGTGCTCGTTCTGCGTGCAGCGCATTCGCGAGGCCGAGAACCGGGCGTCGCTGGAGCACCGCGAGCTGCTGCCCGACGAGTTCACGACGGCGTGCGCCGCGGCCTGTCCGTCCCGCGCCATCGTGTTCGGCGACGCGGCTGATCCGGCCTGGTCGGTCGCGCAGATGGTCTCCGACCGTCGCGCGTACCACGTGTTCGAGGAGCTCAACACCTTCACCGCCGTGGTCTACTTGAAGAAGGTCAACCATCCGTCGCCGGCCACCGCCGGGGCGCACAGCTGAGGAGGCGCGATCATGGCAACGTCGATTGCACCCGCCGGCCAGCGCCCGAACGTCCCCACCGCGGATGTCCGCTTTCCCGCGATCGCGAGCTACGAGCAGGTCGACCGTGAGGTGATGGAGACGCTGCGGCCCACCCTCGGGTGGTTCGCGGCCCTCGGCACGGCGATCCTCTGCCTCCTGCTCGGCGCCTTCGCCTGGACCTACCAGATCTACGAGGGCCTCGGCGCCGCGGGCTACCACCCGCCGGTGATGTGGGGCGTCTACATCGTCACCTTCGTGTTCTGGGTCGGTATCGGTCACGCGGGAACGCTGATCTCGGCGATCCTGTACCTGTTCCGCGCCGGCTTCCGCACCACGATCTATCGCGTGTCGGAAGCGATGACGGTGTTCGCCGTCATGACGGCGGGCCTGTTCCCGATCCTGCACCTCGGGCGGCCGTGGAAGTTCTTCTACCTGATCCCGTACCCGAACTGGCGGCTCATCTGGCCGAATCCGAAGAGCCCGCTCGTGTGGGACGTATTCGCCATCCTCACGTACCTCACCGTGTCGGCCACGTTCTTCTACGTGGGCCTCATCCCCGACATCGCGGTGCTGCGCGACCATGAGACGAACCCGGTCCGCAAGCGGATCTACGCCATGCTCGCGCTCGGGTGGCGGAACTCCGAGCACGAGTGGCGGCACTTCACGCGCGCCTACCTGTTCCTCGCCGCCTTCGCCACGCCGCTCGTGCTGTCGGTGCACTCGGTCGTGTCGTTCGACTTCGCGATGGCGCTCACGCCGGGCTGGCACGCCACCGTGTTCCCGCCCTACTTCGTGGCCGGCGCCATCTTCTCCGGCATCGGGATGGTGTTCACCATCTGCATCCCGCTGCGGAAGGTGTTCAAGCTCGAGCACATCATCACCCTGAACGACCTCGACGCGGCGGCCAAGCTCTGCCTCTTCACGTCGATGGTCGTCGGCCTCGCCTACCTGTCCGAGTTCCAGGTGGCGTGGATGTCCGGGAACCAGTTCGAGCAGGAGTACTTCTGGAACCGCGTGTTCGGCCAGTGGGCGTGGGCCGCGTGGATCATGCTCATCTGCAACTGCGTGCTCCCGCTCTCGCTCTTCTCGCAGAAGCTCCGGCGCAACACCACGTGGCTGTTCCTCATCTCGATCACGATCAACATCGGCATGTGGTTCGAGCGCTTCGTGATCGTCGTGCCGTCGCTGTCGCACGAGTTCGAGCCCTGGCAGTGGGGCGGCTACGCGCCCACCTGGGTGGACT
>CAMLHT010000263.1 GCA_946479895.1 uncultured Gemmatimonadota bacterium | reverse complement strand
GTTCGACAACCTGCCGGAGCAGGCCTTCTTCATGGCGGGTGGCATCGACGATGTCGCTGCGAACGCCAAGAAGCTGCAGGGCTGATCGTGCTGACCGTCTCGGTGATCTCGCCGGAAGCGGTGCTCTACGAGGGCACGGCGGAGTCGGTGGTCGCGCCGGCGTTCGACGGCGAAGTCGGCATCCTCACCGGCCACGCGCCGCTGCTCACGCTGCTCGGCACCGGCGAGCTTCGGCTCGGTGCCAGCGGGAGCGGCCAGCGTTTCCACGTGGAGGGCGGGTTCCTCCAGGTGGTGGATGATGTCGTGCGGGTGGTGACGGAGAAGGCGTCGGCGGCCTGACGACGCGAGCAGCACACGTTCGGGCGAGGGTCCGGCGGCCGATGGCTGCCGGACCCTCGTTGCATTCATCGCCTTCGAACCGCTGCCCGCTCTTGACGCGCCGATCGCCGCGGTGCCTAATGAGGCATGATCCGACCCTCCGGGTGCCGCGACGCCATGCGCCTGCTCCTGCTCGGTGGGCTGCTTCTCATGCTGGATCCGGTGCGCCGTTCCGTCCGCGGGCAGGAGCGCGGCGCGTCCGTGGTGGGACGCGTGCACGATTCAACGGGCGCTCCGATCCCTGGCGTCGAGGTGGGAGTCCGGGGCGCGGCCGTACGGGTGCGGAGCGACGCGGCTGGCGCCTTCCGCCTCACCGGGCTGCTGCCAGGGCCAGCAACGCTGCTCGCACGGCGGCTGGGATACGAGGAGCACTCGACGCAGCTGCGGCTGGGGAATGGCCAGGAGAGCACCGTCGACATCATCCTCACACCGACGGCGGCGCAGGTCGAGGGCGTGGAGGTCACGGCCCCGCGCACTGCCTCCGACTCCCGGCTGGCCGGCTTTCGTGCGCGCAGCAAGACGAATCTCGGCTACTACGTCACCCGCGAACGGATCGACCGCGCGAACAGCACCTTCCTGTCGGACATGCTGCGGGAGATTCCCGGGGTGAAGGTTGGCCCGATCCGCAACCAGGGGCGCTCCATACGCCTGCGTGGCGCGACCTGCGCGCCGCTGGTGTTCATCGATGGCTCGCCGGCGTCGGCCGGGGAGTTCGACGTCGACATCGTGGACCTGCAGAGTGTCGAGGGGATCGAGGTGTATTCCGGCAGCGCGTCGATCCCGCCCGAATTCGCCGGTCCGCGGGACATGGACCGCTGCGGAGTCATCGCGATCTGGAGTCGGCCCTCCGGTCCACCGCGTCGGACCGCGCCGCGGCGCGAGCCGGACGGGGTGGGCTCGCGCGCGGCGACGTCCATTGAGGGGCCATACAGTTGACGAGCCGCCGAAAGTGACGCGCCGGTCCGAACCCGGGTCCTCCGCCACAATGCTCCCGCAGGTCCCATCTTGCGCAAGCGGGGACCGGCACGCAGAATAGCCCGGCCGAACGGGGTGAACGTCTTCCTTCCCCGCGATCCGGCCTGTAGCTCCTCCGCCGCACTCCGTCGTATTCGTCAGCGCCTTCAGCGCTCGTTTCGATAGACATCCCGGACCGGGAAAGGGTTTCCTCCCCGGTCCATCCTGTTGCGATTCCCCTGTCATCGCAGGGCAGTCGCCTCATTGCCGCCGGCTGCTCGACGGCGTCGTTAGTGCTCGCGGACCCCACACCAGGACCCACCATGAAGAGAGTTGCAGGCGTTCGAAGCCTCGCCACTGTCGCCCTCCTGCTCGCCACTGCGGGCAGCACGGCGGCCGCGCAGGGTGCGGCGTTGATCACGGGTCGAGTCACGACCGAGAGTGGAAGCGCGTTGGCGAATGCCAACGTGTTCCTGCCGGCGTTGAACCTCGGCACCTACACCAACGCGACAGGCGCGTATTCCATCACCGTCCCCGCCAGTCGAGTGACCGGGCAGACGACGACGCTCGCCGCACGCTCGATCGGGTACACGAGAGAGAACCGCACGATCACGCTTCGCGCCGGCACGCTGACCGAGAACTTCACCCTGAAGACCGACCCGTTCCGGCTGAACGAGGTGGTCGTCACCGGCGTGGCGAATGCGACGTCCGCTGCGGTGCTGCCCTTCTCGGTGGCGAAGGTGTCGGAGGATCAGCTCAAGCAGGTGCCGGCGACGTCACCGGTCGCGGCGCTGGCGGGCAAGGTCTCCGGGGCCAAGATCGCCCTCGGCACGGGTAACCCGGGCGCCACGCCGACGATCCGCCTCCGCGGGTCGACGAGCCTCGGCATCGGCACGAGCAAGCCGCTCGTCATCATCGATGGCGTGATCACGAAGTACTCGATCGCCGACATCGATGCCAACGACATCGAGTCGATCGAAGTCCTCAAGGGCGCAGCCGCGGCGTCGTTCTACGGTTCCGATGCCGCCAACGGCGTCGTGAACATCACCACCAAGCGCGGCCGCACGCTCGAGGACAACAAGCTCGACATGCAGGTCCGCAGCGAGTACGGCCAGTCCGGCATCGCGCACTTCGTCCCGCTCAACACGTCGCACGTCTACCAGACGAATCCGGACGGGTCGATCTACCTCAATGCCAAGGGGCAGCGCGTGATCGCCGACCCCACGCATCAGTACGCGGACATTCCCTACCCGTCCACGGGCCCGGGCGCATTCCGGAACCAGCTCCAGGAATGGCTGACGAACGGCAGCTTCTACAGCACCAACGTGCAGATGGGGCTCCGGCGCGGGAACACGAACTTCAACTCGTCGTTCACGAACGACCACAACCAGGGTGTGCTTCCCTTCATCCATGGACAGTTCCGGCAGAACGCCCGCCTGAACGTGGATCAGGGCATCTCGGACAAGATGGATTTCTCGGCGAGCGTGACGTACGGCATCAACCGGAACGACTTCGACCCGGAAGGGACGGCGGGTTTCTTCGGGCTTCTGCAGGCGCCGCCCGACGTCGACCTTCGCCAGCCGAACGGGAACGACTCGATCGCCTACTTCCCCAAGCTTCCCTCGGTGACCTCCCCGAACGCCCGCGCGAACCCGCTCTACGACTGGGCGAACGACCAGAACTCCTACCGGCGCGAGCGTATCCTCGGTTCCTTCTCGGGACGCTATCGGCCCACGTCGTGGCTCCGTCTCGAGGGGAGCTACGGCACCGATCGACTGAACCGTCGTGAAACGGGCTACGAGTTCCGCGGCTACCTGGGCGAGAATGGCCAGCCGACCACCGGCGGCTATTCCATCGGCAACCTGAACAGCGTTGCCGAGAACATGCAGGTCAACGCGACGGCGACGAAGCTGTTCTTCGGCAACATCCTGTCCACGACCCGCCTGGCCTACCTCGTCGAGAAGACGGACAGCACCGGGTCGACGGCCTCGGGCAACAAGCTGAACGTGACGGCCGTGCCCGACCTCGCGGCGCTCGATCCGACGCAGATCACGATCGGTTCCGGCTACATCGCCACGCGCACGATCGACTATCAGGCGTCGCAGAACCTGACGATCAAGGATCGCTACATCCTGGATGCACAGGTTCGTCGCGACGGATCGTCGCTGTTCGGGCCCGAGGCCCGCTACGCGAACTTCTATCGCGTCGCCGGTGCCTACCGGGTGAGCGAGGACTTCCACATTCCGGGCGTCCAGGAGCTGAAGCTGCGCGCGGCGCGCGGCACGGCCGGCTTGCGTCCCAGCTACTCGAACCAGTACGAGACGTACTCGATCGGCGCCGGACAGATCACCAAGTCGCAGCTCGGCAACAAGAACCTCAAGCCGGCGATCCAGACGGAGAACGAGTTCGGCATCAACACGGCATTCCTCGACCGGTTCGACCTCGAGGTCGTGCATGCCGATCGCGTGACTCGCGGCGCCTTCCTGTCGGTGCCCCTGTCGCTCGCCCAGTCCGGCGGCTTCAGCACGCAGGTGCAGAACGCGGCGGACGTGAGCGCGAAGACGACCGAGCTCTCCCTGCAGACGCGCGTCATCGACCGGCCGGGCTTCAGCTATTCGTTCGGGCTCACCGGCGACCACACGACGCAGCGCATTCTGAAGATGAACCGCGCGCCCTTCCGCATCAATCAGTTCGGCCAGGGCCAGGACGTCTTCTACTACAAGGAAGGCGAGTCGCTCGGCATCATGTACGGCACGCGCTGGGTCCGCAGCTTCCAGGAGCTGCAGCAGAACCCGGCGTATGCGTCCGCCGTCGCGAGCGATTACGTCGTCAATCCGCTGGGCTTCCTCGTCAAGGCGTCCACGCGCGGCCTCGCCACCGAGCGCCCGATCGCCTTCGTGGATGCGAACGGGAACGACCAGTTCAAGATCGGGGACGTGAACCCCGACTTCAGCTTCGGGTTCTCGAACAACATCTCGGTCCGGGGCTTCAACATCTACGCCCTGTTCGACGGCCAGAAGGGCGGCCAGATCTACAACTTCACGAAGCAGTGGATGTTCCAGGACTTCCGCCATGCGGACGAGGACCAGGCCGGGAAGGCGGCCGACCAGAAGGTGGCGCTGCCGTTCTACTCGTCGGGGCTGTACAACGGCCTGGTGGGAAGCGACTACTTCGTCGAGGACGGCTCCTACGTGAAGCTTCGCGAGCTGTCGGTGAGCTATGACCTCGGGACGCGGATCCTGGATCGGGCGGGCATCGGCCGGTACGCCAACAACATCAAGCTGGCGCTCATCGGCCGCAACCTGAAGACGTGGACCCACTACTCCGGCTTCGACCCCGAAGTGACGGCGGGCAACGACTTCAACTTCCGCATCGATGGATTCCGGTACCCGCAGTTCCGCACCATCACTGGTCAGGTCACGATCGGCTTCTAACTCCCATTTCGACTCTGGAGCGATACATCTCATGATGAGCATCAAGAAGCTCGGTCGCCTCGCTGGAGCGGCAACGCTCGTGATGGCTGCGGGGTGCAAGCCGAGCCTGGACGTCACCAACCCCAACAGCCCTGATGTGGGGCGAGCGCTCGCGTCGCCGGAGGACGTGAGGAACCTCGCCGTGTCGGCGGTCAACTCGTGGTACCTGGGAAGCACCGACCTGCATCCGTACCTCGCGATGCAGGTCACCGCCGACGCGAGCACCGCCAACTTCGGCAACTTCGGCATGCGGTTCAATAACGTGCAGCCGCGCATCGCCTACGCGAACAATTCGGCGGGCGGCGACCGCGACGTGGCAGCCGCCCCGTGGGACAACAGCTACTCCGCCCTTGGCGCGGCGAACGACGTGCTGCGTGCGTTCGCGGGTGGGTTGCAGCTCGACGGCGGTGCCGCCGAGACCGACCAGTTCAAGCAGCTCGCGCAGTTCGTCCAGGCGGCGGAGCTCACCAACCTGGCGCTGATCTTCGACCAGGCCTTCGTC
The DNA here is from genome assembly GCA_946479895.1 of uncultured Gemmatimonadota bacterium. Next base: position 38 of record CAMLHT010000263.1, on the reverse strand, counting down.
GTCGATGAGACCATGCAGCCGGGCGACAAGCCGGAGCT
>CAMLHT010000262.1 GCA_946479895.1 uncultured Gemmatimonadota bacterium | reverse complement strand
ACCTGCTGGGGCTCGGATTCCGCGACCGCGAGGCTCGCGGCGTCTAAGCGCGTAGCCCTCGAGCGGGACTGCCAGCGTCCGACCGGGCGCTGGCCAACCCGAAGCCGCCCGAGACCTTACGAGCCGCTGATAGCCTCGCGCTTGCCCGGCTCCGCCAGCAGCTTGGTCAGGTACCGCTGGTTCTCGGAAATTCGCTCGACTTCGATCGCGATCGCGTCCACCGACTGCTCCAGGCGATCGAAGCGGCGCATCGTGTCCGCCGCGACCTGCGGTGACGGCGCGGCGTGCGTCGCCCGGCGCCACAGGAGCCGCGCGAACGCGATCGACAGCGGGAACCCGATGAAGATGATGCTCACGATCATGACCACCATCGGCGCCGGATCGAAATCAGGCCCGAACGGTGTCTGCGCGGCCGGCAGGGCCGGCGGGGCGACCGTCCCGGCGAAGCGCGGTCCATCCCTCGTCGTCAGCTGGCGATCGAGCGTGCTCACTCCGGTTTCCAGCTTCTCGATCCGCAGATTCACCTCGTCGAGCTGCCGCTGAAGCTCACGACGCACCGTCCGCGACGACGCCCCGTCGAGCTGCCCCTGGATCACGTCGCGCTCGGCCCGCGCCTTCGCCAGCTCCTGCTGCAACTCGGCGCGAACCGGCGCGAGGGAGCCCGCGATGGCCTCGCGCACCGCCTCGCCGATGGCGTTGCCGGAGACGCGGGGCGATTGTGGAGTCTGGGGTGGCGCGGGGATGCTGGCTGCCTGGTGCATGCGGCCCGTACGAGAGAGGGGACCCTGAGGTTACATCACCCGCGATTTCATGCCAAGGCGCCACCGCCCCAATCTTCCCGGTTTCACCAGTTGTGGCGCGGCGTACACTCCGGCATTATCAGACAGCGGCGAGCGTTCTGCTCGCCGCGATTCGCATCTGAACGGAGGGTCGGGCGGAGTGGCTGAGCTGGCGTTTCGAGACGGCATCATGGACCGGATACGGCTGCGCGAGTCGCGATTCGACGAGCGCGCCTACCTCTTCGTGCTGTCCGCCCTCGAGTTCTGCCAGCAGCGGCTTCCCGAGCGCCGCCACATCACCGGCCGCGAGCTCTCGCTGGCGTGCCGTGATCTCGCCCTCGAGCGGTTCGGCGTGATGTCCCGCCTCGTCCTCGAGAGCTGGGGCGTGAAGAGCACCGCCGACCTCGGCGACGCCGTCTTCGCGCTGGTCGACCTCGGGCTCCTCATGAGCCAGCCGACCGACACGCGCGACGAATTCGCCGACGTCTTCGACTTCGACCAGGCGTTCGATCGCGAATATCCGTGGTGCGGGGCGCACGCCGTATCGTGATTGCGCCCCCTCATTCGCGTCGTCACCGGACCTGAGGCGGCAGCGCGCGACGCGGCGACCATCGCCGCGGGAGTCCCGTCGAGAGCGCTGATGCAGCGCGCCGGCGCGGCGGCCGCGGCGGAGATCACCGCCCGCTATCCGGAAGGCCTCGAGCGCGGCGCCCTCGTTCTCGCGGGGCCGGGGAACAATGGCGGCGACGGCTGGGTGATCGCCCGCGCGCTCGCCGACGCCGGCGTCGCGGTGAGCGTCTTCGCCCCCGACGGCGCGCGCTCCCCCGACTGCATCGCCGAGCGTGATCTCGCCGAGACGTCCGTCGCCGACGCGAGTGAATACACGGGAGAGGGAGTGGTCGTCGACGCCCTCCTCGGCACGGGATCCACCGGCAAGGTCCGCGGCGCGATCGCCGATGCGCGAAACCTCATGATCCTCGCGCGCGACCGCGGCGCCGCCATCGTCGCCGTCGACCTCCCCTCGGGGCTGGACGCCACGACCGGCGCCGTCAACGACGCCATCACCGCCGACCTCACCGTCACCTTCGGCACCGTCAAGCGCGGCCACCTCGTCTCGCGCGGACTCTGCGGCACCATCGTGGCGGTCGACATCGGCCTCCTTCCCGCGGCCGAGGATGGCATCGAGCTCGTGGACGCAGCGTGGGTACGCGGCCACATCCCGCCGGTGGCCGCCGAGTCTCACAAGGGCACGCGGAAGAAGCTCGTGATCCAGGGCGGCGCGCCGGGCATGGCCGGCGCCGTCATCCTCGGCCTCCGCGCGGCGCTCGCCAGCGGCATCGGCATGGTCAAGGCGCGCGTGCATCCATCCGTCGCGGATGCCATCCACGCCGCCGTCCCCGCGTCTCTGGTGGATCATGACGTCAGGGCGGGCGATCCGCTCCCCCACGACACCTGGGCCGACGCCCTCGTCATCGGCCCCGGACTCGGCGCCGACGCGCGCGCCGCGGTGGAGGCTGCCGCCGCGCGGCATCGCGGCCCGATGCTGCTCGACGCCGACGCGCTCACCGCATTCGCCGGTGACCTGCCGGCCCTGCGCGAGCTGATCGGAGAACGCCCGGCGCTGATCACTCCGCATCCGGTCGAATGCGCGCGCCTCCTCGGCGTCACGCCGAAGGAAGTGCTCGACCGCCGCTTCGACGTTGGCGGCGAGCTCGCGCGCGAGATCGGCGCCACCGTGCTGCTCAAGGGCGTGCCGACGGTGATCAGCGACCCGGACGGACGCCGGCTCGTCGTCGCCGCCGGCACGCCGACGCTGGCCACAGGCGGGAGCGGTGACCTCCTCTGCGGCATCGCCGGGACCCTGCTTGCCCAGATGGACGACACACTCGTCGCCGCCGCCTGCGCCGCGTGGATCCACGGCCGCGCCGCCGAGCTGGCCGGACCGCATGCGCGCGGCACGACGCTCGAGGACGTTCTCTCCGTCCTTCCGAACGCGTGGCGAATCCCGGAGACGCCGCCGCGCTATCCCGTGCTGGCCGAGCTGCCCGCGGTGTCGTCGTGACGAGGCGGGACGCCATCGCGATGGGGAAGGGCGCCGAGTCCGACGCCATTCGCCGGATGGTCGCGCGGTGGGGAAAGTTCGCGAGCGGCATCGGTGACGACGCCGCGATCCTCGACGTCCCGCGCGGCGAGCGGCTCGTGGTCAGCGTGGATGCCTTCGTCGAGGACGTGCATTTCCGCCGGAGCTGGATCGACGCGCGCGAGGTCGGCTATCGCGCGGCGACGGCGGCGCTCAGCGACATCGCGGCCATGGCGGCGATCCCGATCGGCCTGCTGTTCGCGATCGACCTGCCGGATCAGTGGATGGACTCGCTCGACGACATCGCCGAAGGCGTGCGCGAGGCGGTCGAAGCGGCGGGGACGGTGATCGTCGGCGGGAACATCTCCGCCGGCACCGACCTCTCGATCACGACGACGGTGCTCGGCCACGCGGTCGCGCCGCTCACGCGGAGCGGCGCGAAGCCGGGCGACCGGCTCTACGTCACCGGACTGCTCGGCGGACCTGCTGCCGCGATCCGGGCCTGGAATGCCGGGAAGCAGCCGGCCGCGGCCGATCGGGAGCGCTTCGCCCAGCCTCAGGCGCGGATTCGTGAGGCCCGCATCCTCGCCGACCATGGGGCGCATGCGGCCATCGACATCTCTGACGGGCTCGCCTCCGAGCTCGATCATCTCGCGGCGGCAAGTGGAGTCTCGTACTCGGTCCAGCTCGAGAAGGTGCCGAGGGTGCCGGGGGTGGTGGTCGAGGACGCGATGAGGAGCGGCGAGGAATACGAGTTGCTCGTCGCGGCGCCGGGCTTCGACGCCGCCTCGCTCTCGGAACGGCTCGGCTGCCCGCTGACCGAGATCGGAACGGTCGGCGAAGCCGGGCCCGGCACCTTCACGATGAACGGCAGGCCCGCTTTCGTTCTGCCTGGACACAGCCACCTTACCTGATGCGAACTCTGGCCGCGGGAATTGCCGTCTTCTTCGTGACGATCTACTCGGCGTCACTCGTGATCATCGCCCGCCTCCTGCGGCGGCCGGTGATCAAGGGCGGGATCTACGAGACGGCGATGCGCAACTGGGCGAGCGCGATCGTGAAGGCGGCGGGGGTGAAGGTGGTCTTTCACGGTGAGGAGAACATCCCCGAGGGCGGGGCGGTGTTCATCTGCAACCACGTGAGCTGGTTCGACGTCTTCGCGATCGCGTCGAAGCTGCCGCGCTGCACCTTCGTCGCCAAGCAGGAGCTGCGGAAGATCGTCGTCTTCGGCTGGGGCGCCGAGGCGGCCGGCGTGGTCTTCATCGACCGCGACAACCGGAAGTCGGCCTTCGAGTCGTATCGCGAGGCCTCGACGGCGGTGGCCGCCGGGAAGCGCATCGTCGTCTTTCCCGAGGGCACCCGCGGTCACGACTACCGCCTCCGGCATTTCAAGAAGGGTCCATTCGTCCTTGCCGTGACGGCCGAGGCGCCGATCGTCCCGACGGTCGTCTACGGCGCCCGCGAAGTCATGGGCCGCGACTCGTTCAAGGTTCGTTCGGGCACGGTCCACATCCACTTCCTTCCCGCGCTCGAGACGAAGGGCATGAACTACGAGCACCGCACCGAGATCATGGCCGAGACGCACGCCCGCATGGATGCGCTCCTCGCGGCCGAATACGGCGTCGAGTCCCACAAATCGGCTATTTTACCAGCCGAGTAAGACTCCGTCCTCCGTCCTCCGTCCTCCGCCCTCCGTTCGATGTCCGTCATCTCCGAAATCCGCGCCCGCGAAATCCTCGACAGCCGCGGCAACCCCACCGTCGAAGCCGACGTGATCCTCGCCAGCGGCATCATGGCCCGGGCGGCGGTGCCGAGCGGCGCCAGCACCGGCGAGCATGAAGCCATCGAGCTGCGTGACGGGGACAAGGCCCGCTACCTCGGCAAGGGCGTCCTGAACGCCGTCAGGAACGTCGAGGAGGAGATCGGCCCCGCGCTCATGGGGCACGAGATCACCGACCAGATGGGGATCGACGCGCGGATGCTCGACCTCGACGGCACGCCGAACAAGGCCAACCTCGGCGCCAACTCGATGCTCGCCGTCTCCATGGCCTGCGCCCGCGCCGGCGCGATGCACGCGAAGATGCCGCTGTGGCGCTACCTCGGCGGACCGATGGCGCGCGTGATGCCCGTGCCGATGATGAACATCCTCAACGGCGGCGCGCACGCGACGAACACCGTGGACTTCCAGGAGTTCATGGTCGTTCCCGTCGGCGCCGACACCTTCGGCGACGCGCTGCGCATGGGCGCCGAGGTCTTTCATTCGCTGAAGAAGGTTCTCGTGAAGCGGAAGCTGGCGACGGGCGTCGGCGACGAGGGCGGCTTCGCGCCGGACCTCAGGAGCGACGAGGAGGCGATCACCGTCATCCTCGAGGCCGTGGAAGCCGCGGGATACGCGCCGGGCAAGGACATCGCCCTCGCGCTGGACTGCGCGGCCAGTGAGCTGTTCAAGGACGGGAAGTACACGTTCAAGAAGAGCGGGGCGGGGACGAAGA
>CAMLHT010000261.1 GCA_946479895.1 uncultured Gemmatimonadota bacterium | reverse complement strand
ACCGTCTGGGATACGGTGCGGGTCTGGGCGAACAGCCCGCGACTCGAAGGGGCAGTGGCGGCCTTCGCCCGGATCCAGGGGACGGACCTCGTCATCATGGGTCAGGGCGCGAGTCCCTATGGACCCGGACGGGAGTTCGCGGTGCCATTCAGCGGCGTGACCCGGATCGACGTGCTGCGGCGCCATCGTCCCTCGGTGGGCAAGACCGTGCTGGGAATCCTCGTCGGCGCGGGGGTGGGCGCGCTGGTGGGTGCGCCAATGGGCCCGCTCATCGAGTGTGGCGGCGCCTGCGACAAGGAGGGCAAGCTCCAGCCCAAGGTCGGCCCGGCTCTGGGCGCGAGCATCGGGGCGGGGATCGGCGGGCTGCTGGGCGGCGTCGTCGTGGGGCACGCGCGGACTCGCTGGCAACCGGTGACATTCACGATCCGGTAGCGGGGGTTCCGCCGACTGACAGCGGCGCTGAGGCAGGTAACGTCAGGTATTCCTCAACACGAGGCATCAATGACCGACTCCCCTGGCTTCGAGGTCCGCCTGAACGAGCCCTATCCGGCGGCCGTAGCCCACACGCGTGATGCGCTGAAGGCGGAAGGCTTCGGCATCCTCACCGAGATCGACCTCCGCGCGACCTTCCGCGAGAAGCTCGACAAGGAGTTCCGACCGTTCGTGATCCTCGGGGCGTGCAATCCACCGCTCGCGCATGCGGCGATGACCGCCGACCCGACGGTCGGGCTGCTGCTTCCATGCAACGTCACCGTGGAGGCGCAGGACGACGCGCATTCAGTCGTGCGTCTGACCGATCCGCGGGTCATGCTGAGCGCCGCGCCGGGGCCGATGTCACCGGCCGTCGAGGCGGTGGCCCGCGACGCGCGGGCGCGGATGGAGCGGGTCCGGGAGGCACTGAAGGGCGCCTGAGCGCCCGGCTGCCCGCGGGAGCCCCTGCGTTGCGGGGGCATCTCGCGTGACTCGGCGAGTCCGTGGTAGAATAGCGCGATGCAACCTCGCGAGCTCACCCTCCGCGGCCTCGTGCTCGGCGCGCTTCTCTGCGTCGTCTTCACGGCCGCCAACGTGTACCTCGGCCTCAAGGTCGGGCTGACCTTCGCCTCGTCCATCCCGGCGGCGGTCATGTCCATGGCCATTCTCGCCGCGGTCCGGAACTCCTCGATCCTCGAGAACAACATCGTCCAGACCGTCGCCTCGGCGGCGGGGACGCTCTCGGCGATCATCTTCGTGCTGCCGGGCCTCGTGATCGTGGGCTGGTGGACGACGTTCCCGTTCTGGCAGTCGTTCCTGATCTGCGTGAGCGGCGGCGTGCTCGGCGTGCTGTTCACGATCCCGCTGCGCCGGGCGCTCGTGACCAACTCCGACCTTCCGTATCCGGAAGGCGTGGCGGCGGCCGAAGTGCTCAAGGTGGGGTCGGGCACGCGCGGCGAGACGAACGACGACACCGGTGAGGCCCGGGAAGGATTGCGGGCGGTGATTCTCGGCTCGGTCGCGTCGGCCGGACTGGCCATCGCCGCCGGCACGCGGATCGTGGGCGCCGAGGTCGCGAAGTTCTTCTCCATCGGGGGTGGGGCATCGAGCGGCTACAACGTCGCGTGGTCGCTCGCGCTCGTCGGGGCGGGGCACCTGGTCGGACTCTCGGTGGGCATGGCGATGCTCGCGGGCCTGATCATCTCGTGGGTGATCGCGGTGCCGATCCTCACCTCCATGACGCCGATGCCGGCCGACGTCACCCTCGCGGCCCACACCGTCCGCGTCTGGAGCACGCAGGTGCGCTTCATCGGCGCGGGCGCCATCGGCGTGGCGGCGATCTACACGCTCGCGCGGCTCGCGAAGCCAGTCGTGGGGGGGCTCGTCAGCACCCTGGCCGCGTCGCGCGTGGCGGCGGTGAGCGACGACACTGATCGCGACATGGCCCCCGGGTGGATCATCGGCCTCACCGTGGCATGCCTGGTCGTGGCCGGATGGCTGGCGTTCACGTTCGTGCGCGGCACGCCACTGGCCGGGAACGCGGTGGTGCTGACTGCCGTCGCCGTGCCATTCGTGCTGCTGGTCGGGTTCCTGATCGCCGGCGTGTGCGGCTACATGGCGGGCCTCATCGGGGCGTCGAACAGCCCGATCTCCGGCGTCGGCATCCTGTCCATCGTCATCTGCGCGGTCTCCGTCTCGTCCGTCGTCGCCGTGACCGAGACGACGCGGCTGCCGCTCGTCGCCTTCGCGCTGTTCATCACGGCCATCGTGTTCGCCTGCGCGACCATCTCGAACGACAACCTCCAGGACCTCAAGACCGGCCAGCTCGTCGGCGCATCGCCGATGCGGCAGCAGATCGCCCTGATCGTGGGCGTCGCCGCCGGCGCGGCGGTGATTCCATTCGTGCTCAACCTGCTCGCGAAGGCGTACGGGTTTGCCGGCGCGGCCAACGTCGGCGTCGTCGCGCCCAACCCGCTCCCCGCGCCGCAGGCGACGCTCATCTCGGCGCTCGCCCAGGGCGTGATCGGCGGCAGCCTCGAATGGAAGATGATCGGCATCGGCGCCCTCGTCGGCGTCGGGCTCATCGTCCTCGATGCCGTGCTCGCGGCCACCGGCAAGCTGCGGATTCCGCCGCTCGCCGTGGGCATCGGCATCTATCTCCCGATGTCCGCGACCTTCGCGGTCGTGGTCGGGGCAGTGCTCTCGCGGTGGTATGACGGACGGGTGAGGCACTCGCCGAATCCCGAGCGCGCGGAACGGCTTGGCACCCTGGTCGCCTCGGGCCTGATCGTCGGCGAGAGTCTCTGGGGCGTGATCAACGCCGGGTTGATCGTCGCGCTGGCGAGTGACGCGCCGATCGGAATCGTCGGCGGCGACTTCGTCCTCGCGCCGTGGCTCGGTCTACTGGGCTTCATCGGCGCGCTGGCGTGGCTGTACGGCTGGATGCTCAGGAAGTCGCGCGCCTGACAAACCGACCGCAAATGAACGCGGCGTCCCAGAACCGGACACCGGTGCGCCATGTGGTATCCGGGATTACCGCCCAAGTCATTGTAGATGAATGATTTGCGCTAAGTCCCTCCGGGAACGCCCCCTGCCATGGGCATGTATCCAATGCATGCCCCGCCTTCCCCGAACGACGAAGCCTCACTGATCGACCGCGCGGTCGCCGGTGATCGGGACGCCGCCCGCGCGATCTACGACGCGCACGTGCACGCCGTGCATCGCCTCGCGTCCCGCATCGCGGGCCCCGAGCTGGCCGACGAATGCACGCAGGACGCATTCGTGCGCGCGTTCTCGCGCCTGCCGACTTTCCGGCGCCAGGCCGCGCTGCGCACCTGGCTGCACTCGATCACCGTCTCGGTGGCGCTGAACCACAAGCGACGCGAGAAGCGGCAGTCGCGCCACGTTCCGCTGGACCTCGCGCCGGACATCGCGTCATCCGTGGCCGAGCGCGATCCGCTGCTCAGGCGCCGGCTCGTGGCGGCGATCGACGGGCTGGCGGAAGAGCTGCGCACCATCGTGATCCTCAACCTCGTCGAGGGCCGCTCGCATCAGGAGATCTGCGAGATCCTCGACATCCCCGAGGGAACGTCGAAGGCCCGGCTCTTCCGCGCGCGGGTGCGACTGCGCGAGACGCTGGCCGACCTCGCGCCGGCTATGGCGTAGGCGGGAGCGAGCTCCGGAGGCGGGCCAGCGCGATCGCGACGGCATCATCCAGGACGCGCAGGCGATTGTCCGGATCGAGGTCCCGCAGCTCCTGGCGGAGCAGCGGGATGTTCTCCTCCTTCAGCTCATCGAGCTCCAGCTTCAGCAATGCGAGCTGGTGCTCCGGGCGCATCGTGCGGATGTCCAGCTCCATCGCGCTGATCCGCCGGTCGGCGTCGAGCCCGTCGGCACGCTGCTGCGCGCGCCGCAGGGATTCGTCCAGCAGTCGCTCCTGCCGCCGGATCTGCTCCAGCTCGGCCTCGGCCCTTGCTCGCACGTTGGGGTCGGGTGAGCTGGTGCGCATCTGGACCCGTGACGATTGGCTCTGGAGCTCGCGAATGCGCGCCTCGTAGCCGGCGATCTCGCGGTCGATGGAGCGGTCGGCCTGCTCGAGTGACGCGATGCGCGCGCGCGCCGCGGCAAGCGCTTTCTCGATCGAGTCCGACCGCGCCGTCGCGCGCTGCCTCAGCGCTGGAAGCGAGTCGATCCGCTGACGGAGGCGCGACACCTCTTCACGCAGGCGGGCCGCCTCCCACGCCGGCGCGAGGACGTCGAGCACATCCTGGCGCCACGCCATGGCCGCGCTGTCCGCGGGGCGCGGCTGCCCGTTGATCGTCCACTCGATGGCATCGCCGGCAATCGCCATGCGGCGGAAGTCGTTCGCCCGCTGGGTCTCGTACACCATGCGGCCGGCCTTCGCGGTCCAGGCGCGTGGACCATCCACCGCCTGGCTGTCGGTGGTGAAGGCGAGCATGCAGATGCGCAGGTCGCCGTACACCCTGATGAACTGGTGCGCGGTTGCGTCGTCCGTCTCGCCGCAGGCGGCGCTGGCCGATTGCGCCCCGGCAGGCAGCGCGGCGAGGAGGGCCAGGACGAGTCCCGCGGCGAGTCGGCGTGTCATGGCCAGAACATCGCCGCGGGTACGGCCATCGGCAACCGCCTATCCGCGCGCCGCCGTCTCCCTGGACGAATCGTCGAAGATCCGGGCGCCCACCACCGGCGCGAATCGCGCCTGGAAGAACCGCAGGTGCTCGGGCTCGAAGACGAATTTCAGGCCGGCCACGCGGGCGCGTCGCTCGAAGACGGCGATGACGCTTTCGGCCACGACGTCCATGTGTGCCTGCGTGTACACACGGCGCGGGATCGTCAGGCGCACCAGCTCGAGGGCCGGGAAGCGCTCCGCTCCGGTGACCGGATCGCGTCCGGCCGAGACCGCGCCGCGCTCCATGGCGCGCACGCCCGACTCGGCGTAGAGCGCGGCAGCGAGGGCCTGCGCCGGGTATTGCGTCCGCGTGAGGTGGCGGAGGATGGCCGCCGCGTCGAGGAAGACCGCGTGGCCGCCGATGGGCCGCACGACGGGAACGCCAGCGTCGATGAGCTTGAGTCCGAGGTAGTGGACCTGGCCGATGCGCGAGCGGATGTAGTCCTCCTGGACCGACTCCTCGATGCCGATCGCCATCGCTTCCATGTCGCGGCCGGCGAGGCCGCCGTACGTGTGCAGGCCCTCGTAGATCACGACCATGTTGCGAGCCTTCTCGGCCAGCTTCTCGTCGCGGAGACCGAGCCAGCCGCCGATGTTCACCAGCGAATCCTTCTTGCCCGACATCGTCGCGCCGTCGGCGCACTCGCACATCTCGCGAAGGATCTGGGCGACGGTCTTGTCGCGGTTGCCCGGCTCGC
>CAMLHT010000260.1 GCA_946479895.1 uncultured Gemmatimonadota bacterium | reverse complement strand
CCCAAGGACAACAACGAAGTCGTCGCCCGGGACGAGATGGTCAAGGGCTACGAGTTCGCGAAGGACCAGTACGTGGTCCTCACGGCCGATGAAATCAAGGCGCTCGAGGAGAAAAGCACGAGCACCATCGACGTCCAGGAGTTCGTGCCGCTCGACAAGGTCGACCGCGAGTACCTCGACAAGGTCTACTACCTCGGCCCCGACAAGGGCGGCGACCGCGCCTACCGGCTCCTCGCCGCCGCGCTCCTCGAGACCGGCAAGGCCGCCGTCGGCCAGTACTCGGCGCGGGGTCGGCAGCACCTCATCCTCCTGCGCCCCAAGAACGGCGTGCTGGTGATGGAGCAGCTCCTCTACTCCGACGAGCTGCGCCCGACGACCGAAGTCCCCGTGCCGGAAGGCGACGTGAAGCCGATGGAGCTCACCCTCGCCAAGCAGCTCATCGACCAGACGTCCAACGAGAACTTCGAGCCGGAGAAGTACAAGGACGTTGTCCGCGAGCGCGTGATGGAGCAGATCCAGAAGAAGGTCGAGGGCCAGGAGATCACGATGGAGGCGCCGGCCGACTCGAGCGGCAAGATCATCGACCTCATGGAAGCCCTGAAGGCCTCTCTCGCGTCCCAACCGACTTCTTCGGAGCCTCCGAAGGAGGCGAAGAAGAAGAGCCGGAAGGCCAGCTAGTGCGCCTGCGGGCGGGAACCAGCGGCTTCGCCTTCAAGGAGTGGAAGGGCCCCTTCTACCCCGAGAAGATGAAGGACGCCGAGATGCTCGGCTTCTACGCGACGAAGTTCCCGACCGTCGAGATCAACAACACCTTCTACCGCCTGCCGAAGGAAGACCTGCTCCGCGGCTGGGCGGCGCAGGTGCCGGACGACTTCAGCTTCTCCATCAAGGCGAGCCAGAAGATCACGCACTTCACCCGGCTCAAGCCCGAATCGTCGGACGCCGTCGATTACCTGCTCCGCACCGTGGGCTGCATGGAAGGGAAGCTCGGCCCGCTCCTGTTCCAGCTCCCGCCGAACATGAAGAAGGACCTCGAGCGGCTGAACACGTTCTTCGATCGCCTGCCGAAGGACCGCCGCTACACGGTCGAGTTCCGCCACGAGAGCTGGTTCGACGACGACACCTTCGCCGCCCTGCGCAACCACAACGTCGCGATGTGCGCGATCGAGCAGGAGGACTTCAGGTCACCGCTCGTCCCGACCGCCGACTGGGGCTACGTCCGCCTCCACCGCTTCGATTACGACGACGCCATGCTCGGCGAATGGGCCCGGCAGATCCTCTCGCAGCAGTGGACCGACGCGTACGTGGTCTTCAAGCATGACGAAGGAGTGGGGTCCGGCCCGCCAGCCGTCGACAAGTTCATCTCACTGGCATCCCGAGCGTAGCCTGGCGCTCCACTGACTCAAGGGTTCTCGGCCCGACCCGTATACGCATGCTCGGAATGGGTGAGCATGCTCGGAATAACCCGAAAGAAGTACCCAGGCATTCATTCCGAGCATGCTCACCCATTCCGAGCATGCGTACACACCTGTGGCCGAGAATCCATGAGCACGCGCAGCTGTCACCATGCCCGGACTACGCGTGTCTTCGAGATCATCTCGAACGCCCGCTGCTTTTTCTCGGTGAAGAGGGCGAACGCCGCATCGAGCAGGTAGAAGTTGCACATGAGCGGGATCTGCCTCACGATCGCCTGGCCGACGCTGATCTTCGCCCCCGATTCGCGGACCACCCGCAGCCCAAGCAGAGCCTTGCCGACCGTCTGGCCGGTCGTGGACTCCGCGACCACGTAGTACAGCGGGGACATCACCATCAGCGTCGCCAGCCCCAGCGCCATGGCGACCGGGTTTCCCGCCACGATGGACGCGATGAACGAGCTGTCGGTGGTCCCGAAGAGCTTCCACGCGGCGTAGAAGAGCACGAAGCCCGACGCGATCACGCTCGGGATGTCGATCATCGCGGCGAGGATCCGGCGCCCGATCGGCCCCGCCACCAGCGGCTCCCGCGCCAGGTACGACTCGGCCACCGCGCGCGGCTCGCCGAACTGCTCGAAGGCGGGATCGAGCGTCCCCCGGCCCACATGCGCGGCCAGGTTGGCCCGCAGGTCCAGCTCGATGCGCTCCCGCTGCGGTCCGGGTGGGACGTACGACAGCACGTTGTCGATGTACTCGTCAGCCCTGATCATGGAAGACTCCGTCGCGGACGATTATCGGTATGGGGGTGGGGCCGGGGAAGTTTCATTGCAGAGGGCGGAGGCCGGAGGGCGGAGGGCGGAGGACTGCCGTCTAGGCCGCGTGCGTGGGCGACCCTCCGGCCTCCGCCCTCCATCCTCCGCCCTCCTCTCTCGCATTCCGGATGCGGATGATGCTGCCAGAGGAGGGAGGACGCGGGGGTCCTGCAGGGCGGCGCTGGCGCGTAGCGAGAGACTCGCGTCTTGTACCGGCCACGCCGCCAGCCACAGCAACGCGAGGCTCGAAGCGTGTAAGCGCCGCGCCGCGCCGCAGGATCCCCCGCGTCCGACCGGCTGCGCGCCCTCAGAGGGGCAGCGGCTTCAACCCCATCTCGTCGAGGAACTGGTGACCGCCAGTGGGATCACCTTCGCGGCGCACGACCCGAGTCATGACGAGCCGATCCTCCGCCCTGGTCATGCCCACGTACAGCAGCCGGCGCGATTCCTCGATCTCGGTGCGCGACGGCGGGCGGTTCGGGTTGGTGCCGATGAACTGGCCATCCTCCACGCCCACGATGTACACGCGCGAGAACTCCAGGCCCTTGGTCGAGTGAAGCGTGAGGAGGTTCACGCGCTCCTTCGCCGGCTCCGTCTCGCCCGGCCGTGACGAGAGCGATGCCTTCTCGAGGAACGCGTTGATCTGATCGCCCAGGGTTCCCTCGCCGCAGTGCTCGAGCAGGACGCGCATCCGGCCCATCGCCACCGGATATCGCTCCGCCGCCCCGCGCTCGGTCTGGATGCGGAGCAGCTTCTCCTCGCCACCGAGCAGGTCGATGACCTCTTCGCGCGTCGGGAGGGACTGGTCGTCGCCGCGCTCGCGCTCGCGGCGGTAGAACTCCAGCGCCTCCGAGTGCGCGCCCAGGGGATACGATGCCAGGCGGTCCGCGAGCAGCTTCGCCTCCTCGACGAGGAGCTTCGGGTTGCTGAGGCCGAGGCCGAGTCCCAGGAAGTCGAGCGATCCCGCCAGCGCCGTCTTTCGAGCCTTCTCGAGCTTGAGGTCGTTCATGCCGCGGAAGACCGCGGCAAGGGTGCGCGTGTCGTCGAGCGCCCGGTGCGACTGGCCGGGATCGATGCCCATCGCCTTCGCGATGTCCTCGAGCTTGGCGCTGCCCTCGCGAAGCTCGCGCGCGAGCGGCAGCGTGTCGTAGGTCGTCAGCTCGTTCGCGCCGGCGAGCGACAGCTCGGCCGCCATGCGCCGGATGATCGGGAAGTCGAACTGGTTGCCGTTGTGCGCCACCAGGACGTCGCGGCCGAAGAACGTCCGCAGCGCTTCCCATATTTCCTCGAAGTATGGCGCGCTCGCGACCTCGGCCTCGGTGATGCCGTGCGTGGCGCTGGCGCCGGGCTCGATCGGCACGCGTGGACGCACGAGCGTCGAGTACTCGTCGGTCACCACGCCGCCGCGCACGCGCACCGCGGCGATCTCGACGATCTGGGCCGTCGCGGCCTCGCGCCCCGTCGTCTCGATGTCGATCGCCGTGAAGTCGGCGAAGGCGTTGGTGAACCCCTCGCTGACGATGAGCTGCGCCGCCTTGAAGACGCCGAGCATCGCTCCGAGCGAGGGGGTCTCGTCGCCGCCGATGGCCACGGTCGAGGGATCCGGCGACGGGCCGCCGAGGTCGATGTCGCGCACGCCGGCGGCGAGGAGCACCGCCTTCATTGCGACCTCCACGCCGCCCAGCCGGGCGATTCGCACGCGTCGCCGCTCGCGCATCGCTGCCTTCAGCCGCCCGGCGAGCGCGACGACCTCCGCGTTCTTCGCCGGATCGCTGAGGTCATGGTGGTATTCGTCGAGGAGGCTCCGGTATTCGCCGACGCGCTGGGAGAGGAGCTCGTTGACCAGCGGCACGATGCTCGAGTAGCGGCTGCCGAGCGCGGCGAGGTTCCGCAGGGCCGAGATGGCGCGGCGGATCTTCCGTCCGTCCGAATCCTCCTTCGGCAGCGCCGTCGCCATCACGCCCAGCCGCTCCATCACCCGCTCGCCGCGCTCCTCGGCCACCGCCCGCGCCGTGTCGATGAGCGTCCGCGGCAGGACCGTGCCGAGGAAGTTCTCCTTGTGGACGACGTCGTCGGGGTTCGCGATCACCCGCAGCGCCGCCATCACGTAGCCAACGACCGGATCCTCGGAAAGAGCGCGGCCGCGCGCGAGGCGGATGGGGATGCCGGCGTTCAGGAACACCGACTCGGCCTGGTCGCCGATGCGGTTGGTGCGATAGAGCAGGGCGACGTCGCCCCACCGCAGTCCGTGCTCGGCGCGGTCGCGGCGGATGTCGTCCACGATCCACGCCAGCTCCTCCTTCTCCGTGTCGAACGCGAGGACGGTGACCGGGAAGGGCGTCGTCTTCTCGGGCGTGGCGTGGAGGCGGCTGGTGAAGAGGCTCGGGTTGTAGTCCACGAGGCGGCGCGCCAGCGCGAAGTATTCGCGCGGACAGCGTCGGTTCTCGCGCAGCGAGACCTGGCGGTCGGCGCCGGTGATCCCGAAGTCGTTGGCGAAGTCCTGGAAGACCTTCGGGTCGGCGCCCGCCCACGAGTAGATGGACTGCTCGTCGTCGCCGACGGCGAACACGCTCCGGTGCGACCAGCCGAGCGCCTTGATGACCGCGTACTGCTTGCGGTTGAGGTCCTGGAATTCGTCCACGAGGACGTGGTCCCACCGCGCGCGCACCGTGTCGGCGACGTCGGGGAACTCCGTCATCAGCTCGGCCGCCTTCACGACGAGGGTGTCGTAGTCCACCATGTTCCGCTTCGCGAGGAAGCGCTCGTACTTCACGAGGAACTCCTCGTCGTTGTCGAGGAGGACTTCGCCGCGGAACCGCGCGGACGCGAAGCGGACGAGCAGCCCGCCCTGCCAGCGGGAGGGGACGCCGATGCGCCGCAGCGTCGCGCGCTGGTAGTCCTCGTCGGCGATGCCGAAGCCCGCCTTGAGCCCGACCTTCGCCCCATGCGTCCGCAGGAGCTCGGCGCAAAAGGCGTGGATGGTCCCGCCCTTCACGTGGCCGGCGCGTTCGCCGAGGTGCGCGACGAGGCGCGATGCGATCTCGCCGGCGGCCTTGTTGGTGAAGGTGAAGGCGCAGATGCGGGCCGGGTCGGCGCCGCGGGCCTCGACGAGATAGCGGATCCGCTCCGCCAGGCAGTACGTCTTGCCGGCGCCCGG
>CAMLHT010000259.1 GCA_946479895.1 uncultured Gemmatimonadota bacterium | reverse complement strand
ACGGTGAGGCCACGGAAGGCGAGCGAATCTCCGGAGCCGGTGTTGCGTCGCGTGGCATCTGCCGCATAACCGAGCGGCGGCTGGGCCTGCCATTCCGCATGCGGAATGATTCGGGGCATTGGCACCGGCTGCCCGACCTGACGGCCGGCGCATCCCAGCATGGCCACGGCGATCGACGCCTGCGAGATTCGAGAAAGGATCATCGCCATCATTTACTCTCCCGGTGGCGCAACGGCAACCGAAGGGCAGGCGCGTGTCTGAATCGATCGCTTTTCTCGGGACGGGACTGCTCGGTGGCGCATTCGTCGAGGCCGCGCTGAAGCGTGGGGAGAACGTTGCGGTGTGGAATCGGACGGCCGCCAAGGCACGCGCGCTCGAGGCGATGGGCGCGCGCTTCGCGGCAACTCCGGCGGACGCGGTCCGCAACGCGACTCGCGTGCATCTCGTCGTCAGGGACGACGCTGTCGTCGAGTCGGTGATCGCGGCCCTCAGGCCCGGGCTGGCCAGCGGCGCGACGATCCTCGACCATACCACCACGCAGCCGGCGCTGACCGCGGAACGGGCGAAGCGCCTGGCCGCCGAGGGAATCCGGTACCTGCATTGTCCGGTCTTCGTCGGACCGGCGGGCGCGCGTGAGGCGAAGGGGACGATGCTCGTCTCCGGGCCGAAGCCGGTGTTCGACGCCGTCTCCCCCGCCCTTCAGCGGATGGTAGAGCGGGTGAACTACCTGGGCGAGCGGCCGGACGTCGCGGCGGTGCACAAGCTCTGCGGCAACGCGGCGTGGGTCGTGCTGACGGGCCTCGCCGCCGACGTCCTGTCGATCGCGCGCGAAGCGGGCGTCGACGCCGGGGAGGCGCTGCGCGTGGCCGATTCGCTCAGCCAGCCGGGAACGATCGTGCGCCAGGGCGAGCGCATGGCATTGGAGCCCGAGGTTCCGGCCTTCGAGCTGGCGATGGCGAGAAAGGACGTCCGACTGATGCAGGAGACGGCGGGCCCGCGCCCGCTCTCGGCCCTGGACGGCGTCGCGCGGCGGATGGACGCGCTGATTGCCCATGGACTCGGCGCCAGAGACCTGACCGTCTTGGGGAACAACACTGACAACTGAGCTTCGAGCCGACGAGCGACGAGAAGCTCGACGCTCATCCTCGCTTGCATTCTCCGAATCCGGTTGTCTATTAGGATGGATTCTTCACTCCCCACCACGGAGTGCACGTCGGCTGCACGCCGACACCGTTCACCGGAGAATGTATGGCCAACCTTCGTGTCCTGGTCGCCTCCCTTTCGATCGCGCTGATGCCGGCGATCGCGGCGGCACAACAGACTGGGCGCATATCAGGCACCGTCACCAGCGCTTCCACTTCCCTTCCCATCGCCAACGCCACGGTTTCGGTCACCGGAACGCGGCTGCGCGCCCAGACCGATGACGCCGGCGCCTTCAGCATCGCGGACGTGCCCGCCGGCACCCAGTCGCTGGACGTGAGACGCTTCGGATTCGAGCGAGCCGTCGTCCCGAACGTCAGCGTCCCGGCCGGCGGCACCGCCACGGTGACGATCCAGATGAAGACCGCCGTTCTCAATCTCGAAGCCGTCGTGAGCACCGGCGTCGTCGATCCCACGTCCGGCACCCGAGTTCCCTTCACGGTCGGCCGCGTGGACGCGTCGAGCCTGCCCGTGCCCGCGACCAACGCCCTCGAATCCATCCAGGGCAAGATCGCCGGCGTGACGGTGGTGCCCACCGGCCAGCCCGGCAGCGGCACGAACATCATGCTCCGCTCGCCGACGAGCATCAACAAGTCGAACTCGCCGCTGATCGTCGTGGACGGCGTCATCCAGAGCCAGTCCTTCAATGCCTCGACGGCGGACCTCGAGTCCATGGACATCGAGAGCGTCGAGGTGGTGAAGGGCGCGGCCGCGGCATCGCTCTACGGCTCGCGCGCGCAGTCCGGCGTGATCCAGATCCGCACGAAGCGCGGCGGTGAGGGCGTCGAAGGCGCCACCCGGTTCAACGTCCGCTCCGAGCTGGGCACCAACCAGCTCGGCGGAAAGATCCACTGGGCGCAATACCACTACTACCGGACGAACGCCGCCGGCGAATACGTCGACGCCACCGGGACCGTCGTGCCGCGCTCCGGCCGGGTGGACCGGCCGGCGTACGAGCGGTTCCAGGACGTGCCCTACCGCGACCCGATCTACGACCAGGTCGAGCGCTTCTTCGATCCCGGGCAGTTCAACAAGAACACCGTGAACCTCTCGCAGAATTTCGCGAAGACGAACTGGTTCTTCTCGGCCAACCAGTCGCAGGAGGACGGCGTCGTGCTCGAGAGCGGCCGGTACGTGCAGCGCGACCTGCGGATCAACCTCGACCACCGCCCGACCGATCGCCTGAGCCTGTCCATCAGCGGCTACCACAGCCTGTCGGACCGCAACGAGCTCTATGGCGACACCTTCTTCGACCTGATCAACCAGGCGCCGGACGTCGACCTTCGCGTTCCGGACCCGGACGGCACGCCGTACCTCTTCCAGGGCGACCCGAACGGCCGCGAGGAGAATCCGCTGTACGTCCTCGCCACCGAGGACAGCAAGCGGCGCCGCTCGCGCACCCAGGGCAACATCGGCGGCAAGTTCTCGGCGCTGAGCTGGCTCACCTTCGACGGCGACGTCAGCTACGACCGGTCGGACCGCCGCAACAACTTCTTCCTGGACCAGGGGAAGAAGACCGAGGGATTCCCGGCCGGCGGGCTTGGCGAGATCTCGCAGACCACCGGCACCACGACCGCGTTCAACTCGTCGGCCAGCGCGAACCTGCTCGGCCGCCGCGGTGACTTCACGCTGCGCTCGACGCTGCGCGCGCTCGCCGAACGCGAGCGGAACGACGTCACCACGGCCAACGGCCAGGACTTCGCCGTGCCGGGCGTGCCGAGCCTGAACAACACGAAGACCCGGTTCGTCTCGTCGTCCACGGAAGAGGTGCGGTCGACCGCCTACTTCGTGACGGGCGGCGCCGACTACAAGGGCCGGTACATCGCCGACGCCCTGGTCCGCTGGGACGGCAGCTCGCTCTTCGGGCCGAACGAGCGCTGGAACATGTACAACCGCGTGAGCGGCGCCTGGCGCCTCTCGCAGGAATCGTGGTGGATGGCGCCGAGCCTGAACGAGTTCAAGCTGCGCGCGTCGCGCGGCACCGCCGGCGGCCGTCCGAGCTTCAACGACCAGTACGAGACCTTCAGCTTCAACTCCGCCGGCGGCGTCACCAAGCAGACCCTCGGCAACGTGAACCTCAAGCCCGAGCTGGCGACGGAGACGGAGATCGGCGTCGACATGATCTTCCGGCAGCGGTACTCGCTCCAGCTCTCGCGGGCGCAGACGAAGGTGGTCGACCAGCTCATCCAGGTTCCGCTGGCGGGCTTCTACGGCTACAGCTCGCAGTGGCAGAATGCCGGCACCATCGAGGGGAACACGATCGAGGGAACGCTCGAGGCCCAGGTGCTCCAGCGGCCCGATCGCTCCTGGCGCGTGGGCCTGGTCGCCGACCGGTCGCGCCACAAGGTGACGGAGTTCAACCGTCCCTGCTTCTCCACCAACACGATCGCGTACCGCTGCGCCGGCGTGGGACTCGGCGAGATGTACGGATTCTCCTTCATCAAGGACGCGTCGCTGCTGCCCGCGGACGTCGGGGCGCGCGCCAACGAGTTCGTCAAGAACGACGAGGGCCTGCTGGTCTGGGTCGGCCTCGACGCCAGCGGCAACCCGAAGAAGTACACGGACGGCGTCACGCCGACCGGCGGCTGGGGCACGAGCGCGACGATCGGCTCCGCCACCTATGGATGGGGCATGCCGATCACGCAGAAGGATCCGGCGACCGGCAGCGCAGCGCTGGTCCGCATCGGCGACGGTAACCCGGACTACCGCTGGGGCCTCACGAACAACTTCACGTGGCGGTCGTTCGACTTCTACGCGCTGGTGGACGCCCAGGTCGGCGGCCAGAACTACAACCAGACCAACCAGCGCATGTACCAGTGGGCGCGCAGCGCCGACGTCGACCAGGTCGGCAAGGCCGAGGGAGACAAGAAGCCGATCGAGTACTACGTGGCGCTGTACGCGGCCAACGATCCGACGGATTACTTCGTCGAGGACGCCGGCTACGTGAAGCTCCGCGAGCTGTCGGTCCGGCACCGGCTCGGTGGCCGCGCGCTCAACTCGCTGCGCGGCGCCGGGGTGCGGGGCGTTTCGCTGTCGCTCATCGGCCGCAACCTGTTCACCTCGACGAAGTACAAGGGCTACGACCCCGAGGTGGGCGGGACGATCGTCCGGCTCGACAGCTTCGACTATCCGCGCTATCGCACGTTCACCGGCTCCATTCAAATCGAATTCTGAGGATCGCCATGCGACGCATACTTCCGGTCCTCGCCCTGGCGGCCATCGCCTGCCAGGACCTCGAGGTCACGAATCCCAACCTGCCCGATCGCGCCCGCGCGACGCAGCAGCCTACCGCGGCCGAATCGTTCGTCGCCACGTCGTTCCGGACGTGGTGGCCGGTCGCGGGTCATGACGACTACCCGTCGTGGGCCTTCTCCACGATGGCGCGCGAGATCACGTCCGGTTTCGCCGACTTCGGCCAGCTCGAGCTGTCGGCCGAGCCGCGGGCGGCCTGGAACAACAGCCCGGTGAACGCCCGCTCGGCGGTGACCACCACGCCATGGTTCGGCCTGTACCGGACGATCTCGTCGGTCAACGATGCCCTCATCGCCATCGACGGCGGCCTCACCATCGTCGACGCGCCGCGCACGGCGCGCACGAAGGCCGTGGGCAAGTTCGTCCAGGGCATCTCGCACGGCTATCTCGCGCTGTACTTCGATTCCGCCTTCGTGGTGGACGAGAAGCTCAAGCTCGACACGGTCAAGGTGCCGCAGCTCCAGCCCTACTCGGTCGTCGCGGCAAAGGCGATCGAGCACCTGGACAGCGCGAGCGCGGCGGCGAACACGCAGGATTTCACGCTGCCGGTGGACAGCTGGCTGTACACCGACATGACGCGCGCGCAGTTCATCCGGCTGGCGAACTCCTTCGCCGCGCGCATCATGGTCTACTCGGCGCGCACGCCTGCCGAGCGGCAGGCGCTGGACTGGAACAAGGTCATCGCGCGCATCGACGCCGGCATCACCACGGACTTCGCGCCGGTCGCCCAGACCGACGTGCTGTGGGATGACTGGAAGCGCCTGGTGGCGCGCGTGCGCACGGCGTCGCGTCCGAGCGACTTCGGGCGGCCGAGCTACTGGCTGCTGGGCCCCGCTGATTCGACCCAGGGCTTCGTGGACTGGGTGAACACACCGCTGAACAGCCGCGTGGGATTCCAGATCCGCACGAAGGATCGGCGCATCCAGGGCGCGGGC